>NZ_CADCWS010000108.1 GCF_902806475.1 Candidatus Frankia nodulisporulans
CCCTGGATGCCCGCAACCACCTAACCCACGATCAAAGCGCTACCTGACCAGTTACGTTTGATTTTTGTTACTTAGAGTAATCGTAGTGCTGTGTCTTCGGTTGTGGCTGGTGTGCTCTCGAGGCGATCCCGGCCTTTCCATGCCGGGGTGGCGTCGATCTTCGGTCTCGGGTTGCAGCTGGATTTCTAGCTCCCTGACCTGGACTTTTGCCCTTGTGTGCACTGGAGTGCATGCATCGGGGCGGCTCGTCGGCTATCTCGGTGCGACGGACCATCCACCCCCATCCTCAGGCGGGGCCCGCTTCCGCTCCCGAGATCAATCACTGAATGTGATGACTCTCCGGAACATCGAGTGCGGACTGCTTCCAGTCGCCTGTCGTCCGGTCGAGGGGTGCCGCGCGGCTGTCGGTGTCGGTGTCGGCGCTGAGGGGCGAGGGCGCTTCCGATCACTGGGTGAGTCGCCGGGGCGAGGATGTGATGTGAGCTCGCCGCCGGGACAAGCCGGCGGGCTGGCTCCCGCGGGTGCTGTCACCAGCTGACGGTGTTGTAGTCACGGCGGGCGCGGGCCGCGGACGGTGGCCCTGGCTGCGACGGTCTGCCAGGTGCCAGGTGCCAGGTGCCAGTGGGTCGGGTGCCGGTGGGTCGGGGTCGGTCGGGTCGGGGGCCGGGTCTGGGGCGGAATGGGTGCGGTGGTGGCGCCCGGGTTGCTCTGGCCGGAGTGTTGGCATTGCGGGCGGGCATGTGGGTGGTCTGCCGATACCGGGGCACGGGGGTGGTCGGGTGGTGCTTCGCCCGGGTGGATCGATCGCCGATCGGTTCTGCGTCGAGAGAGGGGGGTGGAACCGGCCTGTCGACATCGTCAGGATAGTACCGTCGAATGCGACTATCGAACATGTGATCGATATCATGGGCTCTGCTCCCATGCTCGCGGAAGTGGTCGTCAATGGGAGCCGAGTCGGGTCGGATGGTCGATGAACCCGCTTCGGCCGAGTCGCTGTCGGGCTGCGCGTCGGGCGGCGGTTCGGAGTCGGTGCACAGAGTGCTGGCGGGGCGGGTATGCTGAGTCCCCTTAGGTCGGGTCCGCTGTGTTGGTGGTGGAGTGGTACGGGCTGTCACGGCGGGGACAAAGTCTTTCTGGTGTTGCTGAGGTGAGTCGTGAGTACAGGTAAGGTTCTTCGGTTCGATCAGGTTCGTGGCTATGGTTTCATCGCCCCGAGCGACGGCGGCGACGATATCTTTCTCCACGCGAACGATCTGCTGGTGGAAAAGCATCTTGTCGTGCCGGGTGTCCTCATGGACTTCAAGGTGGAAGAAGGCGAACGCGGGCTGAAAGCCAGTGCGGCCCGCATCGTGGGCTCGGCGCCGGAGCCGTCCGTGTCCCCGATCGCGCCGGTGCGGGTTGTCTCGCACGCGGAGGACGCCGACGGGTTGTGTGACGTCCTGCCGGTCGGGGAGCTCACGCAGGAGGTCACCGAGACGCTGCTGCGGGTCGACCCGGCGTTGACGAGCACGCAGATCGTGCGGATTCGCGCCGAGCTCATTCGGATCGCGGAACGCTACGGTTGGGTCGAGAACTGATCCGGTCGCCGCGTTGGCGGCACGGTCAGAGCAGGGCCGTGCCGCTTAGGCAGGTGATGGTCGCACCCGCCACCCAGACGGTCCCGTCGGGGTCCACGGTGATCCGTACCCGTCCGGCGCGGTGAAGGGCCGCACCCTGGCTGACGGTGTAGGGCGGGTGGGCCCGTCCGGTGGCGATCAGCCACTGGGCGACGGAGGCGTTCAGGCTGCCGGTCACCGGGTCCTCCACGGTGACGCCGCCGCCGCCCAGGAATGCGCGGACCTCGAAGGCGGTCGGTGAACCCGGCGGCCAGGGTCCGACCACACCGATGCTCCCGTCGACATCACGGGGCCGTAGGGCGAGGACCGCCTCGGCGCTGTCGAGTAGGACCGCGATCCAGCCCGGTCCGTTGTCCGCCCAGGCGGCGTCGACGATCTCGTCCGGGGGGATGTCCAGCATCGTCGCGAGCCCCGCGAGCAGGCCCGGGTCGACAGGTCCGGTGCGGCGCGGCGGTGGTGCGGCGAAGGCCAGTCCGTCCGGGGTGCGGCGCAGTGGGATGAGTCCGGCGGCGCATTCCTGACGGAAGCGCGTCCGGCTGGCCGCGTCAGCCTGGGTCTCGAGCCAGGCGTGGCAGGTCCCGAGGGTGGGATGGCCGGCGAAGGGCAGCTCCGTCGACGCGGTGAAGATCCGCACCCGGTAGTCCGCCGCGGGCGAGGTCGGGGGCATGACGAAGGTCGTCTCCGACAGATTGGTCCAGCGGGCGAAGGCCTGCATGGTCGCGGTGTCCAGGCCGGTCGCGTCCAGAACCACGGCCACGGGATTGCCCAGCAGCGGCGTCGTGGTGAAGACGTCCACCTGACGAAACGGCCGCGACGTCGGCGTGCGGGTCGGCTCCTGCGCGCTGACGGAGAACTGGCCGGGTGGTGCCGGGGCGGGGTGGTCGCCGTCCACATCCGTCATGGTCAGCAGCGTAACCAGGGCTGAGCGCGGTGGGTGTCGATGCCGGCCAGCCGGTCACCCGCGCGGCTGGCGGTGCGCCACGCCACGCCGGGGCACACACCAGCGTCACCTTCGTTCGCGCGAGGGGCCACGATGTTACTGTCCGCCACCATTGCGTGCTGGCAGTGATGGGGTGGAGGGTCGCGGGTGAGCGCTCGGAGGTTGGTCGCGTCGGCGGTGGGCGCGCTGGCGCTCGTGTTCGGCGGGGCGACGACGGTTCAGGCGGCATCGCCGCCGCTGGTCACCGGAGTGCCGGCGCCGCAGGTGCGCCCGCCCACGGTGTCGCTGGACACCTGCTCCACGCAGCTCTACCAGCAGGACGCGCGGCTGGGGCCGGCGAACCTGCCGCTGCTCGGCGAGGTCGGGCATCAGCTCTACTTCTGGTCGCGCACCGGGGATTTCCCGCAACAGCGATTCCTGCAGGTCTTCTGGGACCCGGCGTTCGCCGGCTGGCGCTACCCGCCGCAGGACGGCTTCGTCCTGCGGCCGGACGGCTCGCCGGTGAAGGCTGTGACCGTCCTCGCCCCGGGGTCGGACGTCGACCGCTACGGCGCCGAAGGCGGCCGCTATCTGGCGCCCGCGCACACCCCTTACCGTGAGCGTTCGATCCCACCGTCGAGCCTGGTGGACAGCCCGGCGGCCGGCTGCGACTACCACGAGTACCGGATCCTGCGGCCATTCGCCGTCTACGGCGGCCCGATCGCGGGCTGGTTCGGGCAGCCCGGCGGCGGACTTCAGTACCAGCTGGACGGGACCCTCATTCCCGGTGCGCCGGCGCGGGTGGACGTCTCCTGGTTGCTCGGCCACGGCTTTCTGTACCGGGAGCGCTGACAAGCTCCGGTGGATGTTGTGAACACCTTCGGCGGGTGCCGGGAAGACCGGCGATGACTGACGGAGGGCGTGGCTGTCCTGTCCGGAGGTGGCCGGTCGAGATGTGGATTGCTGGTCCGAACGTTCGGAGCCGGTGCTAGCTTCAATCCGCATCTGCGGATTAGATGTCGGCCTTCAATCCGCAGATGCTGGCTGGTAGCCGAGAGTGCGGCCCAGTGATCGGCGACAGTGGCCAGAGGCCGGGGCTGTGGGACGAGAGACATCGAGCAGGTACACACCGAGCACGTCGGTGAGATGAACCGGCGCGGCGACGCCACGTCCGGGGGCGGCCACCGCGCGGTGCTGTGGCTGCTGCTCGGGGTTGTGCTGCTGTCGTCGTCGGCGTTCGGGGTGCTGCTGCTCGGCCCGTTCGTGAAGACGGTCGGTGGCACCGAGCGGACCTACGGGGCGTTGTGCGCGGCGGCGGCGATCCCCACCGCGATCGCCCTCGCACTGCTGCTGCGCCATCCGCGGGCGGTGGCACCGAACCTGCTGCTCGGCGGATCATGTCTGGTGTACACGGCGGCCGCGGTGCTCGCGGCCAGCGTGCACTCCCAGGGGCCGGCGCTGGTGGTCGCCGCGATCGTGCTGGGCACCGCCTGGGCGGTCACCTACACGGCCGCCCCGATGATCGCCTCCGAGCTGTCCGACGACCGTAACCGCGCCACGCTGATCGGCTACGCCACCGGGACCATCCAGGCCGGTTTCGGTATCGGGCCGGTGCTCGGGAGCGGGCTGCGCGACGCGGGCCTGTCCTACCAGCATGTCTTCCTGGTCGGTGCGGGCCTGGCGCTGGGGGCCGTGGTGCTGGTCGTCCCGCTGACGGTGCAGCTGCGCCGGCTGGCGGCGGCGAACGCGGCCCGGGCCACGGCCGCGCCAGCGGTGTCGACATCCGGGTCGCAGCCAGCGCGGGCGGGGGGCACACCGGCCGGCGACGACGGTGGTGCTGGCAGGGACGTGCGGCGGATGCTGCGCTCGCCGAGCGTCGTGCCGCTGACGATGGTGCTGCTCAGCGCCTGCGTGTTCACCACGATGAACAGCTTCCAGACCACGTTCGCCGACAGCCGGCACCTCGACTTCGACGTGTTCTACGTGACCTACACGATCGCCGTCATCGCGGTCCGGCTGGGCCTGGCGCGGAGGCTCTCCGACAGCGCGTCCGACCGGGTCGTCGCCCTGACCACCCTCGGGATGACAGCAGCCTCGGTCGCCTTCGTGTTCGTGGGGTCCAGCCCGGTGCTGTACTGCTGCACCTACGGTCTGGGGCTGCCGGCCTTCCAGGCCCGCGCGGTCAACCTGGCCGGCCCGGCCGAACGGGTGCGGATGCTGCCGATGGCCGGGCTGCTGTTCGAGGTCGCGATCCTCGCGTTCCCGATCGTCGCTGGCGCGGTGGTGGACAGCCACGGTTACCGCGGGCTGTTCGTGTTGCTCATCGGGATCACCAGCGTGGTGACCGTGCTCGGCCAGGTGCGCGGTCAGGCCCGTGGCCAGGCGCGGCCTCCGGCCGTCGGTGCGTCGGCGCCGGATCAGCCAACCGGCCGGCGCGCCCCGGAACTGACGGGAAGGACGGGCAGGTGTACTTCAGCGCGGACTACGCCCAGGCACGGCGTCGTTTTCTGGACGCGGCCGTCGAGCGCGGCGCGCAGCTCGCGTCCAGCACGTTGGACGGGCTGCTCGGCCCGTCCGGCGAGGCGCTGACCACCGACGTCGCCCGGATCGGCGCCGCCACGGGGCCGGCGGTGCTGGTCCTGGTCAGCGGGACGCACGGCATCGAGGGGTTCGCCGGGTCCGCCTGCCAGCTGCGTGTGCTGCGGGAGACGGCCTGGACGGACCTGCCGATCGTGTTCGTCCACGCGCTCAACCCGTTCGGCTTCGCCCACCGCCGCCGGGTCAACGAGGACAACGTCGACATCAACCGCAACTTCATCGACCACGACCAGCCGCCGGCGCCTCGCGGTTACGGTGAGCTGCACGACGCCCTGCTGCCCGGCGACTGGGAGGGCCCCGCCCACGCCGCGGCCGACACCGCCCTGTTCGCCCACGCCGACCGGCTTGGCCTGCGCGAGGTGCAGCAGCGGATCACCGGCGGCCAGTACACCCATCCGGACGGTCTCTTCTACGGTGGCTCGGCGCCGAGCTGGTCCCACCGCACCTGGCACTCCACCATCGGTACCTTCCTCACCGGCTACGAACGGGTCGCCTACATCGACCTGCACAGCGGCCTCGGTGCCCGCGGCGCCGCCGAGCCGATCTTTCGCGGCGGCCCCGATCCGGACGCTCCGCGCCGCGCCCGCGCCTGGTTCGGTGACGTCCTCACCGACTCCGAGGAGGGCACGTCCAGCTCCACGCCGATCGGCGGCAACTCCGCCCGTGCCCTGGTGGCACAACTCGGTGACCGGCCGTCCGGCGCCCCCGAGATCACCGCCATCACCTGCGAGTTCGGCACCCAGGACGGCCTGACGGTGCTGCGTGCCCTCCAGGGGGACAACTGGCTGTGGCAGCAGCGCGGCCCGGTCGAGGAAGCCGGGCGCGCCCACATCGGCGACCTGATGCGGGCCGCCTTCAACCCGGACGACGCCCAGTGGCGCACCGACGTCCTCGACCACGGCCTGGACGTCATCACCCGCGCCGCCACCGGTGTGCGCGCCGCCGCCGACCTCCGCCGCTGACCGCTCCGGCCGGCGTCAGCGCGCGGACCGCCGGTAGGTCGGACGGTCCGCGGACGGTCCCGGCGGTGGGGTGCTGGTCAGGGTGCGGGTGGCGGGGCGCCGGCGGTGGCGAGCGGGGACGGTCGGAAGACGGCGTCGTGCGCGGCGCGGGCGACGGCGGGGGCGTCCTCGGCGGTGACGAGCCGGTGCTCGAGTCGGCCGTCCAGGAACAGCGTGGTGACCAGACGTAGCTCGGGGCACGGCCGCAGGCCGCGGCCCCGCAGATCCCGGACCGTGTCGGCGAGGACCAGCGACGACCTGTCGGGCTGGACGACGACGGCGTCCGAACCCTGCGCGGTGAGTTCGGCGCAGAGGTCGTGGACGAGCGAGGCGGCGCCGGTCCAGACCGCACCGTGGGTGTGGACGAGCACGGCCGCCGCACTGGTGGCGGCCGTACCCACGATCGAATGGACTCGGCCCTCGGGCAACAGCGAGCGGCAGTGGATCTCCACCTGGTGGCGGCGGGCCCAGTCGACGGCGCTGTGGTGCAGGACCTTGGCGCCGTGGCGGGACATCGTGATCATCGTGTCGTGGTCGACGGTGGCCAGGGTGCGGGCGGTGGGAACCAGACGGGGGTCGGCGGTGCAGATACCGGGGGAGTCGGAGAAGATCTCGCAGGCCGGGGTGCCGAGTGCGATGGCGGCGGCGATCGCGGACAGGTCCGAGCTGTTGCGGCCGAGCATCACCGGGTGGCCGGTGGCATCCAGGGCCTGCCCACCGGGGACGACCAGCACCGTCCCGGCAGGCTGGCCGGCCAGGCGCGCGGTGAGCGCGGACGGGTCGATGGCCCGCAACTCGGCGCTGTGCGGCTCGCCGGCGCCGAGCAGGCCCGTGTCGGCGGGGCCCAGCGGCAGTGCGGTGAGGCCCGCGTCGCGCAGCGCGGCGGTCATCACCGCGACGTTGACGGTCTCACCGGTCATGAGGGCCGCGGCGAGCAGTTCCCGGTCGGGGTCGGGGCTCACGGCCCGCACCGCGTTCGAGAGCCGATCGGTCTCCCCGGCGACCGCGCTGACCACGACGACCGCCCGCCTCCGGCCGGACGTGCCGGCCGGATCGCCGGTGGTGTCGTCGAAGGCGGCTGGGCCCCCCGTGCGCAGCCGCTCGGCGATGTAGGTGGCGATCCGGCGGTGCGCGCCGGGGGCGGCGAACGCCGCCCCGCCGAACTTCAGCACGAGCGCCTCGGCCGAGGCCGACTCGTCCCCGAGGTCCGATGCGGCCGTCAGCTCAGTGGTCAGCGCCACCAGGGCATCCCGGCGGCGAGGGCGACGATCTGGAGGGCGTTCAGGGCGGCGCCGACGGTCAGGTTGTCGGCGACGACCCACATCCACAGGGCGTGCGGGTCATCGGGGTCGGAGCGGACCCGGCCGACGTGCACGAGGCGGCGTTCGGTCGGTGAGGAGCACACGAACCGTGGCATCGGATAGGCATCCGCGGGGCTGCCCGCGGGCTCGGGATCGCCGTAGACGCGCAGGTCCGGCGCGGCGCGCAGGGCGCCACGGGCATCCTCGGGGCGGACGGGGGCGGTGAAGGTGACGTGCACGGCCTCGGAATGGCCGTTGATGACGGCGACCCGCACCGCGGTCGCGGCGACCCGCAGACCCGGCAGATCCATGATCTTGCGGGGTTCGCGGCGCAGTTTGCGTTCCTCGTGGGAATGGCCGTCGTCGTCGCGCAGGCCGATCTCGGGGATCAGGTTGAACGCGAGCGGCGGGCCGAACCTGCCGGCGGTGGTGTCCGCGGGGTCGGCGCCGTCGAGCAGGCCGCGGGTGGTGTCGGCGAGCTGTTCCAGGCCGCGCAGCCCGCCGCCGGACGCCGACTGGTAGCTGGACACGATCACCCGGTCGATCTCGCCGATGTCGCGCAACGGATGCAGCGCCCGCACCAGCTGGATCGTCGAGCAGTTCGGGTTGGCCACGATCCCGCGGGCCGGCCGGGTGGCCAGGGCCTGCGGGTTGACCTGCGGGACGACGAGCGGCACGTCGTCGTCCATCCGAAAGGCCGAGCTGTTGTCGACGACGAGCGCACCGGCCGCGGCGACGATCGGGCCGTAGGCGGTGCTGGTCGGGGCGCCGGCGCTGAACACGGCGACGTCCACCGTGGACGGGTCGAACTCCTCGAGCGCGACCACCGGTTCGACCTTCAGGTTCAGGCCGAGTTCCGCGCCGAGGTCGCGCCCGGCCGACCCGCCCGAGGCCACCGGCACCACCCGGTCGACCCCGGGTACCAGGCCCGAGTCCAACAGGGTCAGGCACTCCCGGCCGACGACTCCGGTCGCGCCGATGACGGCGATGTTCACGTGCGATTCCCCCTGGTAGATCGATGGCGAGGTGCTGTGCTGTGGTGCTGTGATGCGCGGCCGCTCAGGCGGAGGCGTCGGTGTCGGTGTCGGTCTCGACGGCCTTCTCGTCGGCGAAGTTGGCGTCGAGGTCGACCCAGCCGCCGTCGACGAAGAGGACCTCGCCGTTGACGTAGCTCGCGGCGTCCGAGGCGAGGAACACGGCGGGGCCGGCGATCTCGGCGGGCTTCGCCCAGCGGCGCAGCGCCACCTTCTCCGAGTAGGCGTCCGCCCAGGCCGAGGACGAACGGATCGGCACGGTCAGCGCCGTCTCGACCGGGCCGGGGGCGATCGCGTTGACCCGGACCCCCATGGGCCCGAGTTCGGCGCCGAAGACCCGCACCATCTGGGCGAGCGCGGCCTTGGTGCCCGCGTAGATGACCTGACCGGGTTCGACGGCGCGGCTGGAGATCGACGAGATGACGATGATGCTGCCGCTGCCCTGCACGGCCATGATCCGTCCGGCGCCGCGCAGGACGTTGAAGGAGCCGCGCAGGTTGACGTCGGTGACGGCGGTGTACTCGTCGTCGGTGTAGTCGATGAGCGGCTTGCGGATGTTGATGCCGGGGGTGCCGACGGCGATGTCGAGCCGCCCGTGCTCGGCGGCGACGCCGGTCAGCAGCGTGTCGACATCGGCGGAGAGCCGGACGTCCGTGGTGGTCGCCTTCGCGGTGCCACCGGCGGCGACGATGGTGGCGGCGGTCTCCTCGACACCTGCGGTGTCGATGTCACCGCAGTCGACGGTGGCGCCCTGGGCGGCCAGGCTGATCGCGATCGCACGGCCGATACCGGACGCGGCGCCGATGACCACCGCGACCTTGCCTGTCAGATCCAGCACCTGTGCTCCTGTGTCCTGGGACCCCACCGCGTTGTTGGGCGACGGCGGTGGGGTCGGGGTGGGTGAAAGAAGAACCGGCCAGTGTTCGGGGCGGTTACGCGGAGCGGGCGGAGGCACGCGTGGACCGGTGGTTCTGGTCGGTCCGGCGGACGAAGTTCGCCAGGATCGCCTCGACGGTCTCCGCGGGAATGCGCACCACGCACAGAATGCGGTCACCGGGCTCGGTGTGCCGTTCGAAATGGGCGTTGACCCGGGCGTCGTCGCAGCGTGGACGGGTGCGGTACAGGTCGCGGGGCACGCCGATGCCGGTGAGGCGCCCGCTGGAGGCAGCGAAGGGCGCGTGCGGGGCGAGAGCGGCCGCGATCTCGCGGGCCAGCGCCATGACCCGCGGTTCGCGGCCGCCCGCGCCCTCCCCCCCACCATGGCCAGCGCCGCCCGTCGCCACCCGCACCCCCCGCCGGGGCCGTATCTGTCTCCGGGGCCGTACCTGTCTCCGGATACAGGGCGGCGCCGGGCAGTTCGCCGTAGGAGCGCATCGCGCAGTAGGCGACGGGGTTGTAGGTGCGCAGCGCCGCCAGGTAGGGGAAACCACCGGTGACGATGACCTCCTCGAGCAGCGCCAGCCAGCTGGTGGCGAACACCTGGCCGCCGCGCAGCCGGGCGCCGACGAACTGGATGCCGATGTGCAGGAACGGCTGGCCGGACGCGGTGGCCGCCCAGCTCGCACCGAGCGCCGACACGGGTGCGCCGCTGTCGCGTTCGACGCCGACGACCAGATGCTGCGCCTCGCGCAACAGGTCTGGCCGGGCCTCGAACAGGGCGTCCATCCGCAGGTCGGGCAGGGCGGCGGTCAGGCCCGCCCGCAACCAGTGATGCTCGGCCTCGCTGAGCGGGTCGGTGTCGCGGGAGAACCGCACGACGTTGTACGCCGACGCCTGGCCGGTGGGGGGCTCGTCGAGACGGGGCATGACGGTCCGCGACGACGGTAAGTCGGGCATCGTGGCCTGACCGGCCGCCGCGCTCAGGCGAACCGACCGGCGAGCGAGCCGGCGGCCTCGAAGGAGTTCTTCGCCGGGGCGACCACGGCCTGGTAGAGCTCGAGGAAGTAGGCCACCCACAGGTTCGCGACGATCCTCATGTGCTGGATGACCTTCGCCTCGTCCTCGGTGGAGGACACCAGTGAGGTGAGCACACCCCAGACGAAGTCGGCGTGCTCGTCGTCGATGTCGGTACCGACGTGGCGGCGGGCGCCGGCGACCTTCTCCCGGCCGAGCTTCTCCTCGAGGTTCTTCACCCAGGACGGCTGCGTCTTGGTGGTCGTGTACTCGACGAAGTACACGCTGCACAGCAACGCCAGCGGGGTGCCCTCGAACTCCATGCCGTACTGCAGGTAGCCGGTGAGCAGTTTGGTGGCCTGGAACGGGTCGGTGGAGTAGATCTCGTCCTTGGTGACACCGATGCGACCGAGGTCGCCGGCGAACCACTCGTCGTGGAGCATCTCGTCCTCGACGTAGTGGGCCCAGGCGGCACCGCGGACCGGGTCACGCTTGGTGAAGTAGTTGATGGCCAGCGCGTCGATGGTGCGCTTGCGGCGCAGGCGCAGGATGGTCTCGATGTTGTGGCGCTTGTAGTACTCGAGGTTGAGCTCCTCGCCGCGGGCCTGGTGGTCCGCGTAGGGGATCTCGGCGTAGAACTTGGCGATCATGGCGTCGAGCAGGTCGTCGACCTGCGTGCGCAACGCGCCGAGGTCAGCGGTGCGGGCGGCGGCGGCCGCACGTGGGTCTCCGTACCAGCTGCGCGGGTCGTCGGTCATCGCGGGCCTCCTTGCGTGGGGGACGGTGACGGGTGGGCGGTGACGGTCGGGTGGGCTCAGCAGCCACAGCTGGGAGTGCGGCGCCGGTTGAGCCGCCGGGTGGGTGTCGCCGCGGGGACGGCGCGGACGGGAGCCGGCGATCCGGATACCGCTTTCCGCGTCGGTGATGACCGTGTCGGCGCAGGTGAAGGTCAGGGCGTACCGGGTCGTCGGGGTAAGCCCGAAGCCGAGGTGGACGGTGCCGTCGGCGCCGCCGAACATCTCGTTGAGCCCGCAGTTGCCGGGCTGCTGGACGAGTTCGGGGTTCAGCCCGATCCCGAACTCCCAGACGATCCGGTAGGACTCGTCGGCGGCGTGGAGCTTGCCGAGCGCGTCGACGGCGCGCTGACCGGCGGGGTCGATGGCGCGCACGTCGGTGACTGCGCCGTCGGCGAGGTCGAGCACGATCGTCGCGTCGCGCAGCACGTCGAGGTCGGCGAACAGGTCGGCCTGCTCGTCGAGGACGGCCGGGTCGTCGCCGCGGTGCACGATCGGCGCGCCGCGCAGGGCGATGCTGCCGTGCAGGGCGAGCCGGCTGGCGGTGTCGAACCGGTAGAGCCCGGTCGGCGCGGCGCTGGCCTCACCGGACGGCGCGATCTGCTGCTCGCCCGGGCCGAGCACCCCGGCCTGCTGGTTCCACTCGTAGTCACCGGAGATGCCCAGGCGGGCCGAGGCGTGGCCGGCGTGGTCGGCCAGCAGGACCTCGTCCGCGTCGCCGAGGGCTTCGAACAGCCGGTCGGCGCGGGCCTCGAGCGCGGCGCTGTCGGTGCGCTGCACGACATCGAGGAAGTAGGCGACGTGCGCGTCGGTGACGGGAGTGGAGCCACACGGCATGACCGCCAGGCGCCGGCCCGGCCCGATCTCCGCGGGTTCGGGGGAGACCAGGAAACGGTCGGGGCAGATAACGAACACGTCGGCGTCGGTGGGCGTGCGCGGGTCGCGCAGGGCCTCGGCGAGGCTCTGATCGGCCTCGATCGTGCGGTGCACGACCTCGCGGTAGCGGACGCTTTCGGTCAGGGCGAAGTCGGCGGCCCGGTCGGCCTGGGTGAGCAGGCAGAACGTGTGATGCGGGCCAGGGAACTCCCGATGGGAGTCGGGATGCACGACGAACTGTGCCATGAGGACCACCAGGATGCGCGACACGACGGAAAACGGAACGGTGGAGCACGAACGGCTGTGCGCGTGGCGGGCGGGATGACCGGGTGGAGAACTCGGGGCCGCTGGCGAACCAGCGTCGGACGCGGCGTGAAAGCGCCCTGAGTAGGGGTGGGCCGACCCGGTCCAGTCGACCCACCCCTACTCCGCGGCGTATCAGCCGAGGAGGGTGCCCAGGTAGCGGTCGTTCTTCTTCACCTGGATCTTCTTCTGCGCGACCTTCTCCACAGTGATCACCTCCTTCCATTCATCCACGGTAGTGCGGTGAGAGACGAGGAAAACCTCGCCCCGACCGGTCAGGTGGCCAGACCAACCGGACTTCTTGGGGGTGCCGCCGAGGATGTGGCATCGGTCGGCGTGCCGAGCATGACGTCGCCCTGGTCGTTACGGACGACGGTTCCCGGGGAAATGATGTCGAGGTGGTACTGCGTGAACGGCGTGAGCCCGATCCCCCAGTGGAGGCAGCCCTGGGTTCCGCCGTAGACCTCGTTCATCGCGTGATTACCGGGAAGAATGTTCAGGGTGGTGTTCAGTGCGTGGCCGATCTCCCAGACCAGTCGGTATCGGGAGTCTACCGTGA
>NZ_CADCWS010000109.1 GCF_902806475.1 Candidatus Frankia nodulisporulans
ACTGGTCACCCTCCCACATCAACGCCTCTTCATCGGCGAAAACGCGTGGCGTACCAAGCCGGAGAATCTCCTCGCGGCCGACCGTGGGAATCTGCCCGAGGAAACTTTCGGCTGGCCATTCCACCAGCCGAAAACCGGACCCACGATCGGCATCCACACCCACCGCTTCAGGTTTGCGCAGCATCGCCATCCCCGTCGCTCGCGCAGGTTCAGCGAATCCGACACCATCGATGATGGCGGCACCGCACAATCACCCGCAAGGAACCGAAGGCTTTCCGGATACCGCGAGCATACCGACGCCTTTCCCGCACGGCACCCGCCTCGTACATCCGGGTACAAGTCCGTACGCGCGGGACCGGCACCCCGAATGCGGTGTGGCCGCAGAGCCCGGTGCGGGTCTCTGGAGGCGGTGTGGCGTCAGACGCGGTGTGGCATGAGGGCGTCGGCGGGGATGACACCGAGGCGTCCGGCCTGGTAGTCCTCGACGGCCTGGACCAGTTCCGCGCGGGTGTTCATGACGAACGGCCCGTGCATCTCGACATGTTCGCGGATCGGACGTCCACCGAGCAACAGCACCTCCAGCCGCGGACTGACCGAGTCCTGCCGCTCGGCCGCGGCGACCGTCACCAGGTCACCGGCACCGAACACGGCCAGCTGACCGGCCTCGATCGCCGTCCGCTGCGGCCCGACCGCGCCGCGCCCGCCCAGCACGTAGGCGAGCGCGTTGAACTCCGGGTTCCACGGGACGTGCACCGTCGCACCGGGACTCACCGTCACGTGCACCACCGAGATCGGCGTGTGCGTCGAGCCAGGCCCCTGCCGCGTGCCGACGTCTCCCGCGATCACCCGCACGAGGGCGCCACCATCCGGCGACGCGGCCAGCGCCACCTGCGGACCCTCGATGCTCTGGTAGCGCGGCGCGGCGAACTTGTCCTTGGCCGGCAGGTTCACCCACAGCTGCACCCCGTGGAACAGCCCACCGCTTTCCACCAGCTCCGCCGGCGGCGTCTCGATGTGCAGAATGCCCGCTCCCGCGGTCATCCACTGCGTCGCACCATCGGCGATCAGCCCGCCGCCACCATGCGAGTCCTGATGCTGGAACGTCCCGTCGATCATGTAGGTGACGGTCTCGAAGCCCCGGTGCGGATGCCACGGCGTGCCCTTGGGCTCACCGGGCCCGTAGTCGACGGCACCCATCTCGTCCATGTGGATGAACGGGTCGAGGTCGGCGAGCCGCACCCCGGCGAAGGCCCGGCGCACCGGGAAGCCCTCCCCCTCGTACCCGCCCGGCGCGGTCGTGATCCTGCGCACCGGACGGTCGACGTCGCCGAGGCCAGGCTCGGCCAACCGCGGCAGGTGGACGGTATCGGCGGTCACGGCGGGCATGACGTCCTCCAGTAGCTCTCACACGTACGGCTGCGACAGCGGCCGGATAGTTGCATCAGCAACTACCTGCCCCGCACAACCACCAACCCCCACCGATTCTTCCCGCCCACAGGCAGACATGCAGGCGGACAGGCATGATCACCGTTCAGCAGGGAGAGAAGGACCGGCCACGATCAGACATCGCGGGCGGCCAGGAAACTCGCGCAGGCGAGAAGGAATCTGGGGTGGGTGACGGGACTTGAACCCGCGACCACCGGGACCACAACCCGGTGCTCTACCAGCTGAGCTACACCCACCATGTACGGCGTGGCGCCGTGGGCGCCTCACCGTGCACAGGCATCATACCGGTCACAGCGGCCACGTGGACGGGGGCCGGCAACAGTTATCTCAACTGGCGGTCGCGTCGGCGGCGTCGGTCCGACGGGCGACGAGGCCGGCCTGGGCCGCCTCGGTGCGGGCGCGCACGTCCGCGGCGATGGTGCGGGCCTGCTCGGTGCCGGGTCCCGGCGCGGGGACGAACAGGGCCTCACGGTAGTAGCGCAGTTCCTCGATGCTTTCCTGGATGTCGGCGAGCGCGCGGTGGCCGCCGCGCTTGGCCGGGGCGGCGTAGTAGGTCCGGATGTACCACCGGCGGGCGAGTTCCTTGATCGACGATACGTCGATCATCCGGTAGTGCAGGTGGCCGTCCAGCGCGGGCATGTACCGGGCGATGAACGTCCGGTCGGTGGCGATCGAGTTTCCGCACAGGGGGGCCCGCCGCACCTCGGGAACCCGCTCCCGGACGTAGTCGAGCACCAGCTTCTCCGCGTCGGCCAACGTCAGCGTGGACGCGCGGACGGCGGTGGTCAGACCGGACGTCCTGTGCATGTCCCGGACGACCGGGACCATCGCGTCGAGCGCCTCGTCCGGCGCGGCCAGCACCAGATCGATGCCTTCGTCGAGCACATTAAGTTCACTGTCCGTAACGAGACAGGCAACTTCCAGCAGCAGGTCCGACGTCGCGTCGAGGCCTGTCATCTCGCAGTCGATCCACACCAGACGATCCATCCCGCTGACACTAAGGTCTTCGGACGGCCTCGTCACGCGCCCGGACCAGCGATCAACCGGACACGCTCACGCGATTACTGACCGTGAAGGACACGGAGATCGCCATGTCCGGTTCCCGGACCGGGATCGCGGTCAGGGTGTACTGCCCGTTGGGTACCTGGTCGGTCTGCCAGCCCTGGTCCGGACCGGGCGCGAAGATGTACGGCGGTTGGGCGAGGCTGATCTGGTAGGGCTCGATCGGTCCGTTCAGCACCCAGTTGAGTGGCCCGGTGTAGGACAGCGAGTTGATCTCGATCCGCCGGAATCCGGCGATCGGCTGGTCCGCCTGGATGCCGGCGAAGGCGAGTACCGGTCTGGGCGCGGGGAAGATGCCGGTGCCGACCGGCAGCGGCAGTGTGGTCGCGGCCGCGGGCCGGGGACTGGCGCGGACCTCGTCGGCCCTCGAGGCGTCCTTGTCGTAGCCGAAGACCAGAGCGGGCATCAGCAGCAGAGCCGCGCAGAACAGGGCAAGACCGACCCAGCCTTGCTTGAGGACGTCCACCTCGTTCGGGCCCCTTCGCCACGGTGGCATGGGATCCGATAACTGTAGCGGGCCGCTGGGTCACGACGAGCACCAGGTCGGTCCGGCTGGATGACCGGTCAGTGCGAGCGGCGCCTTCGCCGGCCAGGCGGTCGGCTCGGCAGATGCGCCGGCCCACGATTGTCGCGCGGTCTCTGCCGCACCCCTCGGCGACTAAGCCCCAGGATGCGTTGCTGCGCGATGCGCTCCTGCCGAAGACAGCGGCCACCATCCACGCCCCGACCGTAGCTCCGATCGGGCCTTCGTGCACCCCCGTCACATGGTGTTTACCTTGTCCACGGCGCGTCGCCCCGCAGCTGTGGCCAGCCGTCCCTTGCGTGCCTGTTTGGCCCCCCAACAGGGATCTCAGGCCGCGAGCGCCTGCCGGGAACGGGCCGCCGGGTCGAAACCGGGTTCCAGGGCCAGCTCCAGCACCTCCCGCACGTCGGTGACCAGATGGACGGTGAGTGCCTCGCGCACCGCGGCGGGCACGTCATCCAGATCCGGCCCGTTACGCCGGGGCAACAGGACGGTGGTGAGGCCGGCCCGGTGCGCGGCGAGCAGCTTCTGCTTCACCCCGCCGATCGGCAGCACCCGCCCGGTCAGCGACACCTCCCCGGTCATCGCCACGTCCGCGCGCACCGGCCGCCCGGACAGCAACGACGCCAGTGCCGTCGTCATGGTCACCCCGGCGCTCGGCCCGTCCTTGGGCACGGCACCGGCGGGCACGTGCACGTGGACCCCCCGTTCGGCGAGGTCCCCGACCGGCAGTTCCAGTTCGGCCCCGTGCGAACGCAGGTAGGACAGGGCGATCTGGGCCGACTCCTTCATCACGTCACCGAGCTGACCGGTGAGCGTGAGCCCCGAGCCGCCGGTCTCCGCGTCCGCCAGCGATGCCTCGACGAACAGCACGTCCCCGCCGGCGCCGGTCACGGCGAGCCCCGTCGCCACGCCGGGCAACGCGGTGCGTTCCGCCGATTCCGGGGTGAACCTCGGCCGGCCCAGATAGCCGGTCAGGTTCGCGGCCCCCACCGTCACCGGCAGGGTCGCCTCGCCCAGCGCGGTCCGCGCGACGATCTTGCGCAGCAGTCGGGCGATCGCCCGTTCCAGGTCACGCACCCCGGCCTCGCGGGTGTACTCGCCCGCCAGCAGGGCGAGCGCGTCGTCCTCGACGGTCACGTCCGTGGCGGCGAGTCCGGCGCGTTCCCGCTGCCGGCGCAGCAGATGGTCGCGTGCGATGACGACCTTCTCCTGCTCGGTGTAGCCGTCGAGGCGGATGACCTCCATCCGGTCGAGCAGCGGCGCCGGGATCGCCTCCAGCACGTTCGCCGTCGCCAGGAACAGCACGTCCGACAGATCCAGTTCCACCTCGAGATAGTGGTCACGGAACGTGTGGTTCTGCTCCGGGTCGAGCACCTCCAGCAGCGCCGCGGTCGGATCGCCGCGGTAGTCGGCGGCGAGCTTGTCCACCTCGTCCAGCAGCACGACGGGGTTCATCGCGCCGGCTTCGCGGATCGCCCGCACCACTCGCCCGGGCAGCGCGCCGACGTAGGTGCGCCGGTGGCCGCGGATCTCCGCCTCGTCGCGCACCCCGCCCAGCGCCACCCGAACGAACGGACGGCCCATCGCCCGCGCGATCGACTCGCCGAGGGATGTCTTGCCCACCCCGGGCGGCCCGGTCAGGGCCAGCACCGCGCCGCCCCGCCGGCCGCCGACCACGCCAAGCCCCGCGTCGGCCCGGCGACGGCGGACCGCCAGATGTTCGATGACCCGGTCCTTGACGTCCGCCAGCCCCGCGTGATCGGCATCGAGCACGGCCCGGGCCGCGGCGATGTCGTAGGAGTCCTCGGCACGCACGTTCCACGGCAGGTCGAGGACCGTGTCCAGCCAGGTGCGAATCCAGCCGCCCTCGGGTGAGGACTCGGCGGTCCGCTCGAGCTTGTCGACCTCCTTCACGGCCGCCGTCCGCACCTTCTCGGGCAGGTTCGCGGCCTCGATCCGAGCCCGGTAGTCCGCCGGCTCCGACCCGCCGCCGGCACCGCCGTCGGCCTCGTTCCCGTCCAGTTCCGCGAGTTCCTTGCGCACGGCGGCCAACTGGCGACGCAGCAGGAACTCACGCTGCTGGCGATCCATCCCCTCCTGGACGTCCCGGCGGATGGTCTCGGCCACCTCCAGTTCCGCGAGATGCCCCTTCGTCCACTTCACCAGCAGCCGCAGCCGGGCACCCACCGCCGGCGTGCCGAGCAGCTCCACCTTCTGCGCGGTGCTCAGATAGGCCGCGTAGCCGGCCGTGTCGGCGAGCACCGACGGATCGGTGATCGTCGCGACGGAATCGAGGATCTGCCACGCACCACGCTGGCGCAGCAGATCGGTGACCAGCGCCCTGTACTCACGCGCCAGCCCCTGCGCACCTTCGTCAGCGCCGGCTTCGAGGTCACGGACCTCGGCCCAGCGCACCTCGACAGCATCGCCCGCACCGGCGTCACCCGCGGCGGCGTCAGCGTCGGGCGCGGGCGGTGCCGGACGCAGCGCGACGACGCTGACGCGGGACGTCCCCCGCACCACGGCGGCCGAACCGCCACGCGGCAGCCGCCCGGTCTGCTCGATCACCCCGACCGCGGCCACCTGGGCGAGCTGACCGTCGATCCGTGGGACGAGCAGCACCTGCGCGCCGCCCCCGGCGGGCCGGCTGGAGACGCCCGGCGCCCGAGCGTCGGAGGCGCCGGGAGCCCCGCCGGCACGGGCGGCATCCACGGCCGCACGGGTCTCGTCGTCGGCCAGGTCGAGGGACACCACCATGCCGGGCAGGACGACCGCGTCGTCCAGCGGCAGGACGGGCAACACCCTGTGCTGTGCCATGTGGTCCACCCTCACGTCAGGAAGTTGAGTCACCATGGCTTAACTCAGGTCAGTCCATCGATGTTCCGAAGCCTGATCGCCCTCAGCGAACGCCCTCAGCCACCGCCCTCGGCGCAAAGCTCAGCGCAGACCTCGGCGCCAAGGGCGGCGCAGACCGCCGGTACGGGCCAGCCGGTACGGGACCCGCCGGTACCCGCCGGGACCCGCCGGTACCCGCCGGTACCCGCCGGTACCCGCCGGTACCCGCCGGTACCCGCCGGTACCCGCCGGTACCCGCCGGTACCCGCCGGTACCCGCCGGTACCCGGCCCACCGGTAGGGGCTCAGCGCGCGGGTGGCGTCATTCGATGTCGAACAGGCCCTGGCGGACGGCGTACATGACCGCTTCCATCCGGGAGTGAAGCTGGAGCTTGTCGAGGATGTTGCGCACGTGGTTCTTGACCGTGTTCTCGCTGATGAACAGCTTGCGGGCGATCTCGCGGTTGGCCCGGCCCTCGGCCACCAGTCGCAGGACCTCGAGCTCACGGGCGGTCAGATGGGGGGCGGGCGCACGTGGTCGATCATCCGAACCACGGGCCATGGTGGCGAACTCGACCATCAGCTTCGAGGCCATCGAGGGGCTGATCAGGCTCTGGCCGTTGTGCACGGCGCGGACGGCGTCGGCCACCTCGTGCGGCGGGATGGACTTGAGCAGATACCCGACGGCACCGGCCTTGATCGCGTCGAAGAGGTCGGACTCCTCGTCCGACATCGTCAACATCACGATCCTGGTCCGCGGCACCGCTCGGCGGATGGCGCTGGCGGCGGCGATGCCGTCGCGGCCGGGCATGCGCACGTCCATCAGGACGATGTCCGGCAGGGTGCCCGATGCCAGCGACAGCGCCTCCTGGCCGTCGCCGGCCTGACCGACGACACTGATGTCGTCCTCAATCTCCAGCACGGTCTGCAGGCCCTGCAGAAAGAGCTCATGGTCGTCTACGACGAGGACTCGAATCGGTGCGGAGCCCTCGACGGTGCCGGCTTCAGCGGCCGACGGCGGCACAACACTGGCCGTCATCACATACCCGGGTATCAGCGGCGAAACGTCCGGCCCATGACGCGGACGCGAACGAAAGAGGGTTCGGACACTCATCCACTCTACGCGATGAAGGACATACCCGTGGTCGTGACGGCGTCGGCGTCGGCGTCGGCGAGATGGTGGCGCCGATCCCCGGTAAGGCATCCGACATGCCGGAAATAATACGGGGATCGGGCGCGGCGAACTGCGGGTATCAGTGGGTTCGTCCGCGATGCGGCAGCCGTTCCGGCCAGCCGACCCCCACCCTGGACACCGACCGGACACCAACAGGCGCGCAGACCACCCGAAAACGGACGCAGGCGGCAAGCATCGGGATTACCCGACGAGCCGCCAATGACCAGTCGTCATTTGGGCAGCGAGGTTATCTATCGGTGCAGCAAATAGACGAGACGCGTCGCATCGTGGTAATGCCGCCGGGTATCCGGTGATGTCGCATTCATCACCGGTGCCGCGTCAGGCCCGGTCGAACAGGCCGTGGTCGAACAGACCGTGGTCGGCCAGCGGGCCGACCCGCGACCCGGCGTCGTCGCAGCGGGCGGCGAGCTCGGGCAGGGCGCCCAGCGCGCTGCGCCAGGCACCGGGGGCGCTGGTGCAGTCACTGTCGTGCAGCAGCACAGTGGCGCCGCCGCGCAGGTCGGGGGCGAGGGTGGCGAGCACACTGGCCGGGGTGGCGTCGGCGGTCCAGTCCCGCCCCCAGGCCGACCAGAGCACCGGGGTGAGCTCCAGGGCCCGGGCGGCCAGCAGCACCCCGGACGACAGGATGCCGTGGGGTGGGCGAACATGACGCGGCGGTTGGCCGGTCACCTCGGCGATCAGGTCGCGGGTGCGCAGCAGCTGGTCGTGGGTCGAGCGGGGGCCGCGCAGCAGCATGGGGCGGTGATCCCAGCCGTGCACGCCGAGCTCGTGCCCGGCCGCGACCATCTCCGCGGCCAGGCCCGGCGCCCGCTGGACCTGACTGCCCAGCACGAAGAAGGTGGCCCTTACCTCCAGCTCGGCGAGCACCGCAAGGAACAATGGGGTGGATGCCGGGTCAGGTCCGTCATCGAAGGTAAGCGCGACATGGTCGGGCGTGCCGATCCCGGCCAGACGTGGAGTGAGCCGGATTCGGGCCCGGCGCAGGGTCGCCAGCGACGGCAGTCCGTAGGCCACCCCGGCCGTCAGGCCGAACGTCACCATCAGTGGTACGCCGGAGGGCCGCATGCCGAGACTGTCCCACAGGGGCGATGGCTATGAGTCCGGTCACGTCCCCCGGCTTCGCGGTCTGGTAAGAGGCGGTATGGGTCGTACTGGAACTGGGAGCAGAAAGTGAGGCGACGGTGACCGTTGACGGCGCGACAGTGTTACCCGTGCCCAGCAAGGAGGAGACGCTCGCGTCCTGGTTCCTCGCGGGCGACGAGCGGGGCAACCCGGACACCGCGCTGGATCGACGGCGCGGTGACGGGCGGCTGTGGACGACCGGCAACCAGGTCGTGGCGCTCATCCACGGCCGGGAGTACTTCAGCCGGCTGCTGACGACCGTCGAGAGCCTCGACGCCGGTGACCTGTTGCTGTTCACCGACTGGCGCGGCGATCTCGACCAGCGCCTGGACGGTGCCGGCTCCGAGGTGGGTGAGGTGCTGGGCCGGGCGGCCGCCCGTGGGATCACGGTGCGTGGGCTGCTCTGGCGCTCGCATCTGGAGTTGCTCTCGTTCAGCTCGAAGCCGAACCGGCTGCTGGCCGAACGGCTGGTGGAAGCGGGCGCCCAGGTCGCGTTGGACCAGCGGGTGCGCGCCGGCGGCTCGCACCACCAGAAGCTCGTGATCGCCCGCCGCGGCGGCGACCCCGACGGTGGCATCGCGTTCGCCGGCGGGATCGACCTGTGTCACAACCGGCGCGACGACGCGTCCCACGCCGGCGATCCGCAGAGCCAGCCGATCGCGAAGGCGTACGGCGACGCCCCGCCCTGGCACGACCTTCAGGTCGAGGTGCGTGGCCCGGCGGTCGGTGATCTCGAGTACACGTTCCGCGAACGCTGGGATGATCCGACGTCGTTGGAGAACCCGAACCCGGTGCGGCGGCTGTACTACCGGCTGCGTCCGGTGGCGACGTCCACCGAGCCGCTGCCCGACCCGCAGCAGGCCGACCCGGCACCGGCCGGTTCGCACAACGTGCAGATCCTGCGGACCTACCCGCGACGGCGGTGGGGGCCGTACCCGTTCGCGCGGGTCGGGGAGCGTTCGATCGCCCGCGCCTACCAGAAGGTGCTGCGGCGGGCCAGCCAGCTGATCTACCTGGAGGACCAGTACATGTGGTCCATCGAGGTCGCCGGGTTGTTCGCCGAGGCGTTGCGCCGCTCCCCGCGGCTTCATCTGATCATCGTGGTGCCGCGGCATCCGACCCAGGGCGGGGCGCTGTCGTTGCCGCCGAACCTGGTCGGCCGGCAGCAGGCGCTTCAGGTCTGCCGCGACGCGGGCGGTGACCGGGTCGCGGTGTACGACGTGGAGAACCACGCGGGCACGCCCGTCTACGTCCACTCGAAGGCGGTGACGGTCGACGACGTGTGGGCGTCGGTGGGGTCGGACAACCTCAACCGTCGGTCCTGGACACATGACAGCGAGCTCGCGGTGGCGACCATCGACGACGAGCTCGACCCGCGGGAGCCACACGACCCGGGCGGGCTCGGCGACGGCGCCCGGGTGTACGCCCGTGACCTGCGCCTGAACCTGTGGCGTGAGCACCTGGACTGGGACGGTCCCGACGACGACCTGATCGACCCGGAGACGGGGTTCGCCCTGTTCCGCGAACGGGCGGCGGCGCTGGCCGCCTGGCACGCCGGCGGGCGGGTCGGTGATCGTCCGCCGGGGCGGGTGGTACCGCACACCCCGCATCAGCTCGGCCGGGTCCAGCAGGCCTGGGCACGATCGCTCTACCACGCGATCTACGATCCGGACGGTCGGCCCCGTCGGATGCGGACCGCCGGACGATGGTGATCGGCCGGACCAGGCGACTCAGCCCGATCTCGTGGCTGTTCGTGACGGCCCTGGTGCTCGTCGCGGGTACCTGGGTCGTGCAGCATCCGGCGTCGCGGACCAGATCGGTCGCGGGCCAGCGGGTCGTGTTGTGGGGCGACTCGCTGGCCTGGGAGGCGGGGGGCGGTGTTCACCCGGGACGTGGAGGCCGACCGGCACGCCACCGCGCTCGTGCGGACCTGGGGCGGGACCGCCCCCTGCGACTGGCTCCCCGATCTGGCGGTCCAGCTCCGCGCGTTCCGTCCGACCGTGGCGGCGCTGGCGTTCTCCGGTAACGAGGGCACCCCCTGCATGCGCGGCCGGGATCTGGTCGCCGCCTACCGGGCCGACGTCGGCCAGGCCGTGGATCAGCTGACCGCCGCCGGGGTCGCCGTCGTCCTAGTGGAGGCGCCGCCGCGGTCGGACCAGCCGGTGGACGCCGCGGGCCGCACCGCGCTGGACCGGGTGTGGCAGCGGATCGCCGCCGACCATCGTCCCGGCGGGGTCGTCACCGTCGCACCGGCGGGACGGGTGGTGACCGACAACGGCCGGTTCACGCCGACCCTGCACTGCACCAGGGGCGAGACCTGCGGGCCGAGCGGCTTCGTGACCGTCCGCAGCCCGGACGGCACCCATTTCTGCCCGCTGACGGTGCCGCCGATGACCGCCTGCCCGCTGCCGTCGCCGGGCGCCGCCCGCTACGGAGCGGCGATCGCCCAGGCGTCGCTGTCCGCCGGGGCCGACCGCGACGGTGGTTCAGGCGACCCGGCGGGTGGTCGCGATGCGGCGTCCCGTGACGGAACGGCGGTGCAGGCCGAGCTCATCCCGCCAGGACAGGTAGGTACGGTCCGGCATCCCTAGCGCGCACAGCCGGTCTGCGAGGTCGGCCGCGAACGTCTCGGCCTCCTCCGGTCGACGCAGCGCCAAGGCGAGGCCGTGTTCGTCGACAGCGGTGATCCCGGCCCGTTCCCGCAGCTTGGCGTCGACGAGCTGATCGACGAGTTCGTCGGGCCCGGAGAGCTCACGGGGCAGCTCCGGCCAGGCGACGTCGACGACGAGCATCGCATTCGTCCACATGTTGACCTCCCTGGATGGCTGGGGTGGACGTCCCCAGGCCGCCAGGGATCGAATCATGCCAGCGCGGAATTGTCGGCGTTTCCCGCGGTGAACGCCGCCCAGAGCCGGCTGTAGGCGCCGCCGGCGTCGAGGAGCTCCGCGTGGGTGCCCTGTTCGGCGACACGTCCGCCGGCCATGACGACGACCCGGTCGGCGCGGGCGGCGGTGGTGAGCCGGTGGGCGATGACGATCGTGGTCCGCCGGGTGGTGACGGCCTCGGCGGCGGCGGTGACGGCGGCCTCGGTGGCGAGGTCGAGGGCGGCGGTGGCCTCGTCGAACAGCAGGATGTCCGGGTCGGCGAGTTCGGCGCGGGCGAGCGCGAGCAGCTGGCGCTGTCCGGCGGACAGCCCACGGCCACGTTCGCCGACGGGATGGTCGTAGCCCGTGGGCAGCGACGCGATGAACGCCTCGGCGCCGACGGCCCGCGCCGCCGCACGTACCTGTTCGTCGGAGGCGTCGGGACGGGCGTAGGCGATGGCGTCACGCACGGATCCGGAGAACAGGAACGGTTCCTGCGGCACGATGCCCAGGCGCCGCCGGTAGCCGGACAGATCGAACTCACGCACGTCCACCCCGTCGACGCGGATCGCCCCGCCGGTGACGTCGTAGAAGCGGGCGACGAGTTTGAGCACCGTCGACTTGCCCGCCCCGGTCTCCCCGACGAACGCGACGGTCTCCCCCGGCGCGATCCGCAGGCTCACCGCGTCCACCGCCCGGGTCTTCGTCCGCCGCCCGCCCACCGTGTAGGCGAACGTCACATCATCGAGGATGATCTCGCCGGCCAACCGGCCGACGGCTCGCGGATGCTCGGCGGGCGGCGTGGACGTCGGCGTGCGCAGCAGGTCGGACAGCCGCCGCAGCCCCACCATCGCCTGCTGGTAGCCGTCGAACACCTGCGACAGCTGCTGGACGGGTGAGAAGAACAGGTTGACGTACAGCATGAACGCGAGCAGCCCACCGGCCGTCAGCGATCCGTCGTCGACCAGGTGCGCGCCGACCCCGAGCACCAGGGCGAGCGCGATCCGGGACAGGAACTCCACCCCGGGGAAGTAGATCGCGATCATCCGCTGGGCGCGGACGCGGGACACCCGATAGGAGTCGGAGAGCTCGCGGAAACGTTCCTGGTTGACCTGTTCACGGCCGAAGGCCTGCGCGACCCGCAGCCCGGCCAGGTTCTCCTGCAGGGACGCGTTGACCGCGCTGACCCACTCCCGCGACTCGGTGTACGCCGCGGACGAGCGCCGCCGGAACACCACGGTCGCGACGATGAGCACCGGCAGCACGGCCACGACGACGAGGGCGAGCTGGGCGTCCAGGATCAGCAGCGCGACCAGCACCCCGAAGAACGACAGCAGGCTGACGATCGCGGTGGTCAGCCCCGTCTGCAGGAACGTCGACAGCGCGTCGACGTCCGTCGTCATCCGGGTCATGATCCGCCCGGCGAGCTCCCGCTCGTAGTAGTCCAGTCCGAGCCGCTGCAACTGCGCGAAGGTCTTGACCCGCAGCACGTAGAGCAGCCGCTCCCCCATCCGCCCGGTGACCCTGGTCTGCCAGATCTGGACCACCCAGTCGGCGAGGGTCACCGCCAGCGCGACACCAGCCGTCGCGAACAGCGCGTTCCGAGCGCCCGTGCTCACCCCGTGGTCGACGGCGTGGCGCACCAGCGCCGGCACGGCGAGACCGGCGAGTGCGTCCAACGCGACCAGCACCAGGCCCACCACCAGCGGAATCCGCACCCAGGCCAGCAGTCGCCGCAGGGTGAAACCCGGGTCGGGCGCGGCGGCCGCGCCCTGGTCGATGCGCGGATCCTCGGTCGCCGGCGGCAACGCGTCG
>NZ_CADCWS010000110.1 GCF_902806475.1 Candidatus Frankia nodulisporulans
ACGGCGTGACCGGCGTCTCCGCGTGGGCCGTGGGAGAAGCATGGAGGCGACGCCGGGGACCCCCGGGCGGCATGGCCGGATGTGACCCCAGCCATGCTCGCCGGCGAGGTGGGGTGGTGCGAAGGTGGCGATCCGCGGCGCACGGTGTTTCGTGGTCGCGCGCCGGGCGAGACCCCCTGGTGAGCGGACCGCGGTGCGGCTACGCCCCGCCGTGCCCGCTGGCCACGACACCGTCCGCGAGGGCGCCCGCGGTGACCGAGGCGCCGGTCGTGGCCGGGCTGCCGGGCGTACCGGGGCCGGTGGCGGCGCTGAGTGTCGCGGCCGCGCCCGCGGCGCCCGGCTCGGGCTCGGCGAGCGCGATGTCGATGTCGCCGGAGGGCTGGCGGTGAATGGCGGGATTTCGATTCATGCCGGACTCCGGGTGCTCGACGGCGTCTCGAAGATGTGTCCTGTATGGTGCGTCACCGGACACGCGTCGCTTGGGCGACGATACGGACGGTACGCCCTTGGGCCGCCACACGCAGCCTGTACCTGATTGACCTGATGTGACTACTGCTTGGTGCGCCACCTGCCGCCTCCGACGGCCCCCGCGCGCAATGACCGACGATCATTACTTAGGCTTTGTGTGTGCCTCGTAGAGCCAAGATTGTCTGTACCCTCGGCCCGGCAACCAGCTCGCCGGAGAACGTCCGGGCCCTCATCGACGCGGGAATGGACATCGCCCGCCTGAACTTCTCCCATGGAACGCACGAACAGCACGCCGCGGTCTACGCCCGGGTGCGCGAGGCGGCGGAGGCCGCCGGGCGCAACGTCGGCATCCTCGCCGACCTCCAGGGCCCGAAGATCCGGCTGGGCACCTTCGCCGACGGCAAGGTCACCCTCACCCCCGGTCAGCGGTTCACCATCACCGTGCGCGACGTGCCCGGCGACGCCGAGCAGGTCGGCACGACCTACTCCGACCTACCGGCGGACGTCTCCGCCGGTGACCGCATCCTCGTGGATGACGGCCGGCTCGTCCTGCAGATCGAGGGCGTCACCGAGACCGACGTCCACACCATCGTGATCATCGGTGGCCCGGTCAGCAACCACAAGGGGATGAACATCCCCGGCGCCGCCCTGACGGTGCCCGCGATGAGCGACAAGGACGGCGAGGACCTGCGGTTCGCCCTCCAGCTCGGGGTCGACATGATCGCGCTGTCGTTCGTGCGCAGCGCCGCCGACATCAAGTCCGTCCATGCGATCATGGACGAGGTCGGTATCCGCCTCCCCGTCCACGCCAAGATCGAGAAGCCGCAGGCCGTCGAGGCCCTCGACGGCATCATCGAGGCCTTCGACGGCCTGATGATCGCCCGCGGTGACCTCGGCGTCGAACTGCCCCTCGAGGACGTCCCGCTGGTGCAGAAGCGGGCCGTCAGCCAGGCGCGGGAGCGGGCCAAGCCCGTCATCGTCGCCACCCAGGTGCTCGAGTCGATGGTCAGCGCGCCGCGGCCGACCCGCGCCGAGGCCAGCGACTGCGCCAACGCCGTCCTCGACGGCGCCGACGCGATCATGCTGTCCGCGGAGACCAGTGTCGGGGCCTACCCGATCGAGTCGGTCGCCACGATGGCGCGGATCATCGAGACCGCCGAGGCGGACCTGGGGCGCATCCCGCTGCTGCGCACCGAGCCGCGCACGCTCGGCGGGGCGCTCGCCCAGGCGGCCGCGTCCGTCGGTAACGCCGTCGGCGCGCGGTACCTCGTCGCGCACACCCTGTCGGGGGACACCGCCCGCCGGCTCGCCCGCTACCGCAGCGAGGTCCCGGTCCTCGCCTTCACCCCCATCCCCGCCGTGCGCAACCAGATGGCGCTGTTCTGGGGAGTGGAGACCTTCGTGGTTCCGTTCGCCGAGAACACCGACGAGATGGTCCGTCAGGTGGACACCGCGCTGCTCCAGATCGGCCGCTGCCGGCCGGGTGAGCTCGTCGTCGTCGTCGCCGGTACCCCGCCGGGTGTGGCCGGGATGACCAACACGATGCGCGTGCACCGGATCGGTGAGGTGATCTGACGGGTGCCCTGACCCGATACACCCGTTCCGTCCCCCGTCGGGCGGCTGTCATGATGTGACCTGTCGCATCCGCTGCCTGAGCCGGTGTTCCGCCCGCGGCGGATCGCGCCCCGCGGGGATTGGTGGCGTCCCCCGTTGGGAGGGGACGCCACACGCCAGGTGGACATCAGGGAGTGGTCGGATGGTGGCACAGGGGTCGGAACCGGACGCTCAGCAGTCGACCGAGCGGTCGACACCGGCCGCAGGCGGCAGCGGGGGTGGCGGATCGCCCAGCCCCCGCTCCGGCCAGGACGCGCGACCGACCCCGGCAGGACCGCCCGAGTCGCGACCCG
This sequence comes from Candidatus Frankia nodulisporulans, assembly GCF_902806475.1. GTDB lineage: Bacteria > Actinomycetota > Actinomycetes > Frankiales > Frankiaceae > Frankia > Frankia umida. The sequence continues at coordinate 2,376 of NZ_CADCWS010000110.1, forward strand.
CCGAGCCACGGCAGGCGCAACGGCGCCCGGACCAGTCACCGCCGGCCCAACCACAGCCGGTCCGCTCCCAGCCGGTTCAGCCACGATCGGGCGAGCTGCGGTCAGGCGAGCCGCCGCGGTCCCGGGGCGTACCGCCCCGCGTCGCGGCGCCACGCTCGACCCCACCGCCCGCTCCCGCTGCGCCGTCGCCGACCAGGTCGTCGCCCGCGCCCGCGGCATCCACACCGGCACCGACCGGGGCGCCTGGGACGGCACGCGCCGGTGGGGCGGCCGCCGCTGGGACGCCCCACCGGGGAACGCCGGGATCAGCCGACCCGCGCCAGCAGGCGTCGGCCGCTCCAGCGGCAGCATCGCCTCCCGCGGCGGCATCGTCCCGCGCAGCGCCGCCGGCTCAGTCAGCGCCGCCGGTCCGGTCAGCGCCGCCTGCCAGACCGGTAGGACCTGCCCGGTCAGCGGCATCGTCCGCGGCGCCTATCCCGTCCGCGGCGCCCCCGCCGCCAGCGGCACCCCCCGCACCGGCAACATCTTCGGCGCCAGCGCCCTCGTCGGCGTCAGCATCATCCCCACCAGCGGCGCCATCCCGACCAGCGGCGTCCTCGTCGCCGCCAGCAGGGTCGCCGCCAGCGATGCCATCCTCGGCGCCGGTCGGCTCGCCGGGGCAGGGTGGCCATCCGCCGTCGCGGAGCCCGGTGCAACCGGCCGCGGCCGGTTCGGCGGGGGCCGCGGTGAAGGGAGCGGATCGGACCTCCGACTCCGCGCACTCGACACCGCCACGGGCGAGCGCGGGAGACCCCCGCTCCATAGAGCAGCGAGGTATGCCGATCCGCTCGCGGCCCGCTGGTAGCGCGGCCTCCGCGGCCTCCGCGGGCTCCGGAACCCCGTCGCTGCGCATCCGTCCGGCCGCGGCCGCCCCCGGGCAGGCGGCTTCACCGGTGTCGCCCGCGGCGCGGGCCACGCCTGGAAGCCCCGCCTCTGCGCCGCCATCCGCTTCCGCCCACCGCCCATCCGCTTCCGCCAGCCGGCCACCCGCTGCCGCCAACCGCCCGGCCGCACCGGCCACGCCGCCCGCACCGGCGATGCCGGGCTCCGCGGGCAGATCCGCCTCGTCCGGCGCACCTGCCGCGCGGGCCACACCGTCCGGCTTCGCGTCGGCGTTGGCCGGGTCCGCCTCGCCCGTGACGCCGGCGTCGGCCGGTGGTTCACCGAGTCCGGCGCCGCCGACGGGTCGCTCCGTCCCGGGGACACCCGGTTCCGCGGAACCGTCCCCCGCGTCGGCGGTGCACCCCGCATCTTCGGTGCACCCCGGGGAGGCGGTGCAGCCGGGGCCGCAGGGGAGGTCGGCCGGTCCGGCGTCGCCGGGGGGACGGGCGGTTCCCGGTCGGGATACTCCTGTCACACCCGGTACCGCGCGGCCGGATACCGGGTCGGCGCCGGCCGCCACGGGGACGCGGGCCGTCAACACCAGGGTGGACGAGCGGAGCCGGGCACGGCCCGTCTGGTTCGATCATGATGTCTCGTTGCCCGGCACCACGCCGGCCAGTGCGCTGGCCGGGCCCGCGTCGCCAGGGCAGCGCTCCGGCGGCGAGCAGTCACAGGTCGACTGGTTCGGCGCGCGCCCGGGGGAGGCCCCTCAGGCCGCCCCGAGCGGCCCCGCGGTCGCCGACCAGCAGACGGTCAGCCACCGGCGGACCGAGCAGCCGTCGCTGGACCCACCGACCATGCAGGTGGCGCTACGCCGGGATCCGGCGCCGACGCCGGCCGCGGACGCCCCTTCGACGTCGGCGCTGCGATCCGCGGAGCCCGTCCGGTCAGTGGAGACCACCCTGGCCTCGCCTGTGGCCGATCCCCGGAGCCCGGCGCGGGAAGCGGCTCGGGTGCTCGCCCGCGAGCCTCGCTCGGACACCGCCCAGCCCGCCGGTGGCGCGGATCCCACCGAGGGGCGACGACCATCCAGTTCGGCTCGGGACCACCGGGAGACAGCTCGCGACCGGGACGGGGCTCGTGACCCGGATGGGGCTCGCGACCGAGACGGTGCGCGCGCGCCGCGGCCCGCCGGCTCGACGGCGACAGCGACAGCGACAGCGACGGTGACGGTGCCCGAGCCGGCGGCGAAGTCGGTTCCGGCCACGGCGCCCGAGCCGGTGGCGACCGCCGCGGAGCCCGCGTCGGCGGTGTCGACGCCGGTGCGGGTTCGGCCGGTGGCGGCGTTGGCGGTGCTGGTGGGGGCGATCGGTGCGGGCGCCGGCAGCGTGATGCCGTGGAGTTCGCTGTCCGACGGTGAGCAGGTCCGCCAGTTCAGCGGGGTCGAGGTGGGCGACGGCCGGGTCGTGCTGGTGCTGGCCGTGGGACTGGCCGCGGTGGCGCTCTCCCGGCTGGCCTACCGGCCGTTCGGCGCTGGCCTGGTCGACATCGTGTTCGTCCGGCTGAGCGCGGTGGCGACCGTGGTGCTGACCGGCCTGGACCGGATGTACGGGCCGCCGACGCTGGCGTCCTTCCGGGCGGTCTCGGCCGATGCGATCATCATCGCCCCGCGCAGCGGCCTCACGCTCGCCTGGTGTCGGGGGTCCTGGCGCTGGCCGGTAGCGCGGCGCTGCAGGTTCGTCCCCCCGGGGCGGACCGGGGCGGACGGCGGGAAGTCCGCCCGTTCGTGACGAGCCGGCCGGTGCCGGTGCGATCGTCGGTGCGGCGTGGTACTACCGTCAGGGGTGGTCGCGAGGCTCCCCGTCGGCGTCGTCGGACGGTGGTGGGTGGTGACCGATCAGCCGCGTAGCCCCTGGGCACGCCCCACGGCGCCCGCGCACATCGACCAGCCTGGGCGTCCAGCGTCGGTGGCCGATACACCCGAGGGTGGTGGGGATCGCGCCGCCCAGGTGGCGGCGGACCTACGCGCATGGCGAGCCAGGGCAGCGGCGACCGCCGATCCGGTCTGGGCGCGTGACGGCGCGGCCGAGACACGCGGGCCCGACTGGGAGAACGTGGCGACTCCGCTGATCGCGGCCCCCTGGGAGCTGCCCACCACCGGGGAGGATGGCTCCGACGTGCCGTCGGCGGCCACCGAACGGCTTGGCGGGACCCGGCCGGCCGCGCGCCGTCGGGGCCTGCTGGCTGGGCCGGTGGCGATGGGGGCCGGCCTGGGGGTGATCGTCGCGTCCGGGATGAGCTGGGCGACGGTGCGGGCCTACGGGTTCATCGAGTTCTCGCTGCGGGGCACCGATCCGGGCCAGCATGGGCGGCTGACCGTCGTCCTCGGGATTCTCGCCGTGCTCGCGGGGCTGCTGCTCACCGGCCGCCGCGCGCAGTGGGGTCGGCTACTGGCCAGTGTGGCGGGGCTGATGGTGGTTGTCACGGCGATCATCGACCTGACCCGGTTGGGCGGGTCCGGTCCGTTCGAGGACTCCGGGTTGGACGCGAGTGTCACGGTCGGGCCCGGGGTATGGCTGGTGCTGGCCTGTGGGCTGCTGGTGGCCGCCGCGGGCATCGCCAAACCCCGCGCGTACCGCAGAAGTCCCCCATCAGGGGGACACCCGGTAGCGGGAATGTGGGGTCATGACAGCAACCATGACCATCAGGCTCGATAAACGAGGTCAAGGGCGCACGGGGGGAACGGCCAGGCGCGGTCGGGGGACACGCCGGGTTCGTTCAGCCTTTGACCCCAACACGCGCCCTCCCGTTCTGCGGGGGGTAGCGCGCGGGCGCGTACCGGGCACGGGGATCCGGTATGCGTCAGCCGATGGGCGCTGGCATGGGGGTGCCAGCGCCCATTCGACTTTCTGTCGCGTTGTCGGGCGACGGCCGGCCGGGGCGGCGGTCAGTCCTGGTCGAGGTGGCCGTCCTCGATGGCGCGCTTGCGAAGGTCGATCTTGGTTCCGGCGTCTCGGCCCACGCGGCGGTACTTCTGACGCACCCGGTCGATGTACTGCTTGGCGGTCTCCGCGGAGACCCCCATCCGGCGGGCGACGGTCTTGAGCGGCATACCGGTCGCGTACAGCCGCAGCGCCTCGGCCTCCTTGGGCGACAGCGTCGGGCGGTCCGGTGAGTCGTCGGTGAGCAGCAGGAACGCCAGCTGCGGGGAGACCCATCCGCTGCCCGAGGCCGCGGCCCGGATCGCCGTGGCCAGCCCCTGGACGTCATCGGTCTTCGGGACATAGCCGCAGGCACCCGCGTGCATCGCCGAGCGCACGGTCGCCGCGGTGGCCGCGGCGCTGAACACGATGACCGCACGCTCGCCGGTCAGCAGCCGGCGGATGTTGTCCGGAGGTCGGGTGCCATCACCCAGATCAAGGTCGAGCAGGATGACCTGGGCCCGCGCGCCCGGCCCGTCCAGCAGGGCGTTGATGGACGGGGCCGTGCCGACAAGGTCGAGTCCCTCGACACCCTGGAGCAGATCGGCGAGTCCGTGCAGCACGATCGGGTGATCGTCTACCGCGGCAATGGTAATGGTGTCAGCAACTGGCGTGCCGTCCTCTGAGCTCATGCTGATCCAGTCGATCATCCCGGCCGAGCGACCGGACGGCGGACCCGCCGCCGGCAGCTTTGGGCGTCTGTGCCCGCAGGGTGGGAACGTGGGGGCGCTCCCGCGTCGCACGGACGGTCGGGGCCCATCCGTGCAACGCCCACTATTTCAGCAGATCCCTACCGGACGTCACCTGTCGGTACGCGTTTGCGTAACGGGATCGAACCTCGGGCCGCCCCGCGGCGCGTTCGGCGGGAACTCAGGCGACGAGGGCGGCCAGGGCCTCGGCCAGACGCTCGAAGTCGCTCGCGGTGTTGTAGCTGTGGGCGCTGGCACGCAGCAGTGGGCCCCGCAGCTCACGCGCGTGGACCGTGGGAATGGCGCTGGTGAGCACGCCGTGTTCGCGCAACAGCCGGTCGCGCACGGCGAACGGGTCCAGGCCCGGCGGTGGCCGCAACGTGATGATGGCGCTGGCGGTGTCGGCCGGCTCACGGACCTGGAAGCCGCCGGCGCCGGCCAGAATCCGCCGACCCTGCGCGGCCAGCGCCGCCACCTGCGCGAACACCTGGTGCGGTCCGGCGCCGACGAGGTCGGCGAGCGCCGCCGCGAGGCCGATGTGGGCCGTCACCGACGCTTCGCCGACGCTGATCCGCGCGATGCCGGGCAGCGGACGTGGTCCCGTGTCGGCCACGCTGTCGGCGCTGTACAGGCTGGGCACGCCGATACCGAGCCGGTCGGCCAACCCCGGGCGCAGCGCGATGAAACCGGCTCCCCGCGGGCCGCGCAGCCATTTACGGGACGTCCCGACATACGCGTCGGCGCCGATGCCGGTGGTGTCGAGCTGACCGGCGGACTGGGCGACGTCGACGACGAGCCCCACCCCGGCCGCGGCGCACCGCAGGCCCAGCGCGGCGGCCGGCTGCACGATTCCCCGCTGGCTGGGTACCTGCGGGAAGACGACCAGGTCGAGATGCTCAAGACCGCCGCCGCCACCGACGCCGCGCCCGCCCGCGGTGACGGCGGGCAGGCCGTCACGGTCGAGGGCGTCGAGGTCGATGATGCCGTCCGCGTCCACCGGCAGGTCGTGCAGGGTGGCGCCGATCCGGGCGGCGAGCGAGGCCAGCAGCAGCTGGTTGGAGCCGTACTCGCTGGGCACCACCCCGATCCGCGCGCCGGCGCGCAACGGCCAGGCGTGCAGCAGCGTGGCGAACGCGTCGCTGGCACTGTGCCCGAACACCACATCCTCGGCCCGCGGGCCGGGACCGAGCAGGTCGGCGAGGGTCGCCCGGGCGGTCCGCAGGACGCCCCCGGCCGCGGCCTGCGCGGTGTACGCCCCCAGCCGGCCCTTCTCGGCCAGAAACGCCGTCTGCGCGGCGACGGTCGCCGGGCTCATCCGCGCCGCCCCGGCCGCATCCAGATGGACGACCTGTCCGCCGGTCACCGCGTGCCGCCGATCACCGCGAACCGCCGGTCAGCTGGCGTGGTCCGGGACGACCTTGGCGACGATGTGTTCGGCGATCGCCAGGGAGGCGGTGGCACCGGGCGACGGGGCGTTGCGCACATGGACGACCCGGTCGGTGTGGGCGAGCACGAAGTCGTCGACGAGGCTGCCGTCGCGGGCGACGGCCTGGGCCCGCACCCCGGCCGGGCCGCGCACGACGTCGTCGCTGCGCAGATCGGGGACGTAGCGGCGGGCCTCGGCGACGAACGCCCGCTTGCTGACGGTGTGCAGGACCTCCTTCGCCCCGGTCTTCCAGTGGGTGCGGGCCATCTTGTGGAAGCCGGGCCAGCCCAGGGTGCGACGCAGGTCGGCGGCGTTGAGCGTGGCCACGGTGTAGCCCTCGCGGGCGGTCGCGAGCACCGCGTTCGGGCCGACGAGGACCTCACCGTCGATGCGCTTGGTCAGGTGGATGCCCAGGAACGGGTAGCGCGGGTCCGGCACCGGGTAGATCAGGCCGCGGACCAGGTCGCGGCGCTGCGGGCGCAGCAGCCAGTAGTCGCCGCGAAATGGGACGATCTGCGGCGACGGGTCCTCGCCGGTCAGCGTCGCGACCAGATCGGACTGCAGGCCCGCGCAGGTGACAAGCAGGTCGAACGGGCCGATCCGCTCGGTGGCCTGCGACACCCGTCCGCTGTCGTGCGCGGCGGTCGCCCGGGTGCCGTTGGGCCGGGACCGGGCCGAGGCCCGCACCGTGAGGGTCAGGTGCACGCCGTCGGGCCGCTCGTCGACGCCGACCACCTCGGCGCCGGTGCGCACCGCCCCGCCCGCGGCGACGATCTCGGTGCGCAGCGCCCGCGCGACCCCGACGTAGTCGACGATCGCGGTGGTGGGGGAGTGCAGGGCGGCGACGCCGCGGGCGTGCGGTTCGATCGCGCGCAGGCCGGCGGCGTCCAGCATCCGGGTGCCCGGCACACCGTTGGCCGCCGCGCGCCGCTCGATCTCGGCGAGCCGCTCGAGTTCGCTGTCGTCCACCGCGACGACGATCTTTCCGCACTCGGAGTAACGGACGTCGTGCGCCGCGCAGAACTCCCGCAGCAGACCGACGCCACGCCGGCACAGCGTCGCCTTCAGCGAACCGGGGACGTAGTACAGCCCGGCGTGCACGACACCGCTGTTGCGCCCGGTCTGGTGACGGGCGACATCCGGCTCCTTCTCGAACACGGTCACCGTGGCCTCGGGCTCGACCTGCCCGAGTCGCCGGGCGACCGCGAGCCCCAGAATGCCGCCACCGATCACCGCGATACGCCGCGTCACGCCTGTCCCCTCACCCTCACCTCACCCACACCCGACGCGCCGACGCTACCGTGACCGTCAGCCGAAGAAGTGGCCGGGCGGGTCGGCCCGGTCGGTGCGCGAACGCGGCACGCCGCGCAGCGCGTCGGTGAGGGTGCGCGCGGTGTTGACCAGCGGCACATGGCTGAACGCCTGCGGGAAGTTGCCGGTCATCCGACCCAGCCGCGGGTCGTACTCCTCGGCGAGCAGACCCACGTCGTTGCGCAGCGACAGCAGCCGTTCGAACAGCTCCTGCGCCTCCTCCACGCGGCCCGACAACGCGTAGTTGTCGGCGAGCCAGAACGTGCAGGCGAGGAACGCCCCCTCGCCGGCGGGCAGACCGTCGACGGCACCGTCCTCGGCGGTCGGGTAGCGCAGCACGAACCCGTCCTCCATCAGTTCGCGTTCGATCGAGGCGACCGTGCCGACCACCCGCGGGTCGGTCGCCGGCAGGAAGCCGACCAGTGGCATGTAGAGCAGCGCCGCGTCCAGTTCCCGGGAGCCGTAGAACTGGGTGAACGTGCCGCGGTCGTGGTCGAAACCGCGGGCGCACACCTCGGTGTGGATCTCGTCGCGCAGCGCCGACCAGCGTTCGACCGGGCCGGGCAGCCCCGACTCGACGATGCCCCGCACCGCCCGGTCGGCGGCGACCCAGGCCATCACCTTGGAGTGCACGAAGTGCCGCCGCGGCCCGCGGACCTCCCAGATGCCCTCGTCGGTCTTGCGCCAGCCGGTCTCGAGGAAGTCCATCAGCTTGGTCTGCAACGGCCAGGAGTCGTCGCCGTGGGCGGGGGCGCCGCCGAGACCCGACAGCGGCGCACCGTCGACGCTGACCAGGCCGCTGACGCCGGGACGGCGCCCGGCGACGGCCACCCGGGCGACGTGCAGCGCGTCGAGGACCTCGCCGTAGACGTCGAGCTGGAACTGGTCGACGGCGGCGTTGCCGACCCGCACCGGCGAGGACTGCTCGTAGCCGGGCAGCCACGGCACCTCGTATTCGGGCAGCCGGCGCTCACCGGCGACGCCGTACATGATCTGCACCCGGGACGGGTCGCCGGCGACCGCGCGCAGCAGCCACTCCCGCCACGCGGTCGCCTCGCTGGTGAACCCGGCGTCGAGCAGGGCGAGCAGGGTGATCGTGGCGTCGCGCAGCCAGCAGTAGCGGTAGTCCCAGTTGCGCACCCCGCCGATGTGCTCGGGCAGCGAGGTGGTGACGGCGGCGACGATGCCACCGGTCGGCGCGTACGTCAGCGCCTTCAGTGTGATCAGCGAGCGGCGCACCGCGGGCTGCCACTGGCCGTCGTAGGTGCAGCCGGCCATCCAGTCCGACCACCATGCCTCGGTGAGGGTGATCATGCGGCGGACGTCCTGCGCCGGCGGGGTGGCCTGATGCGAGGGGGTCCAGGTCAGCGAGAACGGCACCGACTGGCCGGCGGCCACGCCGAACTCGGCGTAGGTGGCCATGTCGTGCCCCTCCATCGGGGCGGTGGTGCGCAGCGTGATGGCGTCGGGCCCGGCGACCGCGGCGATCGTGTGCTCGTCCACCCGGCGCACCCACGGCACGATCGAGCCATAGTCGAAGCGGAACCGGGTCTCCGAGCGCATCCGCACCGAACCCTCGAGGCACTCCACCAGACGCAGCACGGTGTGGCTGCCGGCGTGCGGGAACATCGCGTCCACGATGCGCACCGTGCCGGACGCCGTCGTCAGGTCGGTCTCCAGCACCAGGGTGTCGCCCCGGTAGCGGCGGCTGACCCCCAGCACCGGTTCGACCGGCGCGATCTGCCAGTGCCCGTGGTCAGGGTCGCCCAGCAGCGCCGAGAAGCAGGCCGGCGAGTCGAACCGTGGCAGGCACAGCCAGTCGATCGAACCATTGCGCGACACCAGCGCGGCCGAATGGGTGTCGCCTATCAGCGCGTAGTCCTCGATCAGGGATGGCACGGCCGGTTCCTCGCTCATGTGGGCGCGATCGGTGGGGCATGATCGACGGTGTGGGTGGCTGCACAAAGGCGTTCACCATACGAAGAGCGCCGGGCGGCTACGTTGGGGGTCTGGATTTCAGCGTGGTCCGGTCGTCATCCGGACCACATTTCTTTCCCCCGCGTGACAGGAATCACATCGTGGCCGTATCGTCGCCGAGCGCCGTCGGGCGCGCCTGGCAGTACGTGTGGGACCCGCAGCGTCGCCTGGCCGCGGTGGGTGTGGCCCTCGCCGCCATCGGCCTGATCGCGTTCGGGGTGTACGCGTCGGTGAGTGGCCCGCCGCCGTTGCAGGAGGCGGTGGTGTACTTCGACACCGACGCGACGAAGGCGCAGAAGGACGCCGTGCGCGCCGCCTGCCCCACCGTCGGCAAGGCCCTCCAGGAGCCGCCGGACCGCAACAACCTCGCGACCAGCCGCGTCTACCCGCTGCGCTACAACGTCAGCGAGGCCACCACCGAGGACCGGGCCGCCCTCTACGCCTGCGTCTACCGCCAGCCCGGTGTCAGGGGCGTGAACCAGGAGACCCAGGGGCAGTAGCCGCCCCGCCGGCCCGCTCCTGATGCCCGTCCCGCTCCTGTCGCTCGGTGTGCTCGCGGCGTTCGAGGAGCTCGGCCGGTGTGGGCTGACCGTGTTCGCGGGCCTGGTGGGCCTGCCACAGGCTGACGACCATCGTGGCGAGCACGACCAGGCCGCTGAAGATGATGCTGCCGCCCGTCCACGGCCCGGACGCGGGCAGGCCGTCGTCGAGGGCCCACCAGATGCCCGCGGCGACCATCCCGAGGCCGAACAGGATCGTGAACACCGAGTACAGCGGCCGCCCGGCGGCCTGATCGGCGAGGTCGGCGGCCTTGGTGCGCGCCTGCTCGAAGCGGCTGCGCGCCCACTCGTACTCCAGGCTGAGGATGAAGAACCCCAGCGCGACCACGAGGAACCCCGGCCCGGGCAGCACGAGCATCGCGATGCCCACGCCGAGCACGGCCACACCCAGCACGGTCACGGCGATCCGGCGCAGCAGCCGGGCACTTCCGGAAAACACCTCGGGTGACTCCCTGTCGGACAGCGGACCGGACGGCCCGTCCTGGACCTACCAACGCAGGACGGCCCGCAATCGTGGCACTGATCTCGTCGCACCGGCACCGCGCTGACCTGGGCCGTCCGCGCCGCTGTCGGGTCAGGTGGGCAGCCTCCGATGCCACATGGGGGACAGCGCCGGACGATCCGCGCGAACTATGTGCGCGCTCCGGTCGTTG
>NZ_CADCWS010000111.1 GCF_902806475.1 Candidatus Frankia nodulisporulans
GGTTGGAGACATGGCGCAGTACGTCTTCCAGATGCGCAAAGCGCGCAAGGCCCACGGCGACAAGGTCATCCTCGACGATGTGACCCTGTCGTTCCTACCCGGAGCCAAGATCGGGGTGGTAGGTCCCAACGGTGCCGGGAAGTCGTCCCTGCTGAAGATCATGGCTGGGATCGACCAGCCCAGCAACGGCGACGCCAACCTCAGCCCGGGCTACACCGTCGGCATGCTCGCCCAGGAACCATCCCTGGACGAGACCAAGGATGTCCGCGGCAACGTCGAGGACGGCGTCCAGGAGATCCGTCGGGTGCTCGCCCGCTACGAGGAGATCAACGAGAAGATGTCCGCGCCCGACGCGGACTTCGACGCGTTGCTCGCCGAGCAGGCTGAGCTCATCGACAGGATCGAGGCGGCGAACGCCTGGGAGCTCGACAGTCAGCTCGACCAGGCGATGGACGCGCTGCGGCTACCCCCGGGCGATGCCGACGTGTCGCTGCTGTCCGGCGGTGAGCGGCGCCGGGTGGCGCTGTGCAAGCTGCTGCTGGAGGCCCCCGACCTGCTGCTGCTCGACGAGCCCACCAACCATCTCGACGCCGAGAGCGTCGCCTGGCTCGAGCAGCACCTCGCCCGTTACGCCGGCGCCGTGCTCGCCGTCACCCACGACCGGTACTTCCTCGACAACGTCGCCGGGTGGATCCTCGAGCTCGACCGCGGTCGCGCCCTGCCCTACGAGGGCAACTACACGACCTACCTGGAGAACAAGGCCGGCCGGTTGAAGGTGGAGGGCCAGAAGGACGCCAAGCGGCGCCGGGTCCTCGCCCAGGAGCTGGAATGGGTCCGTTCCAACCCGAAGGCCCGCCAGACCAAGAGCAAGTCCCGCCTAGCCCGTTACGAGGAGCTCGCCGCCGAGGCCGACCGGGCCCGGCCGCGCGACTTCGACGACATCCAGATCCCACCCGGCCCCCGCCTGGGCAACCAGGTCATCGAGGCCCGCGGTCTCGCCAAGGGCTTCGACGACCGGCCGCTCATCGAAGGGCTGTCGTTCACGATGCCCCGCGGTGGCATCGTCGGCGTCATCGGCCCGAACGGGGTCGGCAAGACCACCCTGTTCACGATGCTGACCGGGCAGGCCACACCGGACGCGGGTGAGCTCGTCATCGGCGACACCGTCGACATCGCCTACGTCGACCAGTCCCGCTCGGGCCTGGACCCGAAGAAGAACGTCTGGCAGATCGTCTCCGACGGGCTGGATCACATCATCGTCGGCAAGACCGAACTGCCCAGCCGGGCGTGGGTGTCATCGTTCGGTTTCAAGGGCCCCGACCAGCAGAAGCCCGTCGGGGTGCTCTCCGGTGGTGAGCGCAACCGGCTCAACCTCGCGCTCACCCTCAAGCGCGGCGGCAACGTCCTGCTGCTCGACGAACCCACCAACGACCTGGACGTCGAGACGCTGCGCTCACTCGAGGACGCGCTGCTGGAGTTCGCCGGCTGCGCGGTGGTGATCTCCCACGATCGGTGGTTCCTGGACCGGGTCTCCACCCACATCCTGGCCTGGGAGGGCACGGATGAGGACCCGGGGCGCTGGTTCTGGTTCGAGGGCAACTTCGCCGACTACGAGGCCAACAAGATCGACCGCCTCGGCCAGGAGGCGGCCCGCCCGCACCGGGTGACCCACCGCAGGCTCACCCGCGACTGACCTCACCCGACCGGGCCCACACGGGACTGGGTCCATACGGGACTGGGCCCACACGCGCCCATGGTGGCCGGCCAGGAACATGGCGGGCCACCATGGGCGCGACGGCGTTACGGGCGGGTCAGTCCGGTCGGTTCTGCAGGGACTTCGCGGCGGTGCGCAGGTACTCCCACAGGGTGGCGAACTGGTCGGGCGGCAGGTTCAGCGAATCGACCGCCCGGCGCATCACGACCAGCCACGCCTCACGTTCGGCGTGGCCGATGGCGTACGGGACGTGGCGCAACCGCAGTCGCGGATGGCCGCGCAGCGCCTGGTAGTCGCTGGGACCGCCCCAGTACTGGATGAGGAACAGCCGTAGCCGTTCCTCGGCGCCCTCGAGATCGTCCTCCGGGTAGAGCGGGCGCAGCACCGGGTCACTGGCCACGCCCTCGTAGAACCGCGCGACCAGCGTGCGGAAGGTGGGCTCCCCGCCGACCGCGTCAAAGAAGGTCGTGGTGGGCTGGGCCGGGGTGGAAGGCTGGCTCACTGGTCCATTGTGCGCCAGCCATCGGCCGCCCCGGCCACGCGTGGGCCCTCATGGGGCGGGCGGCGCCACCCAGACGGTCGTGTCCGCCGGCAGATCGAGTGTCGCACCGTCATAACCCACAGGTCCGCTCGCCAGCGCCAGCCGTCCGGAGATCGCCAGCCGCACCGGCCCGTCCGTGGCCATCACACACGTCATACCGGATGGCCCCACCGAGGTGGCCGTCCCGGCGGTGTGTCCGGACGCAGACGCGGAACCGGGTTCGGCGCCCGAAGCCGGCGGAAGCCGGTCAAAGGCCAGGCAGCCGGCCGGAACATCGTCGCGCCAGCGCAGCTTGTCGCCCCGCAGATGCGGCAGTGAGCGACGCAGCGTGAGCGCGCCGCGCACCAGCAGCCAGGTCGACATCGGATCGGCGGCCTGGGCCAGCACGGTGCGCGCCGCCCAGTCCGCCGGCTGCGGCAGCCACGGCCGGACACCGTCCGCGCTGAAGCCGTACGGCGGCGCGTCCCCCGACCAGGGCATCGGTACCCGGGCGCCGTCCCGGCCCACCGAGGTACCCCCGGAACGGGTCCACACCGGGTCGCGCCGGTCGGCCGGGGCCACCTCGACCTGCGGCAGGGCCAGCTCGTCACCCTGGTAGGGCCAGCTCGTCACCCTGGTAGAGCACGGCGACCCCGGGCAGCGCCAGCATGGTCAGCAGGGCCGCCCGGGCCCGGCGCTCACCGACCGCCCCACCGCCGTAGCGGCCCACCGGACGGACCACGTCATGGTTGGCCAGCACCCAGGTGGCCGCGGCCCCGACCGCGCCGAGGGCGTCCCGTTCGGCGTCGATCGCCGCCCGCCACGCCGACGACGTGAACGGCGCGCCCAGCAACGAGAACGAGAACGAGAACGTCAGATGCAGCTCGTCGGGGCGGACATAGCGGGCCAGCCGGACCGGATCGCTCACCCAGGTCTCACCGATGAGGACCCGGGCCCGACCATCACGAGCGGTGTAACCCTCGGTGAGGGTCCGCCAGGACCGGTAGATCTCGTGGACACCGTCCTGGTCCCACACGTGCGGCTCGGCCTCGTCCCGGAAACCGCTGTCCGGTTCGAGGTCCACGCCGGGCGGGTTGTCCCGCAGTTCGGCGTCCTTGACCAGGCCGTGGCTGACGTCGATGCGGAACCCGTCGACCCCCCGGTCGAGCCAGAACCGCAGGGTCGCCTCGTGGTCGGCGCGCACCGCCGGATGCGACCAGTTCCAGTCCGGCTGCGCGGCGTCGAACAGGTGCAGGTACCACTGGCCGTCGGGGACACGGGTCCAGGCCGGGCCGCCGAAGACCGACCGCCAGTTGTTCGGCGGGGCCGCCCCGTCCGGTCCGCGCCCGTCCCGGAAGACGTACAGCGCGCGCCGCGGGTCACCCGGCGGTGCGGCGAGCGCCTCGACGAACGCCGGATGCGCGGCGCTGGAATGGTTCGGGACGAGATCGACGAGCACCCGCAGCCCCGCCGCCGCGGCCTCGGCCAGCAGCGCGTCCAGGTCGGCGAGCTGCCCGAACAGCGGGTCGACGTCGCGATGGTCGGCCACGTCGTAGCCGTGGTCGACCATCGGGGACCGGTAGAACGGGGTGATCCACAGCGCGTCCACGCCGAGCTCGACCAGCACCGGCAGGTGGCGGCGCAGACCCGGCAGGTCGCCGACCCCGTCGCCGTCGGAGTCGGCGAAGCTGCGCACGTACACCTGGTAGAGCACGGCCCGGCGCCACCAGTCGGCGCCCCCCGGAGTCGGAGAACCGGGGCGATCGGCATCGTCTGGATCAATCATGGAATCATCTGTGTCGCCATGACGTGTACTCATCCGCTCCATCCTGGTAGCGAACGGGGCCCCGCTGTCGGGTCCGACCGACCTGCTCGCGCTGCGCGATGTCAGGGTACGGAACTACACTTCCGCAGGTGGACCAGGTGACTGGCCGTTACGGCTCAGTCCCGGGAGTCGGGAACCGTCAGAAGCGAGTGGATACGGCTTCGACGTCCGACCAGGCTCCCGGGCATCGGTCAGACGCGTCCGACTCCGCTGTACCAGGCGACGAGACGGGTGCGGTCGGCGCGAGTGGCGCGGCGGCTGACGCCGGTCCGGGGGCGGCAGCGGCCGCGTCCGGTCGGCGGGCGGTCGATCGGCTGGTCGGCGTGCTGCGCCGCACCGCCCGCGGCGTCCGGTCGGCGGGCGCGGCCCCTGCCCGTGGCCCGGCCGGGGGTGGCCCGGGCGGGCATGGGCAGGCCGGGCGTGAGCCGGGCAGGCGTGGGCCGGTGGGCCACCTGCCGGGTCTGGGCCAGTCCGGGGGAGTTCCCGGTAGCTTCCTGGCCGACGCGGGTCTGCTGCTCGCCGAGTCGCTGGACCCGGACCGGGTCGCCCGCCTGCTCGCCGACCTCGTCCTGCCCCACCTGGGCGCCGTCAGCCTGGTGTGGCTGCGCGAGGAGGACACCCCGCAGCTCGCCGCCTCGAGCTCACTCGACCCGCGGGTCGACCAGCTGCTGCGCGCCATGATCTCCGCTCGCCCCCCGCTGCTCGCCGACGACTACCCGCCGGGGCTGGTGCTGCGCTCCGGGCAGACCTACAGCCTGCCGCGCCTGGCGGACATGCGCGCCCTGCGCACGGCCGCCACCGAATCGGGTTACCAGCGGTTCCGTCAGCTACGTGACGGGCCGACGGCGCACGTCCCGCTGTCCGCCGGCGGGGAGATCTTCGGTGTGCTCTCGGTCGGGCGGCCCACGGGCGACTACCGCAACAACGAGATCCTGCTGTTGGAGGGGCTGGCCCGGCGCGGCTCGATCGCACTGCACAACGCGATGCGGTTCCGGGAGGCCCAGGAGTCGGCGCTGACCCTGCAGCGTTCGCTGCTACCGGCGAACCCCCCGGCGCTCGACGGCGTCGAGATCGCCATGGAGTACCGCCCCGGAACGGCCGGCACCGAGGTCGGTGGCGACTTCTACGACATCATCCCGCTCTCCGGCGGCCGGTTCGGTGTCGCGATCGGCGACGTCATGGGCCGCGGGTTGCAGGCGGCGGCGGTGATGGGTCAGCTGCGGGCGGCGCTGCGCGCCTACGCGCTCGAGGAGTGGCCGCCGGCCGACGTGCTCTACCGCCTCGACCGGGTGGTCGGGATGCTGCCCGGCCTGCAGATGGCGACCTGCATGTACGCCGTCTACGACCGGCACACCGGACGGGCCGTCATCGCCAACGCCGGCCATCTGGCACCCCTGGTCGTGCTGCCCGACGAGGACCCCGACTATCTGGTGCTCGAACCGGGTCTGCCGCTCGGGGTCGGCGAGGGCGAGGCCGCCGGCTTCAGCGAGACCAGGGTGACCCTGCCGCCCGGATCCGCGCTGGTGATGTTCACCGACGGTCTGGTCGAGTCGCGTCGCCGCCCGCTCTCCGACGGGCTGCAGAACCTGCGTCGTGGGCTGATCGAACAGCGCGCCAAGGCCGCCGCGGCCCGGGAGGCCCAGGCCGAACTCGACGCCGCGGCCGCGATCGCGGCTGGTTTCAGTGAGATGGCCGACGCGGCCCCCGGCGTCTGGACGGACCGTCGGGCCCCCGGCCCGTCCCAGGGCCCCCCGCCCGGTGTCGCCGACCGGCGCAGCGGCGAGGACCGGCGCGGAGAGCAGCCGCTGCCTGCCCGCGGCGTCGAACGGCGCCGGCGTCGACCCCGCGGCGGTTCGTTCGCCGCGCGCAGCTGGTTCGGCCCGGACGTCATCGCCGGCACCGGTGAGGGCCCCGCCCAGGAGACCGCCCGTTCGCTGCTGGAACGCTGCCTGCTCGCCGCCGACCTGCCCAGCCGTACCGATGACGACACGGCGCTGATCGTGCTGACCACGCTCACGGTGAACCCGCCGCTGCTGGAGCTTTCCCTGCCCGCGGTGGCCGCCTCCTCCGGGCAGGCCCGCACGGCGATCCGCGCCGTCCTGCTCGACTACGGCATCGCCGCGGTCGAGGATGTGACGTTGCTGGTCAGCGAGGTGGTGACGAACGCGGTCCTGCACGCGCGCAGCGACCTGGTGCTGCGGGCGTTCCTGGAGCCCGGTCGGCTGCGGGTCAGCGTCGAGGACCGCGAGGGCGCCCATCTGCCACGGCCGGGGGCGGCGGCGGCCAACCGGCCCGACCCGGAGTCCGGCTGGGGGCTGCTGCTCGTCGAGGCCCTGTCGATGGCCTGGGGTGTGGAGACCACGGTCAACGGCAAGCGGGTCTGGTTCGACACCGAACTTCCCGACGTCGGCCCCGCCCCGCCGCGACCGGTCTTCGGTGACCTGTCCCCCGGCGGCACCTCAGACGGTGGACCCCCGGTGCAGGGCCGGGGCCACTCCTGAGTGTTCGTCGTCCGCGGCGGCCAGATGCTCGGCCGCGCGGACGATGTTGCGTGCCATGCCACCGAACACGATGGCGTGGAAGGGGCTGACCGCCCACCAGTAGAGCTGCCCGTTGAGCCCGTGCGGACGGAACACCGCCCGCTGGCGGTACAGCGCGGTGCCGGGGGTGTCGCCGGGCAGGGCCCGCAGTTCCAGCCAGGCCTCACCGGGCAGCTTCATCTCGGCGCGCAGGCGCAGCAGCCGTCCGGCTTCGATCTCCTCGACCCGCCAGAAGTCCAGGGCCTCGCCGACGTGGACCGACGCCGGATCACGTCGGCCACGCCGCGGGCCGACCCCACCGACCAGGGTGTCCAGCCAGCCGCGGGCCGACCAGGCCAGCGGCCACGAGTACCAGCCGTTCTCCCCGCCGATGCCCTCGATGACCGCCCACAGCCGGGCCGGGTCGGCCGCGACGTCACTGTCGCGTTCGTCGACGAACAGCGCCCCGCCGCTCCACTGCGGATCGGTGGGCGCGGGTTCGCCGGGGGGCGAGGTGGCGCTGTGGCCGCCGGACCTCGCCGGCCAGACCGCGGTCGACCAGCGGGTCTCCACACCGCGCTCGCGGACCCGGCTCAGGGCGTGGGCGGCGGCGGCGTCGAAGCCCATCAGGCCGTCCGGCGGGTCGGGGATGATCGTGCGCACCGCCCCGCCGTCGCGCACCACCACCTCGGTGCGCAGCGAGCGCACCAGCGGCCGGGCGATGGCCTTGGGCACCGGGGTGATCACCCCGACCCACAGTGAGGACAGGCCGGGGGACAGCATCGGCACGCCGAGGATGATCCGCGGCCGCAGCCCCTCGACCGCGGCGAAGCGCTGCATCATCTCGGCGTAGGTCAACACGTCCGGTCCGCCGAGGTCGAACGAGCCGTGGGCGTCGGCGGGCGCCTCGAGCGCGCCGATCAGATAGTGCAGCACATCCCGGACGGCGATGGGCTGGATGCGGGTGCGCACCCAGCGCGGGGTGAGCATGATCGGCAGGCGCTCGGTGAGGTGGCGCAGCATCTCGAACGAGGCGCTGCCACTACCGATGATCACCGCTGCCCGCAGGACGAGGGTGGGCACACCCGAGTCAAGCAGGATGCGGGCCACCTCGTGCCGCGAACTCAGATGCGCGGACAGGGCCTGCCCGCCCCCGCCGGCGTCCTGGGCCGGGCCGAGGCCGCCGAGGTAGATGACGCGCCGCACACCGGCGTCGTGGCAGGCGGTGGCGAAGGCGGTGGCGGCCTGCCGGTCGACGGTGGAGAAGTCGCCGCCGCCGTCGATCGAGTGGATCAGGTAGTAGGCGACGTCCACCCCGCGCAGGGCCGGACCCAACGTGTCGGGTTCGCGGGCGTCGGCCCGGACGATCTCGGCCTGATCGGCCCAGACGACATCCCGCAACCGGGCCGGGTCGCGGGTCATGGCCCGCACGGTGTGGCCGCGCTCAAGCAGACGAGGGGCCAGCCGGCCGCCAATGTACCCGGTAGCACCGGTCACCAGAATGCGCACTCCGGCTACCTGCCCCGCCCCGGCAGTGGGAATCCCGGGGCGGCGCGGCCGGTGGCCTCAGGCGGAGGCTGCCTCGGTCACATCCGCGCTCAGATAGGCCGACCAGCGCGGATCCATCCGACGGGAGCCCAGAATGCGCCAAGCGGCTCCGCTCGGCGCTCGAGGTGCCGTGCGAAGCCGCCAGCCCAGATCGGCGACAGCCCGGTCGGCTTTGACATGGTTGCAGCGACCGCAGGCCGCCACGACGTTCTCCCATACGTGCTGACCCCCGCGGGAACGGGGAATCACATGATCCAAGGAGGTGGCCGGCGCGTTGCAGTAAACGCACCGGTGGTGGTCACGGGCCAGCACGCCCTTGCGGGTGAGCGGAACCTGCGAGCGGTAGGGCACCCGCACGAACCGGGCCAACCGCACCACGATGGGAACGTCGATCGACGTCGCCGCGGACCGAAGTACCTGGCCGGCGGACTCGACCATGACCGCCTTGTCCGTCAGGACCAGAACGAGCGCGCGCCGTTGCGACACCACGCACAGAGGCTCATACGTGGCGTTGAGAACCAGCGCCTCTGCCACGCGCCGAACCTCCTGCCCACCGAGGGCCCTTTACGGGCCGATCTGCACAGCGTCTCCGGTGACAATGGACAGTCAACCGCCTTCGGCGGCAGAACGCGAGCCTGTTTGCATGGTCATCGCAATTCACGCCGTGTCGCTGCACATATCTGGTGGCGTTTGTCACTCTCCGCCGATCATTGTGCGGCCTGTTGGTTACGCAGCGTCGACTGTTTGCCGGGCGTGGTCCCGATAGTGGACGGATCGGTGCCACGCCGTTGACGTGGGGGGTGGGGTGCCGGGAGGTGGTGGGCATCGGCGAGACTGATCGCTGATCGTCGTCTCCCGGGGGGAACCGGCCCGACATCCATCAGATCAGCATCGGAAGGTCGACCTACGTCGTGACGCCCGCCTCGTCCCTGCTGGCCGCCCCGCTCATCCCCATCCCGGGACTGGGCATGTTGCTGTCGAGCCCGCCAGGCCCCACCGCCACGGCCGCCTCCGTCGCCGCGACGATCACCCCGATGCCCACCCCCAGCCCGACGACCAGCACGGATCCGCTGGTCTCCCTGGCCGGTGTCGCCAACGCCGTGCGGGACGCCTGCGGTACCGATCCGGGCCTGCTGTGTCGCACCGTCTACAACGCCACGCACAGCAACTACCTCGCCTCGGGGGCGGAGGTCTTCCTCGGCACCCCGATCCGCATCGTCCTGATCCTGGTCATCGCCTTCCTGGTCCGCGCGTTGCTGCACCGGTTCATTCGCCGAACGACCGAACGGGCCGGGTCCGGCAACGCCGCCGGGCCGTTTCGCGGGACGCGGGCCGGAACACTGCTCGGCGCGTTCGGTGATCCGTCCGTCCTGATGGAAAGGCGCCGTCAGCGGGCCGCGACCGCCGGCTCACTCCTGCGCAGCGTGACCTCTGTCTTCGTGTTCGGATTGGCCTTTCTGAGCATCCTCGGCGAGCTGGGCATCAATCTCGCCCCGATCGTCGCCAGTGCCGGTGTGCTGGGAATCGCCGTCGGATTCGGCGCCCAGAACCTGGTGCGCGACTTCCTGTCGGGGATGTTCATGTTGCTCGAGGACCAGTACGGCGTCGGGGACGTCATCGACGTCGGCGCGGTGTCGGGCACCGTCGAGGCGGTCAGCCTGCGGATGACCCGGCTGCGGGACGTGGAGGGCACGGTCTGGTACGTCCGCAACGGTGAGATCACCCGGATCGGGAACAAGAGCCAGCAGTGGGCCCGCACCGTCCTGGACGTCCCGCTCGACTACGACACCGAGGTCGAGGCCGCCAAGCGGGTGCTCACCCGCACCGCCGGCAGCCTCTGGTCGGACGCCGAGTGGAGCGCGGTGATCCTCGAGGCGCCCGAGGTGTGGGGCATGGAGTCGATGACCGCGGACGGCTACACCCTGCGGGTGGCGATCAAGACCCAGCCGCTCAAACAGTGGGATGTCGCCCGCGAACTGCGCGAGCGGGTCCGTAACGCGCTGAGCCTCGAGGGCATCGCGTTGGGGTCCGTCCAGCGCAGCGAGGTCACCGTCGTCGACGACGACGAGGAGGAGCCGGCGGAGCAGGACGACGACACCGCGCAGCCCGGCGGTTCCGGCATCTCCGGCAACGCGGGTGGCTCCGGCGCGGCGGACATCACCGAGGACGTACCCCGGCCGCGAATCGACCCGCCGAGCACCTCCCGTATCTGAGCAGGGCCGGCCGCGGGGCTGAAGCCTGGCTGAAGACCGCGAAAGGTGTTGCTGAGACGAGTCGGCGGACCGCCGCGGGTCGGCGCCGTGGGGGCAGACTGGGAACCGTGCGAGTACTGGTGGTCGACGATGACACGGCCGTGCGGGAGTCCCTGGAACGTTCGCTCCGGTTCGAGGGCTATGAGGTGGCGACGGCCGGTGACGGTATCGACGCGCTCGCGGGCGTCCAGCGCGACCAACCCGACATCGTCATCCTCGATGTCATGATGCCCCGGATGGACGGGCTGGAGACCTGCCGCCAACTGCGGGCACGCGGCGACGACGTGCCGGTGCTCATGCTCACCGCCCGCGACGGCCTCGCCGACCGGGTCAGCGGGCTGGACGTCGGCGCGGACGACTACCTGGTCAAACCGTTCGCCCTCGAGGAGCTGTTCGCCCGGCTCCGGGCGCTGATCCGCCGGGCGGCACTGGCGGCCCGGGCGGCCAGCGTCGCCGCCGGTGGTGCCGGGTCGGGCGGTGGCCTGCCCGGCGCCGTGCTGTCCTACGCCGGGGTCGCGCTCGACCAGGTCAGCCGGCAGGTACACCGTGGCCAGCGGGAACTGACGCTGACCAAGACCGAGTTCGAGCTGCTCGAACTCTTCCTCGGGCATCCGCGCCAGGTCCTGTCCCGATCGACGATCATGGAGCGGGTGTGGGGGTACGACTTCGGTCCCACGTCCAACTCGCTCGAGGTCTTCGTGAGCTACCTGCGTCGCAAGCTGGAGGCCGGGGGCGAACCCCGGCTGCTGCACACCGTGCGCGGCGTGGGCTACGTGCTGCGTGAGCCCTCGGGGGACCGTACGTGAGCGCTGCGCCCTCCCCGGGCGCCGTCTCCGCTCCGGCCTGGGGACATCCGATCCCTCCCGGCCAACCCGTCCCCGGGCGTTCGGGTGAGCGCCGGGCCACCCGCCGCTTCGGCGGCGGTCAGCCCTCGACGCTGCGCCCGTCCTCGCCGCTGGCCCGCCTCACCCTGCGGGCCCGCCTCGCCCTGCTGGTCGGCATGGCGGTGGCCGCCGCCGTAGCCGTGGTCGCCGGGGTGTCACTCGGCGCGACCAGCATCGTGCTGAACAACGCCATCGACGATCAGCTGGTCGAACAGGCGCAGGCGTCGGCGGACACGATCCAGACCAACGCGCTGGGCAGCGGCGTGCAGGCCTTCAGTTTCGGCCTGGAGGGCCAGTTCCTCGACGCCGCCGGCAACCCGCTGGAGAACGCGGTCTCACCGTGGAACAAGGTGCCGATCCCGGTGAACGCCGCCGATGCCGAGGTGGCCCGCCGCGAACGCACCCAGAACCTGCGCACCATCACCGTGGACGGGCAGTCCTACCGGCTGGTCACCGTCCCGCTGCAACGGCCGGCGGTGGCCGCCGCGCTGCAGCTCGCCCGCCCCACCACCGACGTCGACCGCACGCTGCGTGAACTCGGCCTGGTGCTGCTCGTCGTCGGCGTCGTCGGGGTGGTGGGTTCGGCGCTGGCCGGTCGGATCGTCGCGCGCGCCGCGCTCAAACCCGTCGACGCCGCGGCGGCCGCCGCCGAGGAGGTCGCCCGCACCCAGAACCTCTCCGCCCTGATCCCGGTCATCGGCACCGACGAGATCGCCCGGCTGGCGGAGAGCCTCAACAGCATGCTGCGCGCCCTGGAGGCCTCCCGGGCCCGCCAGCGCCAGCTCGTCGACGATGCCAGCCATGAGCTGCGCACCCCCCTGACCAGCCTGCGCACCAACATCGAGCTGCTGCTGCGCGCCGAGGCCAACCCGCACCGGGCCCTGCCCGTGGCCGACCGCCAGGCCCTGCTGCGCGACGTCGACGCCCAGATGCGTGAGCTGTCCGGCCTGGTCAGTGAGCTCGTCGAACTCGCCCGGGACGAGGTGCCCGTCGATGAGGTCGAACGACTCGACCTGGCCGACATCGTCCGCGCCGCCGCCGAACGCGCCCGTCGGCGCGCCAACGGCAAGGGCATCCTGATCGACGTGGAGATCGGCGACGGAGCCACCGACAGCATCGATGCCACCGACACCTCGGCCGCGGCGGGTGCCGGCCACATGGTCGGCCTCACCGGTGGGCATGTCGTCAACGGCCGGGCGAACCTGCTGGAACGTGCCGTGACGAACCTGCTGGACAACGCCGTGAAGTTCTCACGCCCGGTGTCGGTGGTACGGATCAGCTGCCACGGCACCGAGGTCACCGTCACCGACGAGGGCCCCGGGATCACCCCGGAGGACCGTGTCCAGGTCTTCGACCGCTTCTACCGGGCCACCTCCGCCCGCGGACTGCCCGGTTCGGGCCTGGGCCTGGCCATCGTCGCCGACGCGGTCGCCACCCACGGTGGCTGGGTGCGGGCCGAGGCCGCACCCAGCGGCGGCGGCGCCCTGCTGCGGATGTGGCTGCCTCCC
>NZ_CADCWS010000112.1 GCF_902806475.1 Candidatus Frankia nodulisporulans
TTAACCTACGGCCATTGGGCCAGCACCTGATCCGGCCGGACGTCTGGCGCCATCGATCCCGCGCGATCAGAATCCGGAAGGCCGTCCGGGGCATCCACCTGGGCCAGGATGTCCCGGACGGCCACGACGATCAGAAAGATCGATCGATCAGCACGGCCATATGGTCAGCGAGGTGCGAATACGTTCGCCCATCCCATCGCACGGAAATGAATGTCCGGTGCGGGGGTTCGGTCAGAGGGCCGGCGCGGAGAGGGCGGCCTGGACGACGCGGACGACGTCGTTGATCGAGGAGAGGGTGAAGACGTCCTGGTCGTCGATCTCGATGCCGTAGGTGCGCTCGACCCGCGAGATCATGACGAGAACCTTCACCGAGTCCGCGCCTTCGGCTCCCCGCAGGTCCGAGTCCGGTGCGAGGCGGTCCAGTGGGATGCCGATCTCGCGATGCACGATCTCGGTGACGGTACGAAGGATCTCGTCTCGGGACGCGGCGGTGGTCATGCTGACACTCCTTGCCTGGTCGGATGGCCGGGTCGGACCGGGCTGGTCAGGCGGGCGTCTCGGCCGCGGCCAGGTCGGCCATGGCGCCACGGATGGATGAGTTGCGGCTGAGATC
Source organism: Candidatus Frankia nodulisporulans (assembly GCF_902806475.1). GTDB lineage: Bacteria > Actinomycetota > Actinomycetes > Frankiales > Frankiaceae > Frankia > Frankia umida. The sequence continues at coordinate 614 of NZ_CADCWS010000112.1, forward strand.
GAGACCCACGGCCGTCCCGAGCATGCGCCGGAGCTTCGCCTGCAGCTTGTCCAGGGCGTCGGGCGCGGAGATCTGGAGGTAGACGTCGATGACGTCGTCGACGGTCTCGTAGCCCCGCATCTGTTCCACCCGCTGGTGCTTGGTAACTGGTCAGGTGTCGCTTGATCGAAAGTGACGGGTAGTTACGCGGTGATGGTGAGGGCCGGGGTGTTTTCGGGCAGCCAGGGGCGGCCCGCGGTGAGGCGGGCGAGGGCGTCGAGCATGCCGAGACCGTTCTTGCGGGCTGTCGACAGGTAGCTGCGCAGGGCGGCGAAGTGTCGGGCCCCGGCGAGCGAGCGCGGGCAAGCGGAGATCTTCTGCCGGAGCTTGACCATCCGGACGTCACGCTCCGAGCCGTTGTTATCGGCCGGAACGGCCGTGTCGGTGAGGAACCGCAGGTAGTCGGCCTCCCGGGTGGCCAGGCGCTGGGCGAGGTTGTTCTCGTCGCGCATCAGGCTGGTGGTCCGGGCCCGGGTCTGGGCGATCCCGGCCTGGACGGCGCTGCGTAGGACGCCCAGCAGTCGTGCACGAGCGTGCCGGTGAACCCGCCGAGCACGTCAGCGGCGGTGATCCCGACCCGGCCGCGGCGCGGGTGGACCGTGACCAGGGTCAGCTTGTCGGTGCGGGCGCAGTGCACCCAGTGCAGTTTCCCGGCGACACGGAGCCCGGTCTCGCCGGCGCCGACCACCTCGGCGCCGGCGAGCAGGTCGCGGACAGCGGTCAGGAAACCGGTCAGGTCGGCGGCGGCCCGAGTAGCCATCGCCGCGACGGTGCCCGCCGACAGGGGGATCCCGACCAGCTCGGCGAGCGCGGTCGCGGTCCGGTCCTTCGACAGGAACTGGCCGGAATACAGGTAGACCGCCGCCGCGGTCACCCGCGGCCCGTACTGCACCGGGGTGTCCACCCCGGCCGGTGGGGTCGCCTTCGTCCGGGTCCCGCAGCCGCACTCCCGCTCGAGGAGCTGATGCTCGACCACCGTGCGCCCCGCCGGGAGCGCCACGTCGACGACCTGACGCCGCTCGAAGCCCACGACCTGGGCGAGCAGCAGCGCGTCCCCGCAGCGCCGGCAGCACACCGGCCCGTAGGCGATCGTCTGGTCCGGGTCGGCGACCAGCGCGAGCGTCGAACCGGGATGACCGGGCTGACCCCCGACCGGGCGGCCGGTCTTCTCCCGACGTGACGTCGGCTCCGGCTTGGCCAGCCCGTCGCTGCTCGGGGGCTTGCCGGAGTTCTTCGAGTTCTTCTTCAGCCGCGCCCGCAGCTCGGTGATCTCCGCCGTCGCCTGCGTGAGCGCCTCCACAGCATCCGCAGCCTGCCGGCGTGCCTCGGTAAGATCCGCCGGCACGGCGTCGAGCTTCCCGTGCAACGCCGCGACCAGCACCACGAGCTCGTCATACGACGGCGCGGACTGATCAGCGGACGGCACGCGATCAATCTATAGAGCAGTCACCCACCGCGAGCACCCCGCCGCCACGGCCGACGTCCCCCAAACCCCTGACCTGCGACAACGCCAAACGATCGAGGTACCTGACCAGTTGCGTCCGGTGCAGCGCGGGCTGGCCGGAGGGGGGAGTCGATGGCAGCGGACTGTCAGGACCTTTGGGGCTGCGGCAGACCCCCCTCCTTTAGACCCTCCGGTGTAGGGATCGGATGAAGATGGCCACTCCGAGCTGGTAGTTCACGGTAGTTGGCCAGCGCAGGTGCGGGGGCCACCGTCGTTGTTGGCCAGCGCTGAGGGTGCCGGCGCGCACGTCACCGGCGCGACGACTCGTGGCTGTCGCGGGACGGTAGTGTCCACTGCCGGTGCAGCTTGACCTGCTCCGGGTGCCGAGCCCGTCGGTGGCACCGACGAACCTGCGGTTCAACGTGTTGGCCACGCCCGGGTTGCTGCCGCGCTACCGCCAGCAGAAGCAACTGGGCGGCCCGCTGACCCGTCGTCTCGTCGCAGGTTCCCTTCCCGGCGTGATCGTCGGTGCGGTCATGCGCGTGCGGCTCCCGGGAACATCGCGCCGTACTGGGCCTTGGGGCTTGCCTGCGGCGTCCGCGGTGCGGCCGGCGGCTATCTGCGCGCCCGCCTCCAGCGCCGCCTACCCAACAACGCGCTGCGTCTGCTGCTCGGTGGCCTGGCTGCGGCGCTCGCCGTCGCCTACCTCGTGGAAGCCGGATAGCTCCCGAGTCGCGTAATCGCCCGGGATGCGCGCACGGGAGGCGTGCGTGATCTGGCTGGTCGAGGCCAAGAGGTCGACCCCGACCCGAGTACCCGGTAGAGGTCTTGGTCGGTGGTCATGAGCCGTGTCCCCTGGCCCGATCGGGGGCAGGTCTGGCTCCGGTAGGGCGGCCGGGGCCAGACCTGCGCGCGAAGCGACGTGATGAAGGGCGTTTCTTGGGGTCGTGAGTGGTGGCTATGTCTCCTTTCGGCGTGTCGGTGATTCGGTGTCATGGTTCGGACTGTTGGGCGGCGCCCTCTGCCCGGCTCTCCGTTGAAGCCGTCGGGTAATCGGCGGTCCGGATCGGTGAGGGTGTGAACGGCAGGCGGTCCGCGGTGGTCCTTGCGGCGCTGGTCTCGGCGCGGGTGGCCGCCCCGGCCCGCCCGTTGGAACGTCGCTGTGCCATCCGGCCGAGATGATCGCGTCGAACTCGGCGTGCAGCAGGTCGGGGTCGGAGCAGATCAAGTCGACCAGCTGCGCCTCGACCGGCCGGACCGGCGCCGCCCCCTGCGGGTTCGTCATTGGTCCAGCCGCGGCTCAGGCGTGGATGGACTGGCGGTCGTCGCTGGAGGTGTCGATAGCGATCTTGCGGGGCTTGGCCTTCTCCGCGACCGGGATCCGCAGGGTCAGCACGCCGGCGTGATAGCTGGCGGTGATCTTCTCGGTGTCGAGGTTGTCGCCCAGGATCAACTGGCGGCTGAACACCCCGCGGGGCCGCTCGGCGACCAGAACCTCGCCGTTCCCCTTCAGCGCCGGACGTTGCGCCCGCACGGTCAGCACATTGCGTTCGACGTCCAGATCCACAGTGGCGGGGTCCACCCCGGGCAGATCGAACTCCGCCACGAACTCCTCGCCCTCGCGCCAGGCGTCGATCGGCATCCCGCTGGGCCGGGCCACGGTGCCCAGAGTGCCGAGCACCTGCTGGCTGAGCCGATCCAGCTCCCTGAACGGGTCGGTGCGCACCAACATCGGAACTCCACCTCCACGATCACGATCTTGTCCGTAAGAGCGTCGGGTCACCACTTATCTGTGATGGCTGACCCATATTTTTTATAGCACCGGCAGAACATCTGAGGCAAGACCCCGGTGGACTGTCCGGGCGGAATCCCAGGAGGCGCCCCATGAGACCGTCCGGTGTCGACCCGACCCGAGGTGTGCAGCAGGCTGCCTGCCCCGCGGGCCAGCGCCGCGCCGGCGGGGGCTAGCTTGGCAGGAGCGGCGAAGATCCGCTTGACGTGGTGGTGGGCTACGCGAAGAGGCCGGCCACGGGCACGGTTGGTGGAGTCCCTGGGTGGGCAGGACGGCCGGCGAGAGACATGATCGACGGGTGAGGGGTGGCCGCGGTGCGTGACAGGGGCTGGTCGGCCAGTGTGGAGCTCCCGTTCGACGCGCGTTCCGTGGGCGCTTCTCGGGAGGTGCTGCGGGGGTTGTTGCTGGCCTGGGGCCATGAGCATCAGATCGACGATGCCGCGGTGGTGGTGTCGGAGCTGGTGACCAACGCCGTGCAGCACGCCGGTGAACAGGGGCAACTGCGGCTGGAGCTTCGGGTCACCGGTGAGGTGCTGCGCCTGGAACTCGCCGACGGGTCGTCGGTGCGGCCAATGGCTCGGGAGATCGTCGACTCCGATGAGCGGGGCCGTGGGATGCACATCGTCGATGTGCTCACGGCCCGGTGGGGAGTCGAGACGCACGGCGACGGCAAGCGCGTCTGGGTCGAACTCGACTAACCCTGCGGGGCAGCCACGTGGACGGGGCCGTCCGGTGGCTGTGTTCGCCACGGGTCTACTGCGGCTGGCCTGCGACGTCGCGTCCACCACCGCTACCCGAAGGGCGGGCCACATCCCGGCTGGTCCGCCTGCTGTTGGTCTGCGCGTCGGGGGTTTCGGCGGGCGACGGCTGGCTGTCGCGTATTTGCTGGTTGAGTTGCTGGGCTTCGGCGAGTTGATCTTCGAGGATGACGATGCGGCAGGCAGCGTCGATGGGGGTGCCTTGGTCGACGAGTTCCCGGACGCGGGCGGCGAGACGCAGCTGGTAGCGGGAGTAACGGCGGTGGCCGCCTTCGGAGCGAAGCGGTGTGATCAGGCGGGCTTCCCCGAGGGTCCGCAGGAAGGCCGGCGTGGTGCCGAGCATCTCGGCCGCGCGGCCCATGGTGTAGGCGGGGTAGTCGTCGTCGAAACTGTCGACTGGTCTGCCAGCGCTTTCAGGGGTCATCGCGCCTCTCAGGACACGTCGAGGGGCCCGGTGCCATATGGCACCGGGCCCCGAGGGCTCACCACCATCTACCGGCCAAGACGCACCGGGTACTGGAACCCGCCTGCCCACCCGAGAAGGCGGGGGTGCGGGGATCGCGTATGCGTGACCGGGGACCACCTTCCAATCCGGGGCCTGCGCGGCGTCCGAGCGAGAGTGCCCATCGCCCGGGCGATCCTGATGGTGCCTGCTCCCCTCTCCTCGTCGTTCACCTCTCCAGGTTCTGCCGAACGTGTTGCGGTGATGCTCGGCGGCCTGCCCTAGCCGCCGTCCTGCTCGCGGCAGTTCCTGTCTGCCGCGAGCATGGACTCTCTTGGCTACGAGAGGAACTGTACCCAGGGTGGCGCCGGATGTCTAGTACAGCGGGGACAGATTTTTGGGCTCCCAGCAGACAGCTACCCTCCGGTGGCTCTGGTAGCGAGCCTTGGATCCGGCGCTGATCCTGTGATGATCCGGTCTGCTGTGACGCGCGCGGGCGGCACGGATCGGGTCGCGAGCCGCGGACGGCATTGATCGAGTGGGAACCCGCGGACCCTGTGCGACCCGGACGCCGCGAATCGAGCGGGTCGGTCAGTGACCGCGCGGCGCGAACATGATCAGGGACCTGCCGGTCAGGCAGATCAGCGCGCCGATGATGGCGAAGCTGTCGGCGGCCGTCGGCCACCGCGCTCCACAGCAGCGAACCGACAGCAGCGAACCGGCGACGAAGATCCCGCCGTAGGCAGCCAGGATGCGCCCGAAGGGGGCGTCGCGCTGGAAGGGGGCGGCGAAGCCGTACAGGCTGGCAACGCCCACGCCCTCCACCGGGGCGTCGAGCCGGGTGCCGGGATACGCAAGCAGATGAGCCAGCCCGACCTGCCGGACCCCGCCACCCACGTCGGTGAGCGGCACCGAGCCCACCGTCGACTCGGTCACCGTCCACCACCGGCCGTGGTGGTGGACGGGGCGGGCGGGCTGTGGGTGCTCGGGGAGCAGCCGGCCAGGAGCAGGCCGCTGACCAGCAGGGTTGCCCATGCCGGCCGGGCGTCATGCCTGCTGTGGCCCGGGTCTTGGCGCCGGGTCGCCGCGCCTGCGGATGCGCAGGCGCGGCGACGGCTGGCTGTGGTGCCGTGCTGTGTCACCGCGTGGTCCGGTGGTGGCGAGCCGGGAAGGTCAGGACGGAACGGGGAGCAGCTCGGCGAGGAGCTGTTCGATGCGGGTGCGGATGTCGTCGCGGATGGGGCGGACGGCGTCGATGCCCTGGCCGGCGGGGTCGTCGAGTTTCCAGTCCTCGTAGCGTTTGCCGGGGAAGATCGGGCAGGCGTCGCCGCAGCCCATGGTGATGACGACGTCGGAGGCTTCGACCGCGTCAACGGTGAGGATCTTCGGGGTCTGGTCGGTGATGTCGATGCCGACTTCGGCCATGGCGGCGACCGCGGTGGGGTTGATCTGGTCAGCGGGGGCGGAGCCGGCAGAGCGGACCTCGACGCGGTCGCCAGCGAGGTGGGTGAGCCAGCCGGCGGCCATCTGGGAACGGCCGGCGTTGTGGACACAGACGAACAGCACCGAGGGTTTCGTGGTCATGGAAGCGCGATCCTTCTCTGTGAGGGGGCGGTCAGGGGGTTGTGCGGCGGGTGCCGTGGTGGTCGCGGAGCCAGGTTTGGGCGGCGATCTGGACGGCGTCCCAGGGCGAGCCCAGGGGCGGGGTGTAGGCGAGGCCGAGGTCGTTGACGGCGTCGACGGCCATGTGGTGGTGGATCGCGGTGGCGTAGATGTCGACGCGTTTGGCGACCAGGCTCAGCCCGACATCCTTCATCGCGGCGATCACCTCGGGGTGGATGTGTTCGCCGGGGTCGGAGCCGCCGGTGCGGATATGCAGGGCGGTCCCGGCGTAGTGGCGGGTGAACGCCGCGGCGATCTGCGAACGGCCGGCGTTACGGACGCAGACGAACAGCACCTCCGGCACCCTCTTCGCGATCAGCCCGCGGGTCGCTCCGAGGGCTTCGAGGCGTTCCCGGGTCAGCCGCTCGGCCAGGGTCGGCAGGAACAGGGTGACCTGGGCGGTGCGCGCGAGCCGGGCGTAGGAGTCGACGAACACCTCCTCCACCTCGCCGGCGGTGAAGGTGGTGTCGTAGTCGTAGGCGAGCGGGTCGGCGCTGGCCCGCAGCGCACGGACGGTCGCCGGGTCCACCCCGGTCAGGGCGTCCAGCCGGGTGGGGGATGCGGGATCGATCATGACGCACCTCGGGATGCATGCGGCTCCGCGCCGTTCGCGGTCGCCGGGTCGGCATGGGGCAGCACGACCTGCGCAGCCTGCGCGCGGGCCGTGGCGGTAGGGGGGTAGAACAGCCGGACCAGCCCGTAGCCGACCGCCCCGCCGACCACCTGGGCGGCGATGAACGCGGGTGCGGAAGCGGGGGCGATGCCGGCGAAGCTGTCGGAGAACATCCGGCCGACGGTGATGGCGGGGTTCGCGAAACTCGTCGAGCTGGTGAACCAGTAGGCCGCCCCGATGTAGGCGCCGACCGCGGCCGGGGCCCGTTCGGCCCGGTCCGACCGGACCAACGCGAAAATCAGCAGGATCAGGCCGGCGGTCGCGACGACCTCGGCGAGCAGATGCGCTCCCGAGGCCCGGTGGTGGGTCGCGATCGACACCGCCGACCGGTCGAACATCAGGTTCGCCAGCACCGCCCCGCCGATGCAGCCGGCGACCTGCGCAGGCAGGTAGGCGGCGGCGTCGCGCCATGACACGCCGCCGAACGCGGCGTCGACAAGGGTGACGACCGGATTGAAGTGCGCCCCGGACACCGGGCCGACCATGAGGATGATGGCGAACAGGCCGGCGGCGGTCGCCGCGGCGTTCTCCACCAGTTGCAACCCGACCTGGCCGGGGCTGAGCTGGACCGCGGCGATTCCCGACCCGACGACCAGAGCGGCGAGCAGCATGCTGCCCACCGCCTCGGCGGCCAGCCGCCGCGTCAGCGACGACCGGCCACCCGGCTCGATATCCGCCACGGGGTTCAGCGGGCGCCGGCGGGCGCCGGTTCGATCTCGACGTCGACGGTGTCCACGGCGGGGCCGCAGTCCACCCCCGGCCCGCAGGCGCAGGCCGACCCCGGCCCCGATCCTGACCCGCTGCCCGGTTCCACCGTCCGCAACGTCGGCACCGACCCGTCGACGACATCGGAGAGCACCGTGTAGACCTCCCACGGCGCACCGTCGGGGTCGTCGACCCAGACCTTGTCCTGCACCGCGTAGCAGCAGGCGGTGTTCTCCTCGACCGCGGTCTCCAGGCCGGCCCCGGCCAGCCGGGTCGTCGCGGCGGTGACCTCGTCGGTGGATTCGACCTCAACGCCGAGATGGTTCAACGCTCCCGCGACACCGCTGCCGCGGACGTCCGGGTTCTCGATCAGCACCAGCTTCAACGGCGGCACGTCGACCGCGAAGTTCGCATACCCCGCCCGCCGCTTCGCCGGCCGCGCCCCGAACAGCTTCGAGTAGAACTCCACCGCCGCGTCCACATCGGACACGTTCAACGCCAACTGCACCCGCGCCATCACGATCACCCCACACATTGACGGTCGTCTATATCCATGTGGGACGGAGCATGCTCGCAGACATCGACCGCTGTCAATCCCTCGTGGCATGCTGGACCCCATGGCCACGACCGCGATACCCGCCCCCACCGCGGCACCCCCCGACCCGCCTGACCCCACTGGCGGCGCGCTCGGGGCCTGCTGCACCCCGCTGGGGACCGCACCCCTGTCCGCCCACGACGCCGACCAGCTCGCCGCCGTGCTCAAGGCCATCGCCGTCCCCGCCCGACTACGCCTCCTGTCGATGATCTATGCCCGCGGTGGCGACGAAGCCTGCGTCTGCGAACTCACCGAACCCCTCGGGCTGACCCAACCCACCGTCAGCCACCACCTGAAGGTCCTCGTCGACGCCGGCCTGATCAGCCGCGACAAACGCGGCGTCTGGGCCTACTACCGGCCCGTACCCGGCGCACTGAACAGCCTCGCCGTCATGTTCGGCCCCGCACAGTAGACATGGCGCATCCGCACAGCACGAGTCCGGCCAGAAGGAGGGGCGTCCATGGCGTCCGGGTGTGGTGTCCTACACCGTTTCTGTCGGGGCCTGGCCGGCTTCGAGGGCCAGGCGGGAGGATCGGACCTGCTCGCCGAGCTCTCGGGCGGCGGGCGCTTGGGACCATTGGGTGTCCATCTGCCGCCACATCTCCCCGGCCCGTTGGATCACATCTCGGGTCGGGCGGCCGTCGAGCACTGTCAGGGCGTGCTGTATCGCCTCGACGGCTCTTCGGGTTCCGGGTGTGGCCGGCGCAGGTGGGCGAGGGCGTTGTATTTTCCGGCGATCTGCACGAAGTGGTCGGGTCCGGATGCCTGTTCCAACGCCAGACCGGTCCGGGCATGCCCCTCGGCCTGGTCGCCTCGTCCTGTGTGGGCGAGGGAGATCGCGAGGAAGGTGTGGGCGAAGGCCGCGTTGCCGGGGTTGGGGCCTGGGAGCAGGGGTCCGTCCCAGACGTGGTCCTGCATGTCGGCTGCCTCGCCGTAGGCGCCGGTGAAGTAGGCGACGCTGGACTGGATCGCGGCGATCGACCCCTGGAGGAGCAGGACGTCGGACCGGTGTCCGCTGCGCAGGGGCAGGAGGTCGGTGGCTTCGCTGGCGTGGCGCTGTGCCAGGCGCAGCATTTTGCGGGCGGTCCTGTCGTCCCCAAGGTCGAACGAGGTCAGGCCCAGATAAAAAGCCTGCCAGCCCGCGACCTGGGTGAGGCGGGTGCGCACCGTCGGTGAGACGCGTCGGTGAGACGCGTCGGTCGAGGGCCGTTTCTGTGGTGTGCCAGGCGGGGGCGAGGGCTGCGAGTTTGGCCGCGTGCGGGGTGGTCCTGTAGTTGACCGCGAAGTCGTGGACCGCGGCCTCCGCGGCCTCCGCGTCGTCGAGACTTCCGGGGTCGGGGTCGGCGGTGGTGATGCGCTGGGCGACGTCGTCTCGGTACCCACTGTGAGCGCCGTCAGTGGCGTCGCGCGAAAGCCGTGGGCCTGGCGGGGTCAGGGTTGTCCGCGATACGGGCGAAATGATCGTCGATGGCGGTCAGCCAGGCGAGCGGGCGGCTGGCATGCGGGCTGTGGTCGGCGCCGGCGATGACGGAGAGGCGAGCGCCGGGAATCGCGTCCGCCATCGTCCGGGCGGACGCACGCAGGCTCGAGTCGTGCTCGCCGACGATGACCGTGGTCGGCACCGTGATCTCACCCAGGCTGGGGACGAGGGACGGGTAGGTCCCGAGCTCCCGACCGAACGCGGACAGCGCCTCGGGATCGACCTTGCCCAGCCCGTCCGCCGCGCGCTGCTGCGGCGTCGGCCCGCTGCGCGTCATCTCGATCTCCGTGACCTCGTGATCCGCGACCTCTTTCTCCGTGATCTCATTCTCCGCGATGTCACCTGCGGTGACCTCGATCCCGCCGCCAACATCCACCGCCGCCCCGACACCACCTGTCGCGCCAGCGCCCTGCGCCGCGGCGAGATCGTCCACCGCATGAAGATCGTCTGGCGTGATGTCGTCGTCCGCCTCCGACGGACCGTCGGGTTCGGTGTGCTGATGACCGGCGAAGGCGGACGCCATCCGGTCGAGGATCGGGGCGACGATCCGGCGGGCGAGGGGCCCGGGCACGTGGGCCGGCTCGGCGGCGGTGTCGACCAGGATGAGCGATCGCACCCGCCGCGGATGCTCCAGCGCGTACCGCAGCGCGATCACGCCACCCATCGAGTGCCCGAGCAGGTTCACCGGCGTGGGCCCCAGACTGTCGATGACCATGACGAGGTCGGCGAGCAGCAGATCGAACGTGTACTGCTCACGTCCCCCGGTGGCCCACCCGCTCGCGCCATGTCCCCGGTGGTCATAGGCAGCCACATGCCGACGAGTAGCAAGATCGCCAGAGACCGCCGCCCAGTCCTGCGCGCTGCCTGCGATTCCGTGGACGAGCACCATCGGACCGCCCGCGGCGCCCGAAGTCCCGGCGATGGGGCTTATGGCGACAGCCGGGCCGTCGACGGCCAGGCTTTCCGGCGTGAGCAGTTCGACGTGCAGGTCAAGACCACCATCAACCGGAACCCGCCACTGTCTCGCGTCGACCACCCACCCATTCTCCCGTGCCCAGCACCCGCTACCGGCACCATCGGCACCATCGGCACCGCCGGCACCAGTGGCACCTGGTACCGCACCACCGGCACCGGTACCACCAGGATCACCAGGACCACCAGCACCTGAACCTGAGCCGACAGCCGTCAGCCGCCCCTCACCCGCATCCACATCCCCGGTGATCTTCCCGTCGCATCCTCATGCCGAGGGATAATTGGATTATTCGGCCCGTATACCGGAACAGCCCTCGGCATGTACCCGCACAACCCTCGGCATGCCCGCTCGGCGAGGCCGGAGGGCATCCCGATTCCCTCAAAAGGCGCATCGATGTATCCCGGACGACCACATCGCCAAGAAACCCCGTGGTGACGTGGTGGGTGAACGTCAGGTCGTCAGGACGGTCAGGACGTGGGGCGGGCGGGGACGGTGGTGAGGGTGGCGTTGAAGGCGGCGACCTCGTCCGTCGGCGTGGCGGTGGACGTGCAGGACTGGGCGGTCAGGATGGTCTGCGGGTCGGCGACCTTCGCCTCGCTGGATAGTTCACGCAGGCCGCGGACGGCCCCGCCGGCGAAGCAGTTCGGCACGTTGAGGTTCGCGACGGTCAGCGTGCTCGACGAACCGCCGGCGGAACTGCCGGCCTGACCGCCCGCGGCCGGGGTGGCGAGCAGGGTGGTGCGATGCGCCGACAGCCAGGCCAGGACCTGGGCGACGGCGGGAGCGTAGTCGTAGGTGTCGCCGAGACCCTCGCTCACGGCGAGCGCGGGGATGCCGCGCCGGGCGGCGGCGCGGGCGGCGCCGACCGTGCCGGACAGGTCGACCACGGGGCCGAGGTTCTGGCCCTCGTTGATACCGGAGACAACCAGATCCGGCTTGAGGTCAAGGTCGTCGAGGGCGACGTTGACGGCGTCGGCCGGGTAGCCGCTGACCTCGGTGGCCTTCAGGCCGCTGGTCGTGGTCGTCTCGCCGTGGCTGACCTGGCCGCCGCTGGTCTTCCCGCCGGTACCGCTCTGGTTCGCCGCCGGTGCGACGATCCGTACCGCGGTGGCGGGCAGCGCCGCGAGGGCGTGGGCGACGGCGTCGATACCCGCGGAGCCGACTCCGTCGTCATTGGTGACGAGAACGTCGAGCGTGCCATCCGGTGTCCGCCCGGCGCCCGCACCCGAGGTGGCACCCGCCGTGGTGCCCGCGGAGGCCGGCGAGGATGACCCGGACGCCGCGGAGCCACCGGAACTCGACCCGCAGGCGGCCACGGTGACAGCGACCAGGAGTGCCGCGGCGGGCAGACACATGCGAGCGGGCTTCATCGACACCGATCCTCCAGACCTACGCGAACGTTCTGATCTTCTGGGACTGCCACCTGCGGGGACTCTGACCCGTGGGACTCTGACCCGTGGGACTCTGACCCGTGGGTGGCTGACCCGCGGGTGGGTGACCCCACGGGTGGGGCTGTGGGTGGACTGCCCCGGCGCAGCGTGGCCACAACCTAGCCC
>NZ_CADCWS010000113.1 GCF_902806475.1 Candidatus Frankia nodulisporulans
GTCAATCGCTCGTTACGGTGAACCTGGTGCGGGGCCCATCATCCGGCAGGGCCGGCCGGTCAGCCGAATGGCGAAGGGCACTCTCGGCGTGGGTCCTTCGGCCTGTGCCGATATGTCACTCGCCTTTTTCCGTTCGCCTGCCGTGACCTGGGAGGGTGATCGACGGCCGGTGCGGCCGACACGTCCGGAAAAGGGAATTCAGGTTTCCTGTCGGGTCGGGACCATGGACCGCTCCCGGGCATGCGCGGATGGGAACACCAAAGGTGGACCCTGTGGTCAGGGGGCGGAATGCCGGCCAGTCGTGCGGATGCTCGTGGTCGGAGGCGGTCGGCTCCGGTCGGCTCAGGTGCCGGGTCGGTCCGAGGCGCCGGAGTCGAAGCTGTCGGACCACACGGCCTTCGCTCCGCTCTCACCGATCCGGACGACCTGGATCACCGAGCCCACCGCCGTGACGATGGTGAGCACGGCAATGGTGATCATGATGGCTGTGGGAACCGGTCGCCTGGCGCCCGGATGTTCCTGGCCGTCCAAACGCTCGGCCGCCGGCGCATGGCGACGCTGCAGCAGCCAGAGCCCGGCCGCCAGGACAAACAGGGCCAGTACCCACGGCAGCAGCGCGTCGCCGAGTTCGGCGTGCCGGCGGACCAGCGGGCTGGAGGGCACCCGAGCCTCAAGCCACTCACCGGCGTGGGTGGTCAGTGGAACGCTGACGAGCCCAACGAGCGCGACCACCGGTGTGGCCGCTCCCAGTCGACGGCGGGCGGTCGGCCACACCGCCGAACAGACGGCCAGGGCCGCGGCCAGCGGCACCACGACCACGTGCACCAGCAGGGCGTGCGCGGGCAGGCCGCGAATCTCGGTTGGTCCCACGAAAGTCCACCCATCTCCGGCCAGCTCCGGGCGGGAGTCGCTCGGCGAGCCATGCCAGTCCAGCTGCGGCGATGCCGTACCCCACCGGCACGACTTCTACTACTCGAATAGTAATACTACTCGAGTAGTAGAAGGCATACGATGAGCCGGTGAGCGGGGAACCCAGATGACGGGCCGGTCCGGCCGGCGGGAGGCGGGACAACTCGAGAACGCCTTGCTCGCGGTCCTGTGGGCGGCGCCGACGGCGCTGAGCTCGGCCCAGGCTCAGCAGGGGCTGCGCGAGCAGGGCCTGGACTTGGCCTACACCAGCGTCGCGACCACCCTGACCCGCCTGCACGCCAAGGGGCTGCTCGAACGGTCCTCGGCTGGCCGCACCTACGTCTACACGCCCAGCGGGCGGGCGGCGCAGGAGGCCGCGGCGCGGATGCGGTCCCTGCTCGGCGGTGGTCGGGCCCGTGCGGTGGTGCTCAGCCATTTCGTCGACGGTCTCGAGCCAGGCGACGAGGCGACACTGCTCGAGCTGCTGCGTCGAGCGGAGGCGGACCCCGGCGACCAGGCGGGCCGGTCTCCCGCACGGCCAGGTGGGGCGGCGGCGGGCGAACACGGCGGGAACGAGCCCCGGCGACCAGATACCCCATCCGACCATTCATGAGGGACGGGCAGTGAGGTACATGGTGTGGCTGCCGCTGCTGGGCAACATCGTGCTGGCCGTGGGACTGCCCGCGTTGGCCCGCAGGCTGTCCCACCGGCGCGGTTACGCGGCCGTCACGGCAGCCGCGGTCCTCGGTGCCAGCTGCTGGCTGTGGTCTCTGGTCCTGCTCGCCGCGGTCCTCGCCGACCGGCTCGCCTATCTGCGCTCCAGCGGCGGGCTCGCCGGTGCCCCGGCCGGACTGCGGACGGTCCCGCTCCTGCTCACCGTCGTCGCGGCCGGCACCCTGGTCACTATCATGATCAGAACGGGCAGGCTCGGCGCACGTCAGGCGCGCGAACTCGTGCACGCTGAGCGGCTCGCCAGGCTCCCCTTCGTCGGCGACGTCATCGACCTGCCCGACGCGGTCCCGCGGGCATGCGCCGTCGGGGGGTTGACCGGCGGCCGGATCGCTATCACCAGCGGCCTGCGGCGCTGTCTGACCGAGGAGCTGAGCAGGCGGCCGTCCTCGCCCACGAACGGGCCCACCTGGCCGGACGGCACCACTGGTACCGCATGGTGGCCGCCTGGTGCGCCGCGGTCTGCCCCCTGCTGCACCGCCTGCCGGGGCTGGTCGAGCAGGGCTGCGAACGGGCGGCTGACGAGGCGGCGGCACTCGCCATCGGTGACCGGCGGCTGCTCGCCCGCGCACTGGGCAAGGCCGCTCTCGCGGCCGCGCGCGCCCAGCGGCGACCACCCGGGTCCGGTGTGAGCTCCGCCTTCCTACACGGTGGCGTCCCCGACCGCATGGCGGCGCTGCTCGAGGATCCCCCTGCGCTGGCACGGGCCCCACTTCTGTCGGCGACCACGTGTCTGGCCACTGCCGTGGTCATGGTGGTGGCCACCGTCCACGCCAGCGTCGACTGTCTGGCGTTGTTGCGGCACTGATCTGTGCCCCTGCGCGTCGGTGGACCGCGTAGTCTCTGCGCCATGGGCGTGATCAGTGTCTTTCTCCTTGATGACCACGAGATTGTCCGTAACGGGCTGCGCCAGACGCTGGAGCGGCATGAGGACATCAAGGTCGTCGGTGAGGCGGGGCTGGCGGCCGAGGCACTGCGGCGTATCCCGGCACTGCGGCCGACCGTGGCGATTCTGGACGGTCGACTTCCGGACGGCAGCGGGATAGACGTGTGCCGGGATATCCGCTCGGATTTCCCGGACATCGCGTGTCTGATTCTCACGTCCTATGACGATGACGAGGCCCTGTTCTCCGCCATTATGGCGGGTGCGGCCGGTTATGTGCTGAAGGAGATCCGGGGCAATGATCTGGTCGGCGCGGTCCGGACGGTCGCGGCGGGGCAGTCACTGCTGTCGCCGTCGGTCACCCGGCGGGTGCTGAGCAGGCTGCGGGAAGGCCCGCGGGAGGACCCGGTTCTCGCCCTGTTGAACCCGCGGGAACGCGAGATCCTCGGTCTGATCGCCGAGGGGCTGACCAACCGGCAGATCGCCGGGCGGGTTCACCTGGCCGAGAAGACGGTGAAGAACTACGTGTCCGGCATTCTGGACAAGCTCGGCCTGACCAGCCGCACCCAGGCGGCTGTCATCGCCTACAAGCACCTCGGCGGCGATCTGCCGTCGCAGTAGCCCCGCTCAGGTCGCCGTCATCAGATCGCTGCCTGGGCGCGGGAACGGTCCGTCACAGGGGCACGGCCCAGCGCAGGTGGGTTCCGCCGCCGGCCGGCGCCGTGACGGTGAACGTGCCCCCGAGGGATTCGGCGCGGGTGCGCAGATTGTCCAGTCCGCTGCGTCGGGTCGTCTCGGACATGCCGACACCGTCGTCGATCACTTCGATGATCAACTGGTCGTCGACGACCTGGACGGCGAGCGTGACCGAGCTCGCCCGGGCATGGCGGGCGACATTGGACAGCGCCTCGCGTGCGACGGCGCTGGCATGCTCGGCGAGGCTCGCGTCGACGACACTGTTGACCGGCCCGGCGTAGCGGACGGTGGGGACGAACCCGAGGCCGGGCCGGGCATCGGCCGCGATCTTGTCAAGGGTGCCGCGTACCCCCCCGCCGCGGGCGATGCCCGTGGACCCGGGTCGCAACTCGAAGATCGTCCGACGGATGTCCCTGATGGTCGCGTCGATGTCCTCGACGTAGGTGGCGAGCCGACCGGCGTTCGTCGGGTTCTCGTACTGGGCAAGATCCTGTAGGCCAAGCGCTATGGCGAAGATCCGTTGGATGACGTGGTCATGCAGGTCCCGGGCGATCCGCCCGCGATCGTCGGCGACCAGGAGACGTTCACGTTCGGCACGGGCCTGGGCCAGTTCGAGCGCGACCGCGATATGACCGGCGCAGGTGGCCGCCATGTCCAGGTCGAACTCGGTGAACGCCGGCCGGCCCTGGTCCCGGCCGACCAGCAGCACGATCGCCCGCTCATGGCGGGGGCCGGGCAGCGGCAGCACCATCAGCGAGGCGGTGTCCTCGCCCCGTTCCAGGTCGGAGGCGTCGAGCTGGGGATCGTCGACCAGAATCGGGCGCTGTTCGGCCAGCGCCTGGCCGACGAGCGTGCCGTCCTCGGCGATGACGGCACCGGTCGGATTCGGCTCGCCGGCACCGAGTGCGACCGCGAGTCGGACGGTTCGTCCGGCTCGGCTGTCATCGCCGTGTGCCGGTAGGGCCGCCGAGGCGGTCACGACCGCGCAGTACTGGGCCTCGCCGACCGCACACATCCGGTCGGCGACCAGTTCCAGGGGAGTGTCGGTGCCGGTGGTCAACAGCCCGACGAGCTCCGCGGCGGTGCTCATCCACTGGTGCCGTGCCTGGGACTCCTGGAACAGGCGGGCGTTCTCGATCGCCACCCCCGCCTGCGCGGCCAGCGCCAGGACCAGTTCCTCGTCCTCCGCGGTGAAGGGCTGACCGTCGCGCCGGTCGGTCAGATAGAGGTTGCCGAACACCTCGCCGCGCACCAGGATCGGCACGCCGAGGAACGTGCGCATCGCCGGATGCCCAGGGGGGAAGCCGGCCGCGTGCGGGTCCCGGGCGATGTCCTCGGCCCGGCGGGGGCGCGGATCATCGATCAGTGCGCCCAGCAGGCCATGGCCGGTGGGAAGATGCCCGATCCGTTCGGCCGCGTCCGTGTCCATCCCGACGTGGATGAACTCCTCGAGCCGCCGGCGGTCCGGGGTGAGCACGCCGACGGCGCCGTAGCGGGCGTCGAGCAGCTCGCAGGCCGCTTCCACGATCAGCCGGAGCAGCACCGGCAGCCGCAGATCCGTGGTGATCATCCGGGTGGCGCGTAGCAGGCCCCGCAACCGGCCCTGGGTGGCGATTACGTCCTGGGCGCGTTCCACCAACTGGGTCAGCAGCTCGTCCAGTTCGAGCCGGGCGACCGAGGGAAATGTCAGACCGGCTCCGGGAGCATCCCTGCCGGGAGTTCTGCCCGCGGGCCCGGTGGGCGCAGCGGACGCGGTCACCCCACCGGTGCGGACGGAATCATCGTTACGGTCGCTCACCGGCACCCCGAGTGCATGTCGCAGGAGGACTGCGGATCGCCGATGATGATAGGGCTGCGCACCACACAGCGATATGTCACGTGCCGTCAGGCAGGGGGCGCATCACGGTCTCGATGGCTGCCGAACATGCCAGTGACACACGGAGATCGAGGATCGTCGTCTCGCCGCGAGCGAGAACTCAGGTGAGGAGTCTGCGCGCGGTCCGCAGGGTCCGTGCCACCGGCACGGTCGTGGTGATCGTGGTGGCCTCCGGCCAGGGATCGGCGCTGCGTGCCAGTTCCAGCAGCACCGGGACGGTCGCGTCGGACACTCCGCCATCGCCACCCTCGGCCCCACCCGCGCGGCCGCGTCCGTCGAGTCCGTCGAGCCCGTCCGTCGTGGTGCCGGCGGCGGTGCGAGCCTCCATCCGGGCGGCGATGCGGGTACGGGCGATCTCCGGTGCGACGGCGCAGCGCAGTTCGATGAGGTCGGCGGCGGCGTCGAGGGCACGTCGCGCGGCCTGTCGCCGGTGCCGGCGGCTTCCCCAGGAGGCGTCGAGGATCACCGACTCGCCGCGTTCGAGGGCGACATCGGCGCGGCGGATCAGCTCGGTGTAGACGGCATCGGTCATCTCCGCCCGGTAGAGGCCCTCGCCGGGTTCGGCGGGGGCGGGGGTGGTGGCCGACAATCCGGCCAGTTCCTTGCGGATGACGTCGGAGCGCAGCACCGTCCAGCCTTCGGCGGACCCCAGGCCGGCGGCCAGCGTCGATTTCCCCGATGCCGGCAGGCCGCCGACCAGGACGAGGCGCGTGCGCCCGCGCCGCAGCCGGGACAACGCGAGTGTGGCCAGCGTCCGTGCCTGCTCGGCGGCGTCGGCGTCGCCCTGCGCGGATCGGATGCACGCCACCTTGCAGCGGACGAAGGCCCGGTAGGCGACGTAGAAGTCCTCCAGCGACCGGGGATGGGTCTCGCCCGAGAACTCCCGGTAGGCCGACAGGAAATGGTCGGCCAGGTCGCGGCGGCCCAGGCGTTCCAGGTCCATCGCCAGAAACGCCACATCGGCGAGTACGTCGCCGGCTCGCAGCCGCTGGTCGAACTCCAGACAGTCCAGGATCCGTGGCCCGTCGTCCAGACAGAACACGTCGTCGGCGAGCAGGTCACCGTGTCCGTCCCGGACCAGGCCGCGCTGTTGACGCTCGGCCAGCAGCGCGCCACGGCCGTCGAGGTACCGGCTGGCCAGCCGCCCGATCTCGGCCACCTGCCGCGCCGGTAGCGGATCCCCGAGAAAGGGAGCCACCCCGGCCAGCCCCTCCTCCCACAGAGCTCGCAGAGTCTTCACACCACCGAGTTCGGTGATCTCCGTCGAGGTGTCACAGCGGGTATGGAAGGCGGCGACCAGACGGGCCGTGTCCCGCAGCACGCCGGTCACATCCGTGCCCGAGGTGACCAGCGCGGACAGGCGACGCGAGGCGGGCAGACGGCGCATCACCACCATGTGGTCGCACAGCTGGCCGTCGGGCCCGGACACGTCGGCCACCCCCAGGTAGACGTCCGGCGCCACCCGCCGGTTGAGCGCCACCTCCGCCTGGCACGCCGCCAGCCGTGCCTGGCGGGTCCGGAAGTCGAGGAAACCCAGGTCCTCCGCCTTCTTGACCTTGTAAACCCGATCTCCGAGGAAGACCAGAACCGAGGTGTGCGTCTCCACCACGGACGCGGGGCTCGGCATGATCTGTGCGGTCATGGATCCAGCCTTTCCTGACGATGGGCGACCGGAACAGGTCTCGGACGTCCGGCCCACGGGTGGCCATCGGTCCCCGAACCCTGGCCGCCGGTCATCTCGGCCACCGGTCATCTCGGCCACCGGTCATCTCGGCACCGTCCCGCGAAAGTTCGTCACGGCCATCGGAGCGGGACCGCCCGGTCCGCCACCGCCGCCCGTGCCATAGCGGTGGGTGGCGCCGGCGGGGACGAGAACCGGCGTACCGCCGCGAGCCGCCGGCCGCGCGGGCCCACGCAGGACGAAGGTGTGACCGGGGGTGGGCACCGCCGGTCGAGCCGGCTGGGAAGCGACCCTGGCCAGTACGACCATCGCCTGGTCGTCGCGAGGCCGACCAGGGCTGTGCGCAGCCACCTCGGTGAACAGCGCCGCCACGATCCGCTCGGACGGCAGGGCGCACAGCCGGTGGGCGAGCAGCGGTGACATCCCGAACTGGGCGCCATGCTGGTCGCGGGCCTCGGTGATCCCGTCGGTGAACAGCACCAGCCGGTCGCCGACCGCCAGGGTTGTCGACCGGGTCGGCCACAGGCTCCGGCCGGCGAACAGATCGGACAACACGGGACCGCCCACGGGCAGGACCCGCGTCGCCTCGTACCCCTGCGCCCCGTACCCCGTTGCCTTGTCGTTCTCGCCGGGGATGAGCACGGGTGACGGGTGTCCCGCGCTCGCGTACCGCATCCGGCCGGTGATCGGGTCGACGACGGCGACGAACGTGGTCGCGAACATCTCGCCCATGTCGCTGAGCGCGGCGACCTCGGCCAGCGTACGGGCGAGTACGTCGCCGGGGTCCAGACCGCGCAGCAGTTCGCGGCGTACGGCCGAGCGCAGCACCGTGGCCAGGGCCCGGGCCTGGCCGTCATGGCCGCTGGCGTCGCCGATGGTCAGGGCGAGGGCGCCGCCGGGCAGGTCGATGACGTCGATCCAGTCTCCGCCAGCGCACCCGGGAACGGGTTCGCAGCGCCACCAGGCCCGCAACTGGGCCGGTCCCACACCGGGGTGAGCATGTGCGCCGATCATCCGGTACTCCCGTCGGCTTGTGTCGGTCCGCGGGTGAGTTGTGCCCTGCGTGCCATCGGTCAGGGCCGGATGGCGTCGGACCGGGCCTGTAGGTGCCTCATGCTCCGCACTCCGGGTGGTGCGAGACAGGGACCTTCGGCCTGCGCCGACCGACCCTTCCCGCCCATCGCCCGCGGACTCCCAGGTGATCCTCGTACGTGTTCCGGTCGCGTCGCCGCCGCGGACAGCGGCCGGCATGGTCATGCGTTGCGGGTCAGCGTGCCGTTGGTCCGCGGCGGCTGGGACCTCTGGTAGTCGCTGTGCACAGCCCGAAGGATCAGTGTTGGTCCATGAGCTTCCGTGGCGCACGACGCACCCATCCCGTTGTTCCGACCGCCGGGTATGACGCCGAGCGGTCTCGGCCAGCCGGTGGTCCGTCCGTCGGCCAGGCGGTGCCGATCGACGCGGCGGCCAGGGCCTGCTGCTGCCCGAGCCAACCCGTTGCCCGGGTTGTCCTGCCGGGGTCGGGTGACCGTGCCGCGCAGGAGATCTTTCTGTGTGCCCATCACCTGCGTGCCAGCGCCGCGCGCCTGCGGGAGCTGGACGCGCCGATCTACGACGAGTTCGGGCTGCCCGTGACCACCCCCGAAAAGATCTTCGTGGGCGTTCGTGCCGATGGGGCCGGCGATCGGAACGCGAAGGAGGGAGCATCATGCGCGCCTGTGACGTCATGACAACCGAGGTGTACTGTGTGGGCCCGGAGACCTCGGTGAAGGAGGCGGCGACGCTGCTGCTTCGTCGGCAGGTCCGCGGGCTTCCGGTGGTCAACGCGGACGGCACCCTGGTGGGTGTGGTCACCGAGGCGGACCTGTTCACCATCGGCTGCGCACCGGACCCGCGCCGCCATGCCCGCCGTGATCTGATCGTGGCCGCCCTGCCGTCGGAGCATGTCGACACCTCTGGCCGGCCCGAGGACCGGCGGATCGTCGCCGACGTCATGTCGACGCCCGCGGTCACGGCGAGGGCCGATGCCGACCTGGCCGATCTGGCTCGCATCATGCTGTCCGAGCATCTGACCCGGCTGCCGATCCTCGACGACCACAACCGGCTCGTCGGCCTGGTCAGTCGCCGTGACCTGGTGCGGTTGCTCGCCCGGCCCGACGGCGACATCGCTGACGATGTGCGGCAGGTTCTTGTCGACTGGTATGCCGAGGTCCCCCCGGCGATCTCGGTGGCCGACGGTGAGGTGACGCTGGCCGAGCCGGCGGCTGCCCTTCCCGACCTGCTGCTCGCCCTTGTCCGCGCGATCCCCGGCGTCATCGCGGTCCACCTCCCCGCACGGCATCGTTAACGCGCATCTCGTGGATCTTCGATCATCTCCGTCGTCCACACATTGCCACGGTGAAACCGCCGGACGTGTAGCCGGCGGCGCTGTTGCTCGCCGCGCCTGGAAGCAGACGGTCTACCCGGAAAAAGTATCCGCCGACGCCATTGGCGTTTGTCGTTCCGGAACACGACATTGCCATGAGAACCAGAAAAGCGACCAGGTCGAGTGATCGTCCTGGTCGCTTTTTACTCTCGTCCTACCGGTGCCACCGGATGAGGTGCGTCGGTCAGGCCGGTGCCTGATCGGCGAGGTCGAGCACCTCGGTGACCGGACGGCGCCGGGTCGGCGGCAGCGGCTGCGCGGCGGAGTCCGGGTAGCCGATGCGGAGGATCATCTGGGCCGTTCCCATCCCGCCGGTGGCCTCGCGGACCAGGGCGCGGGTGGACTCGAGGTCGATCGCCTGACCAAGGGGGGAGGCGGCCAGACCCGCGGCGGTCGCGACGACCAGGACCCGGGCCAACGCCCGCCCGGCGTGCAGCCAGCTCTCCGGATCGTCCCCGTCGGTGCCGAGCACGAGCACGCCGGGGCGTTCGACCCGGGGTTCGCGCAGCTGCTGACCGGCCTCGCCGATCACGTCGAAGTCACGCAGGGAGAACTCCGACTGGCGTGGCTCCTCGCTGCCCACCACCACACCGCGGGGGACACCGTCGGTCGCGTCCGGGTCGGTGCGGCTCCAGTGGAGCAGCTCGGCCTGGTAGGCCGGGTTGTGGGTCTCGATCCAGTCCGCGTGGGCGAGCACCACCGACAGCTCCACCCGGGCCTCCCGGCTGGCCAGCGAGTCCAGCCAGCCGCCTTCCTCCTCGGCCGCCCGGCGTAGCCCGTGGACCACCTCGGCGGGCAGGTCAGCCGGGTCGAAAGGCCGTCGGTCGGTGTGACGGTGGTGGACCGCCGAGGCAAGGGCGAGATCCCCCGGAGCGGGTGCGCTCGTGCCGATGACCCGCAGGGTGGCCAGACGCCCGTGGGTGATGTCAGGGCCGTCCGGCAGCTCGTCGATCTGTACCGCGAGCCCGGCCGCCCGCAGCGACACCCAGGCGTGGAACAGTGCCGCGCCGCAGCTCATCACCAGCTGGCGGTGGTCGGGGTCGGCGACCGGGGTCGCGCGGGTGAGGTCCGCGCGGAGTTCGAGAACACCGTCCCGAAGGCGCCAACGCCACGGCTGGGAGTTGTGGATCGAGGGCGCCAGGATGGCGGTTTCCACCGCGGACCTGGCCAGGTCCGCGGACATCGTCGTCGTGCTGGTCACCATGGACGTGCTCCCATCACTGCCGCGGCAGGCACATTCCGGTCGGCCCGCCACCCGATGTCGTCTGTCCGGACACGTTCAGTATTCCCACTGAGATGGGGGCGGACTTCTTTCCTTGGGCTGTCTTTTCGGGGTCGATCGTCCCTCCTGTCCAGGTCGCTCGGCCCGTCTCGGAGCGCCCGCGCCACCGCACGCGGTCGGGGCGCCCGCAGTCAGATCCACATATTACGGATCTTCGTTTTTTGTCCCATAATTCAGGTCGGAAAGGTGAAATTTCCCGTTCGTTGTTCGCGTGCGGGCTGACAACGAGCCCTTGGTCGTACGGGCTGACAACGAGCCCTTGGTACGGAAGAACAGGGTCCAGCGACCCGGCCGGTATTGCCGCACAGCCCTCGATCGGCGGTCGTGGCGAGACGACGCTGTGTCCGACACGGCAGAGATCTCGACACGACGGAGGCGGGCGATGAGCGGAATCGTGGTCGGAGTGGACGGCTCGATCGAAGCCGAGCAGGCACTGCGGTGGGCCATGCGGGAGGCACGGACGCGTGGCACCACGGTGACCGCCCTGCTGGCCTGGTCACCGA
This sequence comes from Candidatus Frankia nodulisporulans, assembly GCF_902806475.1. Classification (GTDB taxonomy): domain Bacteria; phylum Actinomycetota; class Actinomycetes; order Frankiales; family Frankiaceae; genus Frankia; species Frankia umida. Next base: position 10,982 of record NZ_CADCWS010000113.1, read on the forward strand.
AGCACTCACCGGCCTCCGTCGTCACGATGAGTGTCGGCTCCGGTCAGCACGAGACCGAGACCACCGCGAGGCGGGTCCTGGAGACGGCCATCCATAACGCGACCGACCCGCGATGCCCGGTACCGGTGGTGGAACGGGTGGAATCACGTCATGCGCCGGACGCTCTCCTCGCCGCCGCGGGCACCGCCGATCTCCTGGTGGTCGGCAGGCACGGGGCGAGCCGGTTGCCCCGGCTCCTGATGGGCTCGGTCTCGGCCGCCTGCGTGCACCGGTCGACCACGCCGGTCGTCGTGGTCCGCGCTGATCAGTCGCGGACGAACGGGCCGGTCGTCGTGGGCGTGGACGGTTCGCCCACGTCGATCGAGGCGCTGCGCTGGGCCGCGGGGGAGGCCCGCCTGCGTGGTGCGGTGCTGCGGGTGGTGCAGGCCTGGGCGCCGGTGCCGGTGGGTTACCCCGCCGTCTACGTGGGTGTGGACTTCGAGGCCTCGGAGAAGGCCGCCCGCTCGGTGCTCGATGCCTGCCTGGACGCGGGAATCGCGCAACGTGGCACCCTCACCGTCGAGGACATGCTGGTCACCGATGGCGCCACCCACGCGCTGCTGACGGCCACCGAGGATGCCCAGCTGCTTGTCGTCGGGTCCCGGGGGCACGGCGGCTTCGCCGAACTGCTGCTCGGTTCGGTCACACACCAGTGCCTGCACCACGCTCCGTGCCCGGTGGTCGTCATCCCGGCCGTGGCATAGCCGGCGACGACGTGCCCGGCATGGCGCGCTCCGCATGACCCGCTCGCGGACGCGTATGCGAAAACCGTTTCTGGCGCGCACGCTGAACGGGCCACCTCGGCCTTTTCGGGCACGGCAGGGAGACGGTGACGCCGCCGGATGGTTCGATATGTTCATGACGAGCCGAGCGCGCCTGGCCAGACCGAGTTCGCGGCTTGTGGCGGGAGCGTTCCTGGCCAGCGGGGTCGTGCATATCGTGCGACCCGCCTGGTTCATGCCGTTGATCCCCCGTGCGCTGCCGTGGCCCCGGGAGATCGTGCTGGTCAGCGGCGTGGCCGAGCTGGCCTGCGCCGCGGGGCTCGCGGCCGACGCGGCCTGGGCCGGCCGGGCGAGCGCCGCGCTGCTTCTCGGGGTGTGGCCGGGAAACCTACAGATGGCGCTGGACGCCACCGCTCGGGCCCGGCGGGGCGGTGGCCAGCGGCGGGACATCGCCCTGGCGACCCTGGCCTGGGCACGCCTGCCGCTGCAGGTTCCGATGATCCGCGCCGTCCTCACCCCATCCGCCCGCACCTCGGTCTGAGCGGGCCGGATCCGGCCGTCGCGCCACACAGGAAAAGTCCGTCCCGGACGGGTTGGACAGTGCCTCCCATGAAGCCATGCAGGCGATCACATGGCGCGGGACCATGAGCTTTCAAGATCGATTATGTGGGCGTTCGTGGTGTCCGTCGGGATATCGGATCATGGTCGCGTCGTGCTCCGACGGCTACTCGAAACCTACTTGAAGTTTTGATCATGCCTCTGACCTGCTCGGATGCCCTCCAGGGGCGTCTACTTGAAGGACTACTCGAAGGCGACATCGGTCCTGCGCGCGGCCTGTCCTGGTACGCGGGAGAATCTAGGGTACGAG
>NZ_CADCWS010000114.1 GCF_902806475.1 Candidatus Frankia nodulisporulans
GCGGGTCGGCAGGGAGGAGGGGCGCGGGTCAGAGCAGGGCGAAGCCGGTGGCCAGGAGGCGCAGGGCCTCGTCGAGGATGATGACCAGGTCGGCGTCGTCGGTACGCAGCCACTGCTCGTAGGCGGTCACGGCGACACCCAGATGCGCGGCGGCCACCGACTGCGGGATGAGGGCGCTCTCGGGCTGGCCCGTCCGTCCGGCGACGAACTCGGCGACCACGTCGCGCCAGCTGGCGAAGCGCAGCGTCGAGTGGGCCTGCAAGGTGGGGGTACGCAGGATCAGGGCCATCCGCCGACGCAGCCAGACACCCTCGGCTGGCGGGTAGGTGTTGAACTCCAGGATCGCGTGACGCAGGACGTCCAGCGCGGGCGCGTCCGGTGCCGCCTCGGCCAGGGCCGTGCGCATCACGACCAGGTGCGCGTCGAAGTTGCCCCAGGCGAGATCGTTCTTGGACGCGAAGTAGCGGAAGAACGTGCGCCGGCCGATACCGGCCTCGCGGGCGATGTCGTCCACCGTCGTCTCGTCGAAACCGCGCTCGGTGAACAGGTGCAGCGCGAGGCGTTCGAGTTCGGCCGCGTTCGTCGCCGGACGTCGGCCGGTACGCCGGCCCTCACCGCGCGGCGGTGCCACCGGGGCGACCACGGGCTCACCACCCCTCCGTCTGCCACCGTACGTCGGCTGCCAGCCCTGCCGGGAGGCACGCGGTGGCCGCGTCCCGGACTCTGGCGGGCTGCCCGCGCGACAGCCCTGCCCGTGATGTTCCCACGCCCCGCGGGGCGTCCGCCGCCACCCGGGTGCGCCGTTGCTCTCACCAGGCCACCATCATCGGACGGGCCAGCCGGACGGCACGGCCGGACGGGCATCCGCCACCCCGGATCGCGCCCCGCCAGCCGGCCAGCCATGGTCAGACCAGCCGCGATCAGGCCAACCGTGATCGTCCCCAGGATATGAGAACATGGTCCCATACCTCGGGACGTCTGGATCGCGGGATCGTCGAGGCGACGTGTCATCGCGGCGACATCCTCGCCGCCCAGTCGCAGAGTGGGAGCCACCGTCAGTCACATGAGCATCGTCAGCCCCGCCGCCGTGAGCGCCACCGCCACCAGCCCCACAGCCACCAGCCCCACGGTCGCCGCGCCCGTCGCGCTCGCCGCGCGGGCCAGTCGGCTGCGCACCTCCCCCGTGCGTGACCTGCTCGCGCTCACCGCCGACCCGGAGCTGATCTCGTTCGCCGGCGGGCTGCCCGCCCCCGAGCTGTTCGACGCCGAGGGGCTGCGCCGGTCCTACGCCGAGGTGCTCATCGAACGGCCCCGGGAGGTGCTGCAGTACTCGACGAGCGAGGGTGACCCGGCGCTGCGTGCCGTGCTCGCCGACCGGCTGACCCGGCGGGGCCTCGGGACCGAGGCCGACGATCTGGTGATCACCTCCGGTTCACAGCAGGCGCTGGCGCTGCTCACCGCCGCGCTGCTCGATCCCGGTGACACGGTGGTGGTCGAGGAACCGACCTATCTGGCCGCGTTGCAGGCCTTCGATCTGGCGGGCGCCCGGGTCGTCGCGGTCCCCACCGACGACGACGGTGTGCGGCCCGACGACCTCGAGAAGATCGTCGGTCAGCACCGGCCGCGGCTGCTCTACCTGGTGCCCAACTTCCAGAACCCCACGGGACGCACGATGTCCGCCGCGCGCCGGCACGCCGTCGCCGAGATCGCGGCCCGGCGCGGAATGTGGATCATCGAGGACGATCCGTACGGTGAGCTGCGCCTTTCCGGTCAGCCGCAGCCGTGGATCGCGGGCCTGGCCGCGGCAGGCGATCGCACGGTGCTGCTCGGCAGTCTGTCCAAGACCATGGCCCCGGGTATGCGGCTGGGCTGGCTGCGGGCACCGGCGGCGCTACGACGGGCCTGTGTGATCGCCAAGCAGGCCACGGACCTGCACACGTCCACCGTCGACCAGGCGGCGGCCGCGCGTTACCTCACCACCGCGGACCCGGACGCGCGGATCGCGCTCATGTGCGCCGCCTACCGCGAGCGGCTCGACGCGTTGCTGGCCGGGCTGCCCGCGGCACTGCCCACCGGCAGCCACTGGAACCGGCCCGCGGGCGGGATGTTCGTCTGGGTGCGCCTGCCCGCCGGTCTGGACGCCACCGCGCTGCTGCCGGCGGCCCTGGCCCAGCGGGTCGCCTATGTGCCGGGCGCGGCCTTCTATCCCGGTGCCGCCGACCCGCGCACGCTGCGGCTGTCGTTCACCACGCACTCCCCGCGGCGCGTCGCCGAGGGCCTCGACCGGCTCGGCGCCGCCTTCGCCGACGCCACCGGACGAACCACCGGGCGGGGCTGACCAAAAGGGCCGACTTTCCTGACCTCTCCGGGATGGGGAACCTTTACCGAAACGGGCCGTTTGACGGGGTCGGCACCGGGGATATCCCTCCTCGATCAGCCCGGCGAACTGGAAAGCGGCGCTCCTGGCCGCCGCCGGCCCCGCCTGTACCTATGGAGGTTCCCGTGCTCTGGTTCATCATCAGCTTCATTGTTCTCGGTCTTCTCGCCGGCGCTGTCGCCCGCCTTCTCGTCCCCGGTCGTGACCCGATGGGAATTCCGGCCACGATCGGCCTTGGAATCGTCGGTTCCTTCATCGGCGGTTTTCTTGGCTACATCCTGTTCGGTCATGACCTCAGCGAGGGCGCCTTCCAGCCGTCGGGCTTCATCGGCTCCGTGCTCGGCGCGATCGCGGCTCTGCTGATCTACCGGGCCGTCGCCGGTCGTCGCCTGGTCCGCCACTGACCGACGGGCGCGGTCTCGCGGCGGCGGGCCAGCCCACCGCATCCGGGCCGGTGGCCACCCGCCGCCCCCACGACCAGCGCCACCAGCACCAGCGACGCCTCGCCACACCACGCCACCCGTGCCATGCTGTCACCGAGAAACCGTCCGCCTACCCGGCGTGATGATCGGCGTCAGGTGGCGCGGGTGGCGGCGTATGTGGGCCGGCGCGTCGGCGCGGCGGGATGGTGGGACGGAGGTCGCAGGTGGTCGAGCAGGGTGCCACGCAGCCGGGCGACCCGTTCGAACCGACCGAACCCGCCCGGGCGCGATTCACCGGCTCCCCGCGCCCCGGTGACGACGGCGACGGCGACAGCGACAGCGATCTGCGTCCGCTCCTCAACCGCCCCGGCGACCCCGACGCCCCCTCGCCAGGCCCTGCCATCAGCCAGCACGATCAGGCCCATCCCGACGGTGCCGCCAGCCCACTCGGTACCGCAAGCCCTGGCCGTCCGGGTGTGGGGGAAGCCGCGGGGGGGGCGCAGGCACCGGCGGTTCCCGCGCCCCGGTCCAGAAGCACCCCGCGGGGCTGGCCGGCCCGGGGCGCCCCCCGCGACCCACTGCGGCTGCCGCGCCGGGTCACCGGGCGCACCGGCGCCGGACCCACCCTCCTGGAAGCACCCAGAGTGCCTCCCTCGCTACGCGAGTGCGCCGGCTGCGCACGTCCGGTCGCCCAACCGGAAGGATCGGGGGCGGCCGCCCTCGAAGGTGCCTGCGGAGAATGCGGCCATCGCTATTCGTTCACCGTGAAACTTCGCCCCGGCGAACGGGTCGGCCGTTACACCGTGCATGGCGTCATCGCTCATGGCGGACTCGGCTGGGTGTATGCCGCCACCGACGACAATCTCGGCGGCGACGGCGTGCAGGCCTGGGTGGTCCTCAAAGGACTGCTGGACGCGGCGAACCCGGAGGCGCGGCGCGTCGCCGAGGGCGAACGACGCATTCTCACCACCGTCTCCCATCCGAGCATCGTGAAAATTCTCGACTACGTCGCGCACGCCGGCGAGGACTACATCGTCATGGAGTACGTGCCTGGCATCTCGCTCGCCGCCATGGCCGATGCCGCCCACGCGGAGCAGGCCCGGGCGGAGCAGGCCCGGGCGGGCCTGGGCGGGCAGCCAGGGGCGTACCCGGGTACGGGTGCGGCGGGGCGGCCGGTGGTGGCGGACGTGCTGCGCTATCTGCTGCGGGTGCTGCCGGCCCTCGGGCATCTGCACCGGATGGGGCTCGTCTACTGCGACTTCAAGCCGGACAACGTGATGATCACCGCGTCCGGGGTGAAGCTGATCGATCTGGGTGGTGCCCGCCGGCTCGACGACCGGGTCTCCGGGTACCTGTCCACTCCGGGTTACCGCGCACCGGAGCTCGACGACGACGGGGAACGTCCCGCGGGCATCGTCCGGTGCGCTCCCACGATCACCACCGATGTCTTCGCGGTCGCGCGCACCCTGGCCCGCCTCGTCCTTGGCCGGTTCGCCGGTTTCGTCGACGCCTACCGGCACACGATGCCGCCCCGCCGGGCCCACCAGCCGCTGCGCCAGTTCGAGTCGCTGGACCGGTTGCTGCGCCGGGCCACCGCGACCGATCCCGACCGGCGGTTCCAGAGTGTCACCGAACTGGCGGACGAGCTGGTCGGTGTCCTCTACGAGATCGTCGCCCGCACCGAGGGACCCGTCCCGCCGCTGGCCAGCAGGTGGTTCGACGCCGCCGGCCATCCCACCGGCGAGGCGGGACCGGGGCTCGCACCGGCCGCCTTCGAGGTGCTGCCGGATCTGCGTGTCGACCCGGACGACCCGCACGCGCCGGCGCTGGCCGCCGGTCCCGACGAGGAGCCCGCGGCGCACGCCGCCCGGCTCGCGGCGATCGTCCCGGTGACCACCGAGGTCCGGTTGTGCCTGGCCCGCGCCACGATCCGCGCCGGGGCGTTGGCGCAGACCGCCCGCGTGCTGGACGAGGCCGCCCGGGTCGCCCCGCTGGAGTGGCGGGTCGACTGGTACCGCGGTGTCGCCGCCCTCGTCGGCGGCCAGCCCGACCGGGCCGTGGCCGCGTTCGACCTGGTCTTCTCGCAGGTACCGGGCGAGCTCGCCCCCCGCCTCGCCCTCGCGATGGCCCAGGACCAGGTCGCCGAACGGGCCGCCGCCCTCGACGGACCCGAACCCATCGGACGAGACGCGCTCACCCCCCGGGCGACCGGTGACCCTCGGACGGCCGGCGCCTCCCAGGCGGACGCGGCCCGGCTGCGCGCCGCCGACCTGTTCGACATCGTGTCCGCCATCGACCCGGGCGTGACCAGCGCGGCGTTCGGCCTGGCGCGCTGCCGCACCGACCCTCAGGGACGCCTCGACGCCTACCTGCGGGTGCCGCGGTCGTCGTTCGCCTACACGGCGTCCCGGGTGCGGATGATCGAGGTGCTGGTGGCCCAGGCCGCCGCGGACGACACGCCGGGAGCCGGTCAGGCGGCGCTGACCCGGGCCGCGACGATGCTCACCGACCCGCTGCTCGACCTCGGTGAACGGCGCCGCGCCGAGCTGTGCCGCGACCTCTACCTCGGCGCCCTGGACCTGCTCGCCGCCGGTCTGATCGGCGGCGACGACGGTGGACGCGGACCTGGCGGCGGGCGGCCCGACCCACCGCTGCTGCTGGGAGGTCCGATGACCGAACGGGAGCTGCGGTTCGGGTTGGAACGCACCTACCGGGAGATGGCCCGGCTCACCTCCGACCGGGCCGGCCGCGTCCGGCTGGTGGACCAGGCCAACCGCGCCCGCCCCCGCACCCTGCGCTGATCCGCCGGTCAGCGCGCGGCGGCGCCAAGGCCGGCCAGGGGCGGCTGCCCGGCGACCCGCAGGCCCGGGCGCAGCCATTCGTCGTAGAGCTGGGACCACGTCCCGTCCACCATGATGGAGCGCAGGACACCGTTGACGAAGGAGACGAACAGGTCGTCGTCGGCGGAGTCCCCGGTGATCGGCATCGCGATGCCGTAGGGCTCGTCGAGTCCCCCGTCGGCGGCGAAGGCGGGGCCGAACGCCTCCGGGCCGAGCACCGTGGTGTAGGGATCCTGGGCGGCGAGGCCGGCCAGCAGCACGTCGTCGCCGACGATGGCGTCGACGTCGCCGTACTGCAGGGCGACCAGGCAGTCGGCGATGCGGGGCAGCGTCACCACCTTCGGGGCCTGCGCCGGTGGGCGGCGGGTGAGCTTCTCCCCCGCGGTGCTGCCCGCCGACGTGCACACCGGACGCCCGGCGAGGGCCGCCAGACCGGTGATGCCGGAGTCCTGGCGCACCAGCAACCGCAGCGTGGCCTCGTAGTAGACGCTGGAGAAACGCACCTGCCGTTTGCGTTCGCAGGTGATGGTCATCGTCGCGACCAGCATGTCGACCATGTTCGAGCGCAGCAGATCCTCCCGGTCGGTGGTGGTCACCGCCCGGAACTGGATGTGGCTGTCCACGTCGGTCGGCCCGAAGACCGCCGCGGCGACGGCCCGGGCGATCCCCACGTCGAAGCCCTCCAGTCGCAGCGTGCGCCAGTTCATCAGCCCTGCCGGCGGCGCGTCGGTCACGATCCCGATCCGCAGGTAACCGCGATCGCGTGCGATCGTGCGCAGCCGGCTGCCGGCCGGCATCCGACCTGGGGGTGGCAGCGGGGTCAGCGGCGGTTCGCTGGAACGCACGGGACGTCCGTCCGCCTGGCAGGTGCCATCCGGCCGCGTCGCACCCCCGTCCGCGCCCGCACCGCCGCCCGTGCCCGTGTCGGCACCGGAGGCTGGGCCGGGGCCGCCCGGGTCGGGGGGCCCCATCTGTTCGTCCGGACCGGCCGGCGCGGGTGAGGCGGGTAGCGGTCCGGCCTCGATCGGCAGCGGGCTGCGGGCCGTGCCGCAGCCCGCCAGGCCCAGGACCAGCATCAGCAGGACCGTCAGCGGCACCCGTCCGGCGGGAACCCGGGCACGGGCCGGCCGCCGCCGCCGCGAGGTGTCGCCGGACGGGGCGATCGGCGGGGCCTCGGACGGGGCGCTCACAGGAACTCCCGCAGGCGGGGCCACAGGCCGGCGACCGCAGCGATGATCGCGGCCAGGACCAGCGCCGGGCCGGCCAGCCGCAGTCCACGCAGTTGCGCGCTGGCCCGGTGGACCTCGGTGTCGAACCGACCGCGGGCGGTGTCCACCGCCGTGTCGAGGCTGTCCAGCAGCCGGGTGAACGCGGCGGTGCCCGGGCCGAGCGTGCGGGTGACCGCCGCCCCGAACGCGTCGGACGAGCGAGGATCGCCCGCCGTCGGACCGGTGTCACCGGGGCCACGGGCGGCCGCGACCACCGAATCGGGCGACGACGCCAACAGCCGCACCACCGACTCGTGGATGCGCAGCCAGGCCCGCAGGTTCTCCTCGAGGTCGGCCGGCAGGCCCGCGCCGGCGGGCGCGTCCAGGGCGACGACCAGGGACCCACGGCGGGTCACCGGTTCGGGCGGCAGCCGATCGCCGGACGGGTCGAAACCCAGCCCCCGGGCCACCCAGGCGAAGTGCTCGTCGAAACGCAGCCCGTTACCCAACGCCGCCAGTGACAGGTTCTCGTCGACCCGGGCCTCCAACGCCAACGCCTTCGACCGGGCCAGCAACGTCATCGGCCGGTAACTCACGTCACGGGCGGTGTCCAGCCTGGACTGCTGGCTACCGAACGCCACCGCCGTCCAGGTCACCGCCGCCAGGACCGCGCCGGTGGCGACCAGCAGCCCCGGGTTGACCAGCCGGTTGGTCCGCCGGACCAGCAGCACCTGGACGCCGACCAGCACCCCCAGGGCGACGGCGGCGGTCAGCACCACCGCCCACTCGCCGCGGGAGCCGGTCGCGTCCTGATAGCCCCGGTCCACCGCGGCGGCGTACCGGGCGACCAGGATCTCGGTGGCGGGCAGGATCTCGGCGCGCATCATCGTGGACGCGGCCCGCAGGTTGGCCTCCCCGATGGACAGCCCGGCCCGGTTGTTCGCCCGCGCCCGCTCGACCATCCCGTTGTAGACCGGGATCTCCTGCGCCAGCAGATCCAACGGGCAGGACGTCGGACCCGCCGCGGCGCTCCCGCCCACGGCCGTGCCCTCACCCACGATGGCCCGGCCGGACGAACCAGCACCACCGGACGCCCCAGAACCCGCCGATCCCACCGAGCCCGCGGAACCCGCCGACCCCGCCACGGAACCATCGGAGGTCACGGTGCCCGGGCCGGCCGGGTGTGGTGGGGCGGGTGGGGCGTCCGACCAGGGCGGTTCGAGCCCTCCGGACTGGCCGCCCGGACCCGGACCCGCCCCGGGCGGGCCACCGCCATCGGTGCTCTGCCCGAGATCGGCACCGGGATCCACCGCCCCGGCCACCAGCCGGTCACCGACGTCCTGCGGGCACAGTTTGGGGTCGAGGCGGCGAAGGTCCAGGACGCCCCGCGCCGAGGCGGCCACACTCGTCTCGAACGACACGTCCGACTTGACGGTGTCGTAGCGCTGTCGCTGCTGCGCGGCCGGGGCCTCCCGGTCGACGAGCAGTTCCACCGGTGCGAACACCTCGGCCGCCGCCGCCGCGTCCGCCTGGGACAGCGCCGCACGCAGGTCCTGGGCGGTGGCCAGCGCCCGGCCCTGCCGGGTGAGCAGATCGTCGGTGGCCGCCAGCCGGTGCGCGACCACGCCCCGCAGCGTGACGCCGAACAGGCCCAGCACGAGGACCAGCAGCGCGAGCAGCCCCACCAGGAGAACCTCGGCGTCACAGCGTCCGGCGGCCACCCGGGCCAGCCGCGCCAGACCCGCCGCGGACCGACGCGGATCCAGACCCGGACGAAAGCGTCGTGGGACGAGGGGCGCCGCGCCGCGCGATCGCACCCTCGATCGCACCCGCGCGTCCGGACCGTGGTCCGGCGGCGACACCACACCCGTCACGCTTACCGAGCGTACGCATCAGGAGGCACCCCGGTTACCACGCGCGACCGTTCGGCCGTTACTGTCCTACTCCGCGCCCCCGCCGGCGGATTCTCCGTAGTGTCGCAGGGATGAGCACATCCGCGTCCGAGCATCCACCCCCGCGGCCGGGTCACCGCCGGCCGGGTCACCGCCGCCACGGGTCGAACCGACGCCGACCGAGCCGCCGGCGGGGATCACCGACGGCCGGCTGGCGCGTCAGATCGCGTTCCTGGTGGAGATCGACAAGCTCAAGACGGTGCTGCGGCGCAGCAACCTGATCGACCTGTCCCGCCGGGAGAACGACGCCGAACACTCCTGGCATCTGGCGATGCTCGCCGTCGTGCTCGGCGAGTACGCGGCGGCGGACGTCGACCAGGCCCGGGTGCTGCGGATGCTGCTCGTCCACGACCTCGTGGAGATCTACGCCGGTGACACGTTCGTCTACGACGTCCAGGCGCTCGCCGAACAGGAACAGCGCGAACGTGCCGCCGCCGACCGGCTGTTCCCGCAGCTACCCGCCGACCAGGCCGGACAGCTGCGGGCGCTGTGGGAGGAGTTCGAGCAGCGGCACACCGCCGAGGCCCGGTTCGCCCGTTCCCTCGACCGCGTCCAGCCGTTGCTGCTGAACTTCTACACCGGTGGGAGCACCTGGCGTCCGCACGGCGTGCGCCGCGCGGACGTCCTGGCCCACCGGGATGTGATCGAGCAGGGTTCCCCGGCGCTGTGGGGATACGTCCAGGCGATGCTGGACGACGCGGTGCGCCGCGGCTACCTGCTGCCCTGACCGGCCGCCAGCAGGCCCTCGAGGAACAGCACCGTGCGGGCGGCGACGCTGCGCCGACCCGGACCGACCAGGGGATCATGGCCGCCGGCGACGACGGCGAGTTCGGTGCGCGGCGCGGTCCTGGTGACCATGCGGACCAGCGGGAGCGGGCTCACCTCGTCCGCGCCGCCGTGCAGCAGCAGGATCGGCAGGTCCGGCAGGGCCCGCGGCAGGGATTCGACGATGGGCTGCTCGGCCACCGCCGTGTGCAGCGAGGGCAGCCCGAGCAGCACCAGACCGTCCGGGCGGACCGCCGGTGAACCGACCATCGCCAGCGCCGCCAACGCGCCGGTGTCGGCGCCCAGCAGCACGAACGGCACACCGGGCATCCGGGTCTCGACGACCGCGGGTATCCGCACGGCACCGTTGGTCACGACGACGAGCTGGTGACCGTCGAGGGCCAGCCGCTCGGTGAGCGCGTCGAAGTCGCGGGCGTTCTGGCCGCGGCCCGGCAGCGCCGCGAGCACGGAGCGGACCTCCCGGCGCACCACGGCGACACCCCCGGACGGGGACCGCGCCGGACCGGGCCACACACCGGCGGGTCCGGTCTCCTCCATTCGGGGCACCCGCGGCCCAGGTGGGACGGGCGGCACGGGTGAGACAGACGGGACGGGTGGGACAGGTGTCTCAGGGGAGACGGGCAGCGTGGGCGGGACGGCCAGCGCCAGGGGGACAGGGGGACAGGCGATCGGGCCGCGGGCTCCCACGGGTGGGGCCTGGATGATCGCCGGGGCGGGCAGCGTCGGATGCAGGGGCGACGTCATCGGCGCCTCCGTCTCTCTCGCAGGGGACGGGCCGCCGGGCCACGGCGACCCGTCAGGTCAGGGACGCCGACGTGGCAGCCGCGGGACTCGGTGAGTCGTCACAGCAGGACCACGCTCAGCAGCATGCCCCCAGCGTAGGACGGCGCGTCGGCCATCCGAAAGGGGTAACGGCACGCGAGTGGGTCCGCTGACCGACAGTGCCTCAGGGTTGCCGGGACGCCAGTCCACCCCCTGGCCGCGGACGACGACCCGTGGCCGCGGACGACGACGGCCCGCCCGGATGACCGGACGGGCCGATGCCACGGACATCCGTGGACGACGCCTGCGCTCAGGCGCCGAGGCCCTTGGCCTTCGCGTAGCGCGCGGAGACATCCGCCCAGTTGACGATGTTCCACAGCGCGGCCGCGTAGTCGACCTTGACGTTCTTGTACTGCAGGTACCAGGCGTGCTCCCAGGCGTCGAACACCAGCAGCGCCGGGTTGCCGATGCCCACGTTGCTCTGGTGGTCGTAGACCTGCTCGACGAGCAGCCGGTCGCCGGTCGGGTCGTAGGCGAGCACGCCCCAGCCCGAGCCCTGAACGGTCGTCGTCGCCGCGGTCAGCTGCGCCTTGAAGGCGTCGAACGAGCCGAAGTCGGTGGCAATGGCCTCGCCCAGCGCGCCGTCGGGCTTGTCGCCACCGTCCGGGGAGAGGTTCTCCCAGTAGATGGAGTGCAGAATGTGGCCCGAGAGGTTGAAGGCCAGCGTCTTCTCCAGGCCGACGATCGCCCCGAAGTCGCCCTTGTCCCGAGCCTCAGCGATCTTGTCAAGGGTGTCGTTGGCAGCCTTGACGTAGGTCGCGTGGTGCTTGTCGTGGTGCAGTTCGACGATCTGCCCGCTGATGGACGGTTCGAGTGCGCCGTAGTCGTACTTCAGGTCCGGCAGAGTGTACGTAGCCACCAGAGCACGGTCCTTTCCGTTCGCGAGGGATTCGACTGGGGCCCCTGTCCAGGGGCACCCGACGGTTCAGCTGGGGGGTTCGACGGCGCCGACGGCCGCCGCCCCGGACAAGCCGACCGGACGGGACCGGATAGTAATCATCCGCTGCTCCCCTCCGGCCCGCTGCCAGGAAGGCCATGGATGGACCCCGGCGCCAGGTACAGCGAACCTCCGGGGTGAACCCTATCGCCCCCAGGATCGATCCTGCAGCGCCACAGCCGGCTTCAACCCGGACGAGCTGCCCACAAAACGTCGAGCAACCATCGGAAATAACAGTGTGTGACGAAAATGGAGCAGTCCGGAAAACGCGCTTCTCGCATACTGGGACGTCCCCGGGGGCGCCGCACACCACGGCCCGGCGCCCCCGTTCCCCCCGCCGCCGATCGGCACCCACGCCCCGCCGCCCACCCGCGGTCGTCCCCTCCCCGCTACCCGCGACCCGACGAGCCGCACCCCGGACGGGGACCGACTCCGCGACCGGCCGCGGGGCCGCCGTGGGGTGGCGACGGCCGCGCTGGCTCAGTCGTCCTCGTGGATCTGCTGGCTCAGGTAGTTGGCGGCACCGAGCTGGGAGATCAGCTCGAGCTGCGCGTCCAGCCAGTCGATGTGCTCTTCCTCGGAGACCAGGATCTCCTCGAGCAGCACAGCCGAGCCGATGTCGCCACGCTCGCGGCCGAGCTCGACGCCACGCCGAAGCACCTCGACGTTCTCGAACTCGCCGCTGCGGTCGATCTCGAGCTGCTCGGGCACGGTCTCCCCGATACGCAGGGTGTGCAGCCGCTGCAGGTTCGGCAGGCCGCCGAGATAAAGGACACGCTCGATGAGACGGTCGGCGTGCTTCATCTCGTCGATGGATTCGTGATAATAGTGCTCCGAGATCCGACGGTAGCCCCAGTTACGCTGCATCCGGCTGTGCAGGAAGTACTGGTTGATCGTCGTCAGCTCGTTCGTCAGCACGCTGTTCAGTACTTCGATAATTTCAGCGTCCCCACGGGTCGCCATTAGTTCCACATCCTTCCGCCCACCGCTTCGACCGGACGACCGGCCCGCATCGTCACGATGGGGACCAGCTCGCACGGACGTGGCGCGCCCCGCACGCATCCCAACGATCTGCGACGACAGCGATACAGACCGAGGGAGGGCAGCGGACACGCGCCTCTGTCGACATCAGCAAATCACATGGATAAGGAATTCGCAGCACGCCGGGCCGAGATGACTCCACAGGCGCCAGCAGAGCCCTTCACAAGGTAAGCTTGACCGTAACTGGTCAGGTAGCGCTTTGATCGTGGGTTAG
>NZ_CADCWS010000115.1 GCF_902806475.1 Candidatus Frankia nodulisporulans
GGTGCCGTCAGCTCCGGCGCTGCGTCGACGCGGGCGGCTGGTGCGACGTCGACACGTCGACTTCCGCCGCACCGACAGCGCCCTGTGTCCCAGCACGCCGTATCGCTGCGCCCGTTCGCCGCCGAGCTCCGACCAGCCGCATCTCGCCAGGAGGAATCCCATGTCGCCGCACACCGACCAGCGCCCCGCCGCCACCCCGGAAACGTCCGTCTCGGAGACGACGTCCATACCGCAGCCGGGAACGGAGGTCGGCGCCGACAATGCCGCCCGCTTCGCCGCCGCGCTGCGCCGTGCCGACCAGGCCGCCGCGCAGCTGCGCGCCACCGCCGCCGAACGGGATCGGGCGAACCGCACCCCACGGCCCGAGGTCGAACTGCTGCGGGCGGCTGACCTGCTCCAGGTGCAGGAGCCGGTCGCCCATGGCGGCGACGGGCTGAACTACGCCCAGGCCTCCCAGCTGACCCGGCGGATCGCCCGCGGTGACACCTCGATCGCGCACCTGCTCGGCTACCACTACGCCCAGACCCGCATCGCGCCGCTGTTCGGCACACCGGCGCAGGCCGACGCCCAGTCGCGGCGCAACGGCGTCGAGAAGCTGTTCTGGGGCGGTGTGCAGAACCCGCGCGGCGGCTCGGAGCTGGTGCTGACCCGCGACGGCGACGGGTTCCGGCTGAGCGGTCGCCGCTCGTTCGCCTCCGGGGCGAGCCTCGGTGACCAGCTCTCCGTCACCGCCGTCCTCGACGGCGACCTGGTGTTCGTCTCGCTGCCCGCCGGTCGGCCGGGTTTTCGGGCTCTCGGCGACTGGGACAACATCGGCCAGCGGCTCACCGACTCCGGCGGCGTCGTGTTCGAGGACGTCCGGGTCGAACGCGCCGAGCTGCTCGGCGATGATCCGCTGACCGGACGGGTCCCCTCGGCCTACCAGACACTGGTCACCCCGCACTGGCAGCTGGCGTTCGTCAACTTCTACCTCGGTACCGCCGAGGGTGCCCTCGACGAGGCGCTCGACTGGGTGCGCCAGCACGCGGCACCGTGGGAGAGCTCCGGTGTCGAGCGGGCCACCGACGACCCGTACATCCTGCGTACCGTCGGGGAGCTGCGCAGCGAGATCCGCGCCGCCGCCCTGCTCGCCGACCGGGCCGGCGCGGCGTTGCAGGCCGCCCTCGACACCGGCCCCGCCCTGACCGAGGATGAACGGGCCGAAGCCGCCGTCGCCATCTACGAGGCGAAGTACCTGACGACGAAGGTCTCCCTGGACGCGGCCAGTCGCCTGTTCGACATCCAGGGTGCGCGGGCCACGACCAGCGCCTACGGTTTCGACCGGCACTGGCGCAACCTGCGCACACACACCGTCCACGACCCGGTGGACTACAAGGCCCGCGAGGTCGGCGACTGGACCCTCAACCGCCGCGCCCCGCAGTTCTCGCTGTACCGCTGAGTCCCGCCACCGAACATCGCCTGTGGGAGAACCCGTGTCCGAACAGCCGTCCGCCCTCGTGACCGAACCACCGCCGGTACCCGTACTGCGCGGGGACGACGAGGCGGTGGCGGTGGCGCGGGAGCTCGCACGGCGGTTCGCGGTCGGGGCCGGCGGTCGGGATGCCGGGCGGGTGCTGCCGCGCGAGCAGGTCGACGAGCTGTCCGCGTCCGGCCTGCTCGGGATCAGCGTGCCCGCCCGGTTCGGCGGGGCGGACGTGTCGGTGGCGACCCTCACCGAGGTGTTCCGCTCGCTGGCCACCGCGGACGCGAGTCTGGCGCAGATCCCGCACAGCCACTTCGTGTTCCTCGACGCGCTGCGCCGGGCGGGGGAGGAGGGCCAGCAGCGCCGGTTCTTCGCGCAGGCCCTCGCCGGTCGGCGCTTCGCCAACGCGCAGAGCGAACGTGGTGGGCGCACCATCACCGAGGACGCCACCACCCTGCGGCCCCGCCCGGACGGCGACGGCTACCTGCTGACCGGCGAGAAGTTCTACTGCACCGGCGCGCTGTTCGCCCACTGGCTGGTCGTGCGCGCCGTGCTGGCCGGCCCGCCGCCCGGCGCGCCGGGGGAGTCGCCGGACGGCGCGCCGGGCAAGGTGCTGATCTACCTGCGCCGGGACACCCCGGGGGTGCGGGTCGACGATGACTGGGACGCCATGGGCCAGCGCACCACGGCCAGCGGCACCGTCCATCTCGACGAGGTCGCCGTCGACGCCGACCAGATCGTCCCCTTCACCTCGATCTTCGACGGCCCCACCACCTACGGCGCCCGCGCCCAGGTGCTGCACGCCGCCCTCGACGTCGGTCTCGCCCGCGGCGCGCTGGACGCCGCCGTCGCCCAGGTGGCCCGGGCCCGGCCGTGGTTCGAGTCCGGGGTGGCTCACGCCAGCGACGACCCGCTGCTCGTCCAACAGGCCGGTGAGCTGGAGATCGACGTCCGCGGGGCGCAGGCGCTGCTGCGCGAGGCCGCGGTCGCCATCGACACCGCCGACCTGGACCCGACCGACGAGACCACGGCGCGCGCCTCGATCGCCACCGCGGTCGCGAAGGTCGCCGGAGCCCGGGCCGCGGTGCGCGCCGCGTCCGAACTGTTCGAACTCGGCGGCACCCGCAGCGCCGCCGGGGCGCTTGGCCTCGACCGTCACTGGCGCGACGCGCGCACCCACACCCTGCACGATCCGAGCCGCTGGAAGGTCCAGCACATCGGCCGCTGGCTGCTCACCGGAACACCCCCACCCCGCCACGGCCAGCTCTGACCGGACAGTCCATGACCCCATGACCGCGTGACGCCACGACGTGAAAGGTGGTCGGCCGGCCCCGTCGCCGCGGCCTAGGCCGGTCCTGCCCGCAGCGAGTCCACCGGCCAGGCCAGGATGCTCGCCCTGCACGAACGCCATCGCGGCGACGGTTCCTGGCGTGACCCGCGTTCCCTGGAGATCGCGCCGAGCCTGTGGGCCGGTGTCGGTCTGGTCCGCGGCGGTGCGGGCACCGCCCTGGTCGGTAGCCACCGCGAGGTCGCCGACCGGATCGCCGAGTACGCGGCGCTGGGCATCGACGAGTTCGTCCTGTCCGGTTACCCGCACCTGGAGGAGCTCTACTGGTTCGGCGAGGGCGTCCTGCCCCAGCTCACCCACGCCGGCCTGTTCACCACCACGACCTCCCCGGCCACCGGCCCCAGCCACCCGGATGCCAGTCACCCGGTCACCGCGTTCGGCTCCGCCGTGGCGGGAACCGCCATCCCGGCCAGGTCCGCGGTTCCCGAGCCGATCATCCCGTTTCTTCCGCCCACCCGCTGATCGGCGCCGGCCGAGGCTGGCCGGCGAGAAGCTCAGAGCGGACGGCAGGCGTGGGTGAGAGTCCAGTGGACGGCGGCGTCGGCGGCGTCGGCGGCGTCGGGGAGGGGGGCGCGCCGGTGCAGCAGGGTGGCGGTCAGCGGGGCGACGTCGATGCGCCAGAAGACCTCCGGCGGGCAGCGCAGGACGGTGAGCAGCACGGCCCGCACGATCGCGGGATGGCTCACCGCGATGACGTGCTCCGCTTCGCCGGCGAGGCCGTCCAGCCAGGTGCTGACCCGTGTGACCAGGGCCTGGCGTGACTCGCCGCCGGGCGGGGCCATCGTCGGCTCCTCATGCCAGCGCAGCAGGTCGGCGCTGGGAATCTCGCTGAGTTCCCGGCCGCGCCAGTCGCCGACGTCCAGGTCGCGTAGGGCCGTCTCCACCCGCACACCGGTCTCGCCGGCCCGGGCACTCAGGCCAAGGACACGCGCGGTCTGCCGGGCCCGGGCCGAGTCGTCGATGAGCACCCGGGCGCGTCCGGGCAGCGCGCCGGCGGCCAGCGGCCCCGCGGCGAGCGTGCGGGCGGCGGCGGCGGTGCGGCGTAGACCGTCCGCGTCGAGCCCCTCGTCGTCGGGGAAACGCGCGGCCCGCAGCGCCGGGGTGGGAGCGGCGCTGACGAGGGCGAGGCGAAGCGTACGCCGCGTGGTCACTGAGCGAGGCAATCAACCCTGACCGGTGCTGTCAACGTCGCGGCTGGTCCTTTTGCGGCCAAACCCTGATCCCGCCGAGCGCCAACTGCCGGGCGCGGGGCGTCCGGCGCCGGGCGTCAGGTGTCCGCGGTCGGGGTCGGGTCGGCGGTCGGGGGGCGGGGCAGCACGACGCTCGTCCAGACCTCGCGCAGGGCCTGGGTCGCGGCGTCGCGTTCGTCGGCGGTGGCGGACGGACCGAGTGCGAGCAGGACGTGGACGTTCATCGTCGCGAGCGCGAGGGCGACGCCGCGGGCCCGGTCGTCATCGAAGCCCCGCTGGTCGACCAGAAGCCGGGTGCCCACCGTGACCAGCGGTGCCAGCAGGGTGGCGCGGGCCTGGGCGACCTCGGCGTCGTCGGCCGCCGACCACCACACGGCGCGCAGCAGCGTCGCGTGCCGGACGTACATCCGCGCCGCCGCGGCGAGGGCCTCGGTGCCGGCCGCGACCGGGTCGGCGGCGCCGGACCATCGTTGCAGCGTCGCGTCCAGCTCGGTGCGCAGCGGGCCCACCAGCGCCCGGATCAGCTCGCCCCGATCGGCGAAATGGACGTAGAAGGTCTTGCGTGTCATCGCGGTGCGACTCATCACCGCGGCCACGGTGAAGTCCGCGGCGCTGCCGCCCTCCAGTACCTCGCGGGCCGCGGCGAGGATCTCCGCCCGAGCCACCTCCGGGGTGCGGCGCACGCGGCGGGTCGACGGGCCTACCCCTGCTACTGCCACTGTGGCACTATACGTCCAGCGCTAGTGCCAACATGGCATTAGTTGGTCGGGGCGCCACGGGGCCCAGAGCGAAGTGGGGATGGCAGCGAATGAGCGAGCGCCAGCAGGACGTGACCCAGCCGGTACCAGCGCCGGCGTCGGGACCGGCGTCGCGGCCTGTGCCCGGATCGGCGGGCGGCGGTGTGCGGGCGGTGGGGACGCTCGTCGGCGGTGCCAGCTGGACGGCGCCCGGTACCGGCTGGCGCTCGGTCTGGCAGCTGGTGATGGTGGCCTTCGCCGTCGGCGGTCTGGTGTTCCCGGCCCGGCGGACGCTGTGCGTCGCCGCCATCGGCGCGGTGTACGCGGCGGCCACCCTGCTGGAGCTGGCGGTCGACGGTGACCGGCTGATCGGTCTCATCCCGGTCGACATGCGTGACCGGGTGATCCACCCGCTGGTCGCGGCGCTCGCGGTGGCCAGCGTGGTCGCGGTGCTCGGGCGGCCGCGTCCCGTCCGGTCGAGGTAGCCGCGAGGGCCGCGGTCCGCTCGCGGGTCGGCGGTGGATGAGTGGCGGATGGCGCCGGCTTTGGTTAACCTCGTTAAGGTCGGGTGTGATCGGCGCTTTCCGAGCGCGACGGCCCTGCGTCGAAGAGGGTACCGACCATGCGGTTCGGCATGTCCCTGGCCGGCGGTGAGCGGTCCCTGTCCGCCTACCTCGACCAGATCGTCCATCATGAGGAAGCCGGCCTGGACTCGGTCTGGTGCGGTCAGCTCTTCGGCGTCGACGCCCTCACCATCTTCGCGCTGGCCGGGGCGAGGACCACGCGGATCTCGTTCGGAACGAGCATCCTGCCCACCTACGTGCGCCACCCCCTGCTGCTCGCGTCGCAGGCCCTGACCACGCAGGCCGCCACCGATGGCCGGCTGGTCGTCGGGATCGGTTCGTCGCACCGCGCCCTGGTCGAGGACGTGCTCGGCATCGACTACCAGCGTCCGGCCGCCTACCTACGGGAATACCTCACCGTCCTGCCGCCGCTGCTGCGCGGGGAACGGCTCACCCACACCGGCGAACTGATCCGGGTGGACACCACAGGTCAGTTCGGTCGCGCCAACGTCGTGGGTGCGGATGCGCCCCCCGTCTACGTCGGCACCATGTTCCCGCTGTCCCTGAAGGTCGCCGGCCAGCTCGCCGACGGTGTCATCACCTGGCTCGTCGGCCCGAACACCCTCGCCGACGAGGTGATCCCCATCGTCCGGACGGCCGCCGCCGAAGCCGGCCGGCCCAGGCCGCGGGTCGTCGCCGGTATCCCGATGGCGGTGTGCGCGTCCGGCGACGCCGAGCGGCACGCGGAGCTGGTGAACAAGCGGCTGCGCAGGTTCGTGGCGCTGCCCGTCTACGAGCGGGTACTCGCCCGGGAGAACGCCACCGGCCCCGCCGACCTCGCCGCCATCGGCGACGAGGAGACGGTGGCGGCCAGGCTGAGACTGTTCGCCGACGCCGGGGTGGACGAGGTCTACGGCGTCTGCTTCGGCGACGACGACACCTTGCTGCGTACCGCGGAGTTCCTCGGTGGCCTCTCCCGCACCTGACGCCCGTCCCGCCCGTCCCGCCCGAGCACCCCGGGACGCCCCTCTCGCCTGGCCAGGCCCGGCCGGCCGACGGGGGCGGCGGGCGGGGGGTCGGTGCTGATGGTGACATCGCTGGTCAGCACCGGGTCGTCGGTCCGCCAGCGGGGGCGACACGGCAGCAGGGTGGGCCGGGAGACCAGGACCTCGGCGCGCATCGCGGCGAGCAGCACCCGGGGCAGGTCGCGGGTGACCGGCCAGCAGACGTAACGGGGCTGCCAGTCGGGTGCGAACCGGGCGTTGAACCGGTACAGCGACTCGATCTGGAACCAGCGGGACGCCCCGAGCAGCACCCGCCGCCACACCTTGAGCGCGGGGCTCGCCCCGAGCCGCTCACCGCGGGCCAGCGCCGTGCGGAAGGCGGTGAAGGTCAGCGAGACCCGGCTGACACCCAGACGCGGTGCGTCGCGCAGCAGGGCGACGAGCATGAACTCGGTCAGGCCACCGGCGACGGTCCGTTCGCGGTGGATGCGGTCGAGTGCCAGCCCGTCGCGGCCCCACGGCGCGAACGTCAGCAGCCCGCAGAGCTGATCGTGGTGGTAGGCCCGGACGACCACACCGTCGGGGTCCGCCGCCGCGGTCCGCTCGACCAGCGCGCCGCGTTCGTCCTCGCGCAGGTCGCCGATCCGGTCGATCCGGGCGGTGTGGGCGGCGCCTTCGAAGGTCGCGACGGTCTGCCGCAGCGGGTGCAGCGGCGGGTCGTCGAGGCGGAACTGGGCTGTGCGCACGATGGCCTGGTCGCCGAGTTCCAGCACCCGCAGGCCGGCGCGCTGCCAGGCCCGTCCGGCGTCCGGGCCGCAGCCGACGACGGCCGGCACCCAGGCATGGGTGGCGGCGAGCTCGAGGAACGGGCCGATCGCCCCGGGCCAGGCCTCCGGATCGCCCAGCGGGTCACCGCAGACCAGCGCCACCCCACTGACCACCCGATAGGTGATCGCGGCCTTGCCGGACGGTGACCACAGCACGCTGTTGTCCCGGCGCAGCGCCGTGTAGCCGAGCGGGTCGCGTCCGCCGTGGCGGGCCAGCAGCGCGCGCAACCCCGTGTCGTCCTGCTCTGTCAACCGCGCGACCGGACGGGCGGGTCGCAACGCCAGATAGCCCGTGACACCGACGGTGACCGCGCCCAGCGCCAGCAGCACCGCGCCGACAAGGTCGGCGTCGCGGGGCCCGAAGCGCACCGGCCCACTCACCCCGACCAGACCGGCGAGCACGTGGGTCAGCCGGTCCGCCAGCGCACCCTCGCCATGGCGAAAGGAGATCAGGGACAGCCCGATGGTGAGGTCGGCCGCGGCGAGGGCCGCGAGGGCCCCCAGGGCCCGCCAGCGGGTGCGCGGGTCGCCGGCGGCGTGGAACCGCGCCCGGGTGGCGAGCAGGACCGCGAACGGGATGGCATCGAGGGCGGCCGCGGCGACGGCGAACCCGCGGGCGAGGTCGAGCAGCACGGCCGCGCCGGAGAGGATGACCGCCGCCCGCCAGGCCCGCCGCTTGCGCCGGCGCAGGCCATGCGCGAGCCCGATGAGCAGCAGGCCGGCGCCGACACTGGTGCCGGTCGCCGCGTCGGTCACCAGCCCGGGGATCATCCGGCCGATCCACGTCCAGCGGGTCGGCCGGTGACTGATGGCGGTGACCACGTCCACCAGACCGACGAGAGCGGTCAGCGCCGCGATCAGCGCCGGGGTGGGCAACCGCCGCCACCGCGAGCCGGCCGTCGGTGCCGGCGCGTCCTTACCAGGCGTCACCTGGGAACCACATCCATCCGCGAACCGGGAGCAGGGGTGGGCGCGGCCGCGGGCGTCCCGCGGGACACCGGAACATGATCGCGCCGTCGTCCCGGATCGGCGTACGTTACCCCGCTTGCTGTCCGGCTCGGGCTGCCGGTGCCTGTCGGTCCGACCACTCGTTACCCAACGTGGTCACCCTCACGGGTGGACGCCGCCCGACCGCCGCCCGTCGCCGCGGCGGTCGCATGGTTCAACGGTGAGCTCACCCGCCCCGGCCCGCGGCGGCACACGGGCCCATGGTCCCGCCCCTCGGGCCACCTCGGCGACGCGGTCTGAGCCGCGGTCCCAGCCGCGGTCAGGGGGTGGGCTCGTCGTCGAGTGCGAACGAGCCGTAGGTCACCGGGCCGGCCGGTTCGTAGGTCGTGATGATCAGGCCCCTGGCGGTGGTGCGGGAGCTCAGCAGGCGCAGCCTGGCGGGCGGTGCTCCGTCGGCGAACAGCTTCTTCCCGGTGCCCAGGTGCAGGGGGAAAAGGACCAGGCGGTACTCGTCGACGAGATCATGTTCGATGAGTGTCCGGGCGAGCCCCGCGCTGCCGTGGACCTGTAGTTCGCGGCCAGGTTGCTTCTTCAGCTCGGTGACGGCGGCGGCGACGTCCCCCTCGAGCAGCTGCGCGCCGTCCCAGCCGAGGCTGGTCAGGGTGGTCGAGGCGACGTACTTCGGCAGGCTGTTCAGCGCGCTGGCGATGGGATCGGACTCGTCGGTGATCCGTGGCCAGTGGCCGGAGAAGATCTCGTAGGTGGTGCGGCCGAGCAGGAACGCGTCGGCGTTCGAGAACCAGTTGACCACCGCGGCGCCGGACTCCTCATCGGCGTGGTCGGGCAACCAGCCGCCGTGGGTGAACCCGCCGGAGGTGTCCTCCCGCGGGCCGCCGGGCGCCTGCATGACGCCGTCGAGGGTGAGGAAGGCGTGCAGGGCGAGCCGCATGTCGATCTCCTTCGATCCGTGCCGCGTGGTCGGGCGGTGGTGTCTGACGGGTGGTGCTTACCCGTCAGACACCACCGCCCTCGCGGATTCATCGCGGCCTACCCTGCCAGTACCTTCAGCGCCGGGATCGCCTGAGGTGATCCGGCGCGGTCAGGCCGAACGGCGGGACGGGCGGAGCAGGACGGCGACGCAGACCGCGGCCAGGGCGGTCACGGCGGCGCCGCCGAGCAGGGCGATGCTCATACCGTCCACGAAGGCGGACTGTGCCTGGCCGCGCACCGGTTCGCGCAGATGGGCCGCCAGGCCGAAGGACGCGCGGGCCCGCTCGGCGAGTTCGGTCGGCAGGGCGGCGGGCAGGCTCAGGTGGGAGCGGTAGGCCGAGCCCAGCAGGCTGCCCAGCACGGCGATGCCCAGGGCACCACCAAGCTCGCGGGACAGGTCGTTGACAGCCGATCCGACCCCCTGCAACGCCGGCGGCAGACTGTCGGTGATCGCGGTGGTCGCCGGCGTCATCGCGAATCCCATGCCCAGACCCAGCGGGTACAGGCCGCCGGCGATCAGCAGGTAGGAGCTCCCGCCGTCCACCTGGGCGAGCAGGATCAGCCCGGCGGTGATCAGCAGGAGTCCGCCGACGCAGCACACCCGGGCGCCGACCTTCGCGGCGACCTTCGGCGCCAGCCTGGACGAGGGGATCAGACCCGCCGCCATCGGCAGCACACTGACGGCCGCGATCAGCGCACTGTCACCCCGCACCAGCTGCAGGTACTGCATCAGCACGAAGATCAGACCGAAGAAGGCGAAGAACTGCAACATGATCGACAGGGAGCCGGCCGCGAACGCCGGCCGGGTGAACAGCCGCGGGTCCAGCAACGGTGCGGACGTGCGCAGCTCCCACAGCACGAACCCGACCAGCAGCACCAGCCCGACGCCGAGACCCCCCAGGGTGGTGTCGCGGATCCAGCCGTGCTCCGGCGCCTCGATGATCGAGTAGACCAGCACGCCGAGCCCGGCCACGGCCAGTGCCGCGCCCACGACGTCGATCGGCGGATGCCGCGGGTCGGCGGTGTCCGGCACGAACCGCCAGGTCCCGACGATGGCGACGGCGGCGAGCGCCGCTCCGAGCACGAACACCGCCCGCCACGACCACACCTCCAGCAGCAGCCCGGAGGCGACCACGCCGATGATGGCGCTCGATCCGGCCACCGCCGCCCACACGCCCACACGCCGACCGCCGCCGCCCGCCGCTCCCGCGGGAACGTCCCGGTGATCGTGGACAGTGTCGCTGGCATCACCAGCGCCGCCCCGAGTCCGAGCACGCCGCGCAACCCGATCAACGCCCCCGCACTGGACGTGAACGGTGCCGCGGCCGATCCCGCACCGAAGATCGCAAGCCCCGCCAGCAGCGCCCGCCGCCGGCCGAACCGGTCGCCGATCGCCCCCGCCGGCAGCAGCAGGGACGCGAACGCCAGGCTGTACGCGTCGATGATCCAGGCCAGCCTGGTCTGCGAGGCATGCGTATCGGTCGCGATCGAAGGCAGCGCCACGTTCAGCGACGACATCGCCGACACGACGGTCGCCAGCGCCAGGCAGGTCACCGCCAGCACCCGACCATGCCGTCCCGCCGCCCCGTCCGCGGACGGGGAGCCGGTCGCGCCGGTCGCGCCGCCGGTGGGTGCCGAGCGGTCCTTGGCTGGTGCGTTCGTCGGACGGGCGCCCGCTGCCGCTGGTGCGGTAGGGGTCGTCGGGGGCAGGGGGGTCGCCGATGCGACCGGTGGTGACAGCGAGGTGGTGGAGGCGGACGAGGCGGCTGGAGTGGTCATGGTCCGGGTCCTTCCGGCGCGGTGTGGCGGTGTGCCTGGACCGACCGTGGACCCCACGACTAGCGTAGTTCAACCGTGATGAATTCTTCGCCGACCCCGCCCACGGAGCCGCCCCCCGCATCGCCGCGGGGGCGGCGGCCGGGGCGTCCGGACGTGCGCGGTCAGATCCTCGAGGTGGCGCGGGAACGGTTTCGCCGTGAGGGCTACGAGGCGGTGACGATGCGCTCGATCGCGGCTGACGCGGGCGTCGACGCGGCGCTGATCAGCTACTACTTCGGCTCGAAGAGCGGCCTGTTCGCCGCCGTCCTCGAACTCGCCATCAGCCCGGCGGACACCCTCTCCGGCCTGCTTCACGGCAACCTCGAGACGCTGCCGCAGCGCCTGCTGCTGACCGTACTGGCCGCCTACGACAGCACGGAGACCGGCGTCCCGATGATGGCGGCCGTCCGCGCGGCGATCATCGATCCGGAGCTCGCCGACCTGCTCCGCAGCGGCCTGCTCCGCCAGCTCGTCGACCGGCTGGCCGATCGCCTCGGCGGCGCCGACGCCCAGCAGCGCGCCGGCGCCTTCGTCGCCCAGGTCGCCGGCCTCCTGCTCACCCGCTATCTGGTCCCGGTCGAACCGATGGCCTCGATGCGCCCTGATGAAATAGTCCGCACCCTCGGTCCGGCGCTGCGGACCACCCTGCTCGGCGCCGCCCCCCGCCCCGCGGGCCCCGGCCGCGCCGGCCTCCCAGGGCGTCCCTGAACCACCTCATCCGCCCGGGCGGTGACCTTACGGGGTGGGCGGGGTGGCCAGGGCGGCGAGCTTCTCCCGGGTGATGGGGTGGGACGGGACCCGGGTGCTGAAGTCGGGGCCGCGGCGCAGGGAGAGGCCGCCGTCCACGTTCACGACCTGGCCGGTGATACGGCTGGCCCGAGAGGACAGAAGGAAGGAGACGAGCTGGGCGATGTCGTCGGGGTCGGAGGCGCCGCCCAGGGGGGTGTTGGTGTCGTAGCTGGCGTAGACGTCGGTGCCGGGCTTGATGAAGCTGAGCAGCTCGGTGGAGGTCAGGCCGGGGCGGATCGCGTTGAAGCGGATACCGGCGGCGCCGTACTCGTCGGCGGCGTTGCGGATGAGCTCCTCGAGGGCGGCCTTGGCGACGGGGTAGGCGCCGAAGTACGGGTGGGTGACGTGGCCGGCGATCGAGGAGATGCCGACGAACGAACCGGACCCGCCGCGGGCGAAGAAGGGGACCGCGTACTTGGCCAGCAGCAGGGCACTGGTGACGTTCAGCCGCATGATCGCCTCGAACGCGTCGACGTCCTGCTCGTGCAGGGGTGCGAGCGCACCGCCGCCGCCGGCGTTGGACACGACGCCGTCCAGGTGGCCCTGCCAGGCGGCCGCGGCGGCGACGACCCGGGCGACGTCGGCCTCGTTGGTCACGTCGGCGGTGTGGAAGGTGATGGCGTCCCGTCCGACCTCGGCGTTGACGGCCTCGGCGGTGGCCAGCAGGGTCTTCTCCGTGCGGCCGCAGATGGTCACCCAGGCACCCTCGTGGGCCAGGCGCCGGGCGATCGCCGCGCCGATGCCCGTGCCACCGTCGGTGACCAGCACCGAGAGCTTCGCTACCTCGTCAGTCATTGCCTTGTCCTTCGGTCGACTTGGGCAGCCATCGGCTCACCCGGCGGTGCGGGGCGACCCGCGGTCCCTAGTGCAGCGCCTCAGTAGTTCCTT
>NZ_CADCWS010000116.1 GCF_902806475.1 Candidatus Frankia nodulisporulans
CGCCGTCGTCCGGCCCGATCCCGTCGCGCACCAACGGTTCGGACGAGCGATCCGCCCACACCGGCGCCGATGGCGTCCCGGCCGGTCGCGGGGCCGGAGACAGTGACGCCGACAAGGTGGCGGGCACGGTCGGTGGCTCCGGCTCGAGCCAGGGCAGCGCCCGGACGAGCTCGTCGATCATCTCGCGTGGCGCGGACGCGAGCAGGTCATCGGCGAGCCCGGCCAGCTCGACCGCCTGCGCCACAGTGCCCAGTTCGGACGGATCCGCCAGCCGACTGGAAGCCGCGAGCAGCCGGCGCGCCTGCGCGCCAAGGGCAGCGAGCCCGGCCCCACGCAGCTGACTGATCACCGCCGCCCGTGTCACCGGTGGCAGGCCAGCGAGCGCGGCCCGGGTGGCGCGCAGCGTCGCCGCGGCCGAGCGACCCCGGGACCGCCCCGAGGTGGTCGCATCGACCGCCGCCAGCAGCCCCGCCGCGATCGCCAGCGCCGAACCCGCACCGGCCGGCGTGGGCCGGGACGCGAACGGCCCGTCGGCCAGCCGAACCAGCCTGCCCTCCAGATCGACGGCGGCCGCGAACGCCCCCACCGAGGCCACCCGCAGCCCCCGTCCGGTCGTCTCCCGCAACACCTCCACCGACATCGGTGTGATCGGTCGTGGCGTCGCGGCGTCGCGCAGGACCTGCTCGGCTCGACCCATCGATCCAGCCACCGCCCGTTCGAGGGCCTTGGCACGCCCGCTGACGGAACGCAGCCGAGCGGCGCAGACCGTCAGTTCGTCCGGGATCAGCATGATCACCCCGTTCGGTTCCGATGCCCCTGCCGGTTCCAGTGTCACGGTCGGTTCCAGTGTCACGGTCGGTCGCGACGCCACGGCCGTCACCACGGGCCACGGCATCGCCACGACTCTGGCCGCCGCGATCGCCGGCGGCGGCGGGGGCCACGGCTGCCGTACCGTCATGGCCGCGGCCACCTGGTCCAGCCGGCTCGCCAGGCCGTGCAGTGCCTCGGCGCTCAGGGCGAACTGCTCGCGCCATGACGCCATCGCCGCCCGCAGCCGATCCGTGAGTGGGGAGCCCCTCCGCGACACGCGGCCCTCACCCGACCGGGCCGGCACGTCCGTCCCAACAAGCGCAGCGCCCACCAGCGTCTCCGCGATCGCCGATGCCTCGGACGCCTGCCGGCGCAGTTCGGCCGCGCAGCCGGCGAGCTCCCGCGCGCACCGCGCTGCCCGCACCGCCTCGACACCAGCACCAGCACCAGCACCAGCACCAAACGCGATGTCCATCGCCCACGCCCTCCGCGCGTCCTCCCCGGCCGGGCCCCGCGCCCGCACCGATCGGCGACCGCGTCCGTCCGCCTGCGTGCGACGTCCGACGGCGCGGCCGGTCGGGCGGTCAATCGGCCGGGCGGGCGGGTGGGGCGAGTTGTCCTTTACTGGCCCCATCAATGATCCGCAAGTGGTCCGACAGCGGTCCTATTCGTTCCGTTCCGATCGGTTGAGGGTAGATCGCAGCCGGGCAGGTGGCGTCCCCCGGGCTCGTGTCAGGCGACCCAGGAGTGGCCATCGCGCTACAGTTTCGATCATTTGTTCCGTCCGTCCGCAATCACGCGAACACAGCGCCGAGGACGAGCGGCCGGACCCGGTGCCACCCGACGGGTCAGGCAAGGATGGGGAGGTCGGTCATGCCCGACGCAGTCGTCGTCGCCGCTGCCCGTTCGCCGATCGGACGAGCGTTCAAGGGCTCCCTGCGGGGTCTGCGGGCCGACGATCTGGCCGCCACGATCGTGCGAGCCGTCCTCGACCAGATCCCGGTGCTGGACCCGAACCAGATCGATGATCTGATACTCGGCTGTGGTCTGCCGGGCGGCGAACAGGGCCACAACATCGGCCGCGTGGTCGCGGTCACCCTCGGGCTCGACAACGTGCCGGGCACGACCGTCGCCCGCTACTGCGCGTCGTCGATGCAGGCCATCCAGATGGCGATGCACGCGGTGCGAGCCGGCGAGGGGGACGTCTTCGTCGCCGCCGGTGTGGAGGTGGTCAGCGGATACGTTCGCGGTAACAGCGACAACCTGCCCGGCACGCAGAATCCCGGTTATGCCGGCGCGCAGGGTCACACGGCCGCCCGGGCCGGCGGCGGCGCCCCCCCGTGGACCGACCCGCGCGGTCGGGGCGAACTCCCGGACGTCTACATGGCCATGGGGCAGACGGCGGAGAACGTCGCCCAGCTCACCGGGGTCGGACGGGTCGAGCAGGACGCGTTCGCCTGCCGGTCGCAGAACCTCGCCGAGAAGGCGATCAACGCCGGCTTCTTCAAGCGGGAGATCACCCCCGTGCAGCTGCCCGATGGCACGATCGTCGACGCCGACGACGGCCCTCGCCCCGGCACCACCCTCGAGGCCCTCGCGGCACTGCACCCGGTGTTCCGCCCGGACGGCACGGTGACCGCGGGCAACGCCTGCCCGCTGAACGACGGAGCCGCCGCCGTCGTCGTGATGAGTGACACACGGGCCCGGGAACTCGGCATCACTCCGATTGCCCGGGTGATAGCCAGCGGTGTGAGCGGACTGTCACCGGAGATCATGGGCCTCGGTCCGGTCGAGGCCACCCGACGGGCGCTGGCCCGCGCCGGGATGACCATTGACGACGTCGATCTCGTGGAGATCAACGAGGCGTTCGCCGCCCAGGTCATCCCGTCCTACCGTCAGCTCGGTATCGACCTCGACCGACTGAACGTGCATGGCGGCGCCATCGCCCTGGGCCACCCGTTCGGCATGACCGGTGCCCGCCTGCTGACCACACTGGTCAACGGGCTGCGCACCACCGACACGACGATCGGCCTGGAGACCACCTGCATCGGCGGCGGCCAGGGCATGGCCCTGATCATCGAGCGGCTCTCCTGAGGTCCCGAGCACACATGGACAGCGGTCTAGCCTGCCGGGCCCGTCGAGTCGACCCGTCTGACCGGCTCAGCTGTCGACGGCATCGACGCGGAGGACGGTGACGATGTGGACGCCGAGGGTGATTCCGCCGATGTCGGTGGTGGAGCGGAGGGTGGGCCGCAGGTCGCGGCCGCCGAGGCGGAGGCGGACATCGCGGTTCGACTGGTCACGGTCGACGTGGATGAGGCCGGCCGGCGAGGCGACGGCAGCGGGGACGACGCCGAACCGCTGCCTGCCACGGCCGCCGACGGTGCGCCGACCGGCAGGTGGAGCATGATCGCCCACAGCCGGATCCGGGACTGCACCTCCGGACGGGTGAGCTGGACCGCCGCCACGACCAGGCCGCCGCCGATGATGCCGTCCAGCCAGTAGTGGTTCGCGGTGATGACCACCACGATGGTCGTGATGATCGGGTGAATCAGCGCGAGCCATCGGGCGCGGATGCGCAGAATGGTGATCACGCCCCAGGCCTCGAGGATCGCCCATCCGATGTGCAGGCTCGGCATCGCCGCGTACTGGTTGGCGACGGTGTCGTGGGGGCCGTAGGGCGAAGGGCCGATCACGGCGCCGGTGTCGATCAGGTTGACCTGGGGCAGTACGCGCGGCAGGTACCTCGGTGGCGCCAGCGGATAGGCGATGTGAATCATCAGGGCCACGCCGGTGGAGACGGCAATGACAGTCCGTACCCGGCGCCAGGCGTGACGCTGAAAGAGCAGAACCCAGAGCAGGAACGTGATCGCCGCGGGAAAGTGCACGGTCACGTAGAAGCGGTTCGCCAGCTCCAGCAGCCGGGTGGAACGCATCGCCAACGCCTGCAGCGAAGCCTCATCCGGGAGATCAAAAAGCCGCTCGAGGTTCCAGACGTCGACGGAGTGCCGCAGCGCCTCCAGCTCACGACCGGTAGCGAGGTGGCGACCGAGGTCGTACAGCACGTACAGCGACCCCAGCAGAACTACCTGACCGAGGACGAAACAACTCGCCCGTAGCAGGTCAACGACCCGCCCACCCTGGTGCCGTTCGTTCGGGAACACCTGGCCCGTTGCGCTCACCATCTGCAGCTCCGCAGCATCCGCGCCTCCCCATCAGGACACGTCCCGTTCACCTGCCTCTTCGTTCCTACCGACCGATCGGTAAGGGCGACAGCGAACCGCGTGTGAGATACGGCTCAGTCCGGGATCTTTCCTCGACTTCCGCCCATCACCGCATGCCCGATGCGTCCAACACAGGGCGAACTGTCCAGGTCGTCTTTTCCCCGCTTACCCGCAGATTAACAACGAGGAACCAGAGATCATCGATTCCGGGACGACGCGGCCTGGTTGGTTCACCCTGTCGGATTCCCGACTCCGGCGAGATCCCCGGATGTGAACCCCTCTCCACCAAAGTGCACCCACGGTGCGACCCGACTCGCGGCCCACGCGCGACCCGATCCGCCACGGCGCGGCCAGGTGTTACCCACTCACAGTCACGACCTGGCGCCCGCCGCCCGCACGCGGCCCATGGCACCCCACGGCGGCCCGAAGGCGCCCCGGAAAGCACGCTTTCGGCCCCGCAGGCCTTACGGTCTCGGCCCGAGGGTCCATCCGCGACCGACCGCGGGCCGAGGCTGGCGCCCTTGGCAGCAGGGACGGGTCACGTGGTGGCACAGCGCCACCGCTTTCGCATGGGGGGCACCTTCAGGCCGTATGAGGGCACGATAGGATGCGCCGCGTATATCGATGGCAGCGAACTATCCGCATAGAACTACATCTCGTGTCTGAACAGACACAAAAAGAAGTCGGAAAAGATTGATGCCCGGGACTCCCGCCCGCGATGTGACCTACGCTATACATCCTGAGGTACGCCGTCGGACCGGATGTCGCAGTGCGCGCTGTTCCGGGGGCCACTGTTGACTCCGGAGCGTGCCTGATGTCCCAGAACACCAGTTCGGCTGGCGACTCGCCGGCCCCACTCGGCGCGTCCGCCCCACCCGGTGTGCCGGCCCCGACAGGCGCGCCGGTCTCGACAGCCGCGCCGGTCTCGACAGGCGGGTCGGCCGCGGGCAGCGGGTCGGCCGGACGGCGCACCGGTCTCGCCGCCGTGGCGGCCCTGATCGTCACGGCGATCCTCGGCTTCGGCCTGACCCGCCTGGAGTTCACCACCAGCCAGGACAACTATCTCAACAGTGACTCCCGCATCGCCAAGGACAACGTCGAGTACCAGTCGTTGTTCGGTGGCGAGGCGATGATCACGCTGTTCACGGTGGCGCCGGGCAGTCACACCGCGGACCTGTTCACCCCACGCAACATCGCCCAGTTCCGCAAGCTGCAGCGCGACCTCGACGCCGACCCGCACATCTCCTCGGTCATCACCCCGCTGACCGCGCTGGAGTTCACCGACAACCTGGTGCGCGGTACCGGCGGCGACCCGCTGACCAGCCCGGCGGCGAAGATGCTGCTCGGCGCGCAGGCGCGGGACACCGACAGGGGCTCGGCCGACCGGCGCCTCGCCGACTCGCTGCGCACCCTCGGCCGCGTCCAGGCCATCCCGGTGACCGCCCGCACGCTGGGCAACCCCGCCTGGATCGACGTCCTGCTCCACGACAACACCGGTGCGATCCGCAAGTCGCTGCGCCCGTTCTTCCCGTCCACCTCGACGGCGCAGATGATCAGCCGGCTGACCGGCAACGCGTCCCTGCGTGAACAGGGTGATGGTGCCCACGTCGTCGAGCGGGCCATCGCCGGCGAGACCTTCGACCACGCGTCGGTGCTGACCACCGGCTCACCGGCCCTGCTTCGCAACATCAACAACTACCTGCGGGGTGGCTTCCTCACCCTGGGCGTGATCTCGCTGGCGCTGATGGCCGGGCTGCTGCTCGCCGCGTTCGCCGTCCGGTTCCGCCTGCTGCCCCTCGCCGTCGTCGCGGTCGGCCTGATCTGGGCGTTCGGCCTGGCCGGGTACATCGGGGTGCCGTTGTCGGTGGTGACCATCGCCGGTCTGCCGGTGCTGCTCGGCATCGACTTCGCCGTGCAGCTGCACAGCCGCATCGAGGAGGAGTCGCAGCTCGACCGCCGCGGCCATCCGGTCGCCGCCGCGTGGCGGGGACTGCGCCGCGCCCTGCTGGTGGCGACCATCGCCGCCGTGCTGTCGTTCTGCGCGCTGCAGTTCAGCGAGGTCCCGATGATCCGGGACTTCGGCACGCTGCTCGCGATCGGCCTGCCCGTCATCGTGATCGCCACCGCCCTGCTCCTCGTCCTCGCCCTGGACACCAGCGAGCGCCACCGCCCCACACCCGCGGGCGACTACACCCACGGCCCCCTTGGCCGGACGATCATCCGCCTCGGCGGGCTGCCCCAGATCACCGCGATCCCGCTGGTCCTGGCCTCGGTGGCCATCTTCGCCGGCGGCATCGTCGCGGACGGCAAGCTGACCGTGCAGACCGACCCGGAGAAATGGGTCAACCAGAACAGTCAGGTCATCAAGGACATCAGCACTCTGCGGGCGCGCGCCGGTTCGGCCAGCGAGCTCGGGGTCTTCGTCCGCTCGCCGAACGTCTTCGACGACGCCACCGCGTCCTTCGTCGGCCAGTTCGCCAACCGGCAGCTCTCGACGCACTCGGCCGACCTCGTCGACGCCAGCAGCCTGGTGACGATCGTCAGCTACCTGCTCGAGGTGCCGAACACCTCGATCGTGATGCCCACCGGCCAGGACATCCGCGCCGCCTACGCCGTCGCCCCGCCGGACATCCAGCGCAGCACCGTCAACCTTGACATGGGCGCCATGAACATCGTCCTGCGGACGGGCTCGGGCTCGCTGGAACGCCGCGCCGCCGTCGTCAACGACATCCGGGCGAACACCCATCCGCCCGCCGGCATCACGGCGGCCCCGTCCGGCCTCGCCGTGATCGGCACCGGCCTGGTCGCGTCCTTCCAGAACAACCGCACCCAGCTCACCTACTACGCGCTCATCGCCGTGTTCGTGCTGCTGCTGTGCCATCTCAGCCTGGTCCGGGCGGTGCTCTCGCTCGTGCCGGTCCTGATCGCCGTCGGCCTGAGCTCGCTGATCGCGCTGGCCATCGGAGTCGACCTCAGCCCGCTGACCGCCGTCAGCGGGCCGCTGATCGTCGCTCTGTGCACCGAGTTCACCACTCTGCCGATCTATCGTCACCTTGAGGAACGTGCCCGTGGCCTTGGGCCCCGGGAGGCGGCGGAGACCAGTGCCGGCCGCACCGGACGCGCCTTCGCCGTCTCGGCCCTGGCCGCCGTCATCGGTGTCGGCGTCCTCGCCTTCAGCTCCCTGCCCCTCCTTCGCGACTTCGGGCTTCTGGTCGCCCTCAACGTCGCCGTCGCGCTGCTGTCCGCCCTCGTCGTCCTGCCCCCGCTGCTCGTCTGGGCGGACGAGCACCACTGGGTCCACCGCGGCTCCGCCGGCACCACCCCCGGCGGTACCCCCGAGGGCGCTTCCACCGCCGCGGCCGCCGGCCCGGCCGCGGCGTCCGGCCCTCCGATCGTCCCCCAGAAACGGTAATGACCGTCCGGGAACGGTAAATGGTGACGGACGGTAAAAGCGGGGAGCAGAGGGTGACGGGGTGAATGACCCTGGCCCGGGTCTTCGCTCCGCCTTCGGCATGTGGCACGCTCAGGTCAGGTGTTCTCGGCGACGAGACGCCGATTCCCCAGGCTCGGCAGCCATCCGAGCGTCGAAGGAGAGGGCATGAGTTTCGACTTCAAGGTCGCGGATCTCGCGCTGGCCGAGTTCGGCCGCAAAGAGATCCGGCTTGCCGAGCACGAGATGCCCGGGCTGATATCCACACGCGCCGAATACGCGGCCAGCCAGCCGCTCGCGGGCGCGCGGATCATGGGCTCCCTGCACATGACGATCCAGACCGCGGTGCTCATCGAGACCCTGGTGGCCCTCGGCGCGGACGTCCGCTGGGTCTCCTGCAACATCTTCTCCACCCAGGACCACGCCGCCGCCGCGGTCGTCGTCGGGGCGAACGGCACCAAGGACGACCCGCAGGGCGTCCCAGTCTTCGCCTGGAAGGGCGAGTCCCTGGAGGAGTACTGGTGGTGCACCGACCAGGCGCTGGCCTGGCCGGACGGTGGCGCCCCGAACATGATCCTCGATGACGGTGGGGACGCGACCCTGCTCGTCCACAAGGGTGCGCAGTTCGAGCTGGCCGGCGCGGTACCCGCGACCGACCCGTCGGACAACGAGGAGTACGCGATCATCCTCGAGACGCTGCGGCGCACGATCGCCGAGCGTCCCGGCCGTTGGACCGAGGCCGCCAGCACCATCAAGGGCGTCACCGAGGAGACGACGACCGGCGTCCACCGGCTCTACGAGATGGCGAAGGCCGGCACGCTCGCGTTCCCGGCGATCAACGTCAACGACTCGGTGACGAAGTCGAAGTTCGACAACAAGTACGGCTGCCGCCACTCGGTCATCGATGGTCTCAACCGGGCCACCGACGTCCTGATCGGTGGAAAGGTCGCCGTCGTCGCCGGCTACGGGGACGTCGGCAAGGGCTGTGCGGACGCGCTGCGCGGCCAGGGCGCCCGGGTCATCGTCACCGAGATCGACCCGATCTGTGCGCTCCAGGCGGCGATGGACGGCTTCCAGGTCGACGTCCTCGAGGACGTGGTCGGCATCGCCGACATCTTCGTCACCACCACGGGCAACTTCGACATCATCCGCGCGGACCACATGGCCGCGATGAAGCACCAGGCGATCGTGTCGAACATCGGGCACTTCGACAACGAGATCGACATGGCCGGTCTCGCGAAGACCCCCGGCATCGAGAAGATCAACATCAAGCCGCAGGTCGACGAGTGGGTGTTCCCAGACGGGCACTCGATCATCGTGCTCGCCGAGGGCCGCCTGATGAACCTCGGCTGCGCCACCGGCCACCCGAGCTTCGTCATGTCGAACAGCTTCACCAACCAGGTGATCGCGCAGATCGAGCTGTTCACCAAGACCGAGAGCTACCCGGTCGGCGTCTACGTGCTGCCCAAGCACCTGGACGAGAAGGTCGCCCGCCTGCACCTGTCGGCGCTGGGCGTCAAGCTCACCGCCCTCACCAAGCGGCAGGCCGACTACATCGGCGTGCCGCTCGAAGGCCCGTACAAGGCGGACCACTACCGCTACTGATCGCCCGCTACTGATCGCCCGCGGCCGGCCGTCCACAGCTGATTTCGCTGCCATGGACGGCCGGCCGCTGATCGGCGGAACCGACTGTCAGCTGGCCCGCGCGCGGGCGGCCGAGGTGGCCGGGCACCGAAGCAGGTGCCGGAGCCGGAGCCGGCCTGGCGGCGGGAGCTGGCCTGGCGGCGGGAGCCGGGGCCGCCGCCGGAGCCGGCGCGGGCCTGGTCGCCGTGCGGTTGGTCTGCGACCAGCACACGGGCGTCCAGCCGGGATCATTGGCGGTGGCCGACAGGTCGTACCAGCCCTCGGGCAGGTAGGTGCCCCACCGGACGGGCGGACCATCCACACCGTTGCCACCGGCGATCTTCGGCCGCGGCACGCCGAAGGTCACCTGACCGTTCGGGCAGCTCAGCTGCTCGATCCTGATCGGCGGCTGCCCCACCGCGCACCACGCCCGGCCTTCGTGCGGCACAGCAGCGAGGTGGTGGGCGGCCAGGCCTGCGCGATGTGCGCGTAGTAACCGGCGGCCAGCAGCGTCATCCCGTCGGACGGCCAGCCCGGCTCCGGCGGTGCGGTGATGCTGATCACCTCGTTGCTCGGGCACTGGGCCCAGCTCTCCCCGCCGGCCTGGGCGGGTGCCGCACCCCCCAGCGCGACCAGCCCGGTCAGGGTGAGCGCGGTGCCCGTCGCGGCCATCATGGCGCGGACCCGGCGGCGCCCCCCCGGACGGCCCCACAGCACGAACTCCGAACCGGCCAGCGGCCCGAAACCCCTGGCCGGGGGCATGGATGTCGACGGAATCCTGCGATGCCACGCCCGTCGCAGGCTGATCCGGCCTGCGACGGTGACGCGACGACACGGCAAACGGCATTGAATGCCTCCTTGTTGAACCCGGGCACCCAACGCCCGTCGGCGCGACGGTCCACGTGTACCGACACACCTGTTTCCGCTCCTTTGGAGCGGGATTCCCGTAAATACAACAGCAATCGGTCGCAAGGATAGCGGTAGTTGGCGATGTGTTGGGCGCCGGCGGGGTGATTCGTCTCGGCCACGCCCCCCGGACAGGGCCGCGCATTCGGCCGGATCGCGGGTTCACGTCCGGAAACCGGGCCCGCTCCTCGAACACCGGTCCGTGTCCGGTCCGGATCGCCGAACCGTGGGATCCGGCGTTGTGCCAGGTGAACGGTCAGGATGCCGACGGCCGCGCCGGCCGGCCGGGTAGCCGGTGTGGCACCGGATCGACGAAGCTCGATCTCGACCACGGCGACAGCACTCGGACAAGCCCGGGATCGTCCGGTGGGGACGTACCCCAGCCGCCGCCAGAACCGGTGGACGGCGACGGACCGCTCGTCGCACCACAACACCACCTGCGCCACCGGGGCTGCCGGCGGGGCCAGCGCGGGCCGGACGGGCGGGCCGGTCCGCGTCTGACTGGTCCGCCACTGTCGGACGGCCCGCTCGCACACCCGCACCAGGGTCGTCCCCAGGCCCTGCCGGCGCGCTGACCGCGCCACCAACAGCCCCGTCACCTCGGCCACCGACGGCGCCGGATGCCCGGCCGGCTCCTCGTGGCGGCGCACCGCGACACAGGCCAGCACCCGCCCGGCCGGGGCGGGATCGTCCGCCCGTCCCGGGATCATCCACATCGCGTGCGGCAGCCCCCCGGGTGCCGCCAGGTGGGGTTGCCCGACCGGAGGCGGGTGGGCGGGCCCGCCGGGTGCCGCCGCCCGGGTGATGCCCGATGCCGCGGGCTGCCCCACGTCCATCAGCCTGCCCACGTCCATCAGCCTGCGGAGCGCGGGAACGTCCTCGGCGCGGGCCTGACGCAGTCCGGGCGCGAGGTCGCGGCGCATCCAGACATGTTCTATGCCGGCTTCGATATCGGGTTCGGCGATGACGCGATAGCCCAGCCGCGCGTAGAAGTCGGCGACCTGGAGTTGGGCGTGCAGTTCCACGGCGGGCAGGCCACGTTCGCGGGCTCGCTCCGTCAACGCCGTGGTGACGGCGAGACCGAGGCCCTGCCCGCGGCATGCGGCATCGACGGCGACCCGTCCGATGACGCCCACCGGCTGCGCGCCGAGGGTGCGTGGCCCCGGGTCCAGCAGGCGCGCGGTGGCCAGCGCCCGGCCCGCCGCGTCGAACACGACAGCGTGGTCGGCGTCGCCGTCTCGACCATCCAGTTCGTGCTCGGCCGGCACGCCCTGCTCGTCGACGAACACCGTCGTGCGCAGCTCGAGCACCGCGTTCGGCGGTGTTCCCGCGACGATGGCCACGCTCGTGGGTCGGTCACTGGGCACAGTGCGGCAGTTTAGGCGCCCCAACCAGGACGGGAACCGCTTTCGCCCGACGGACAGGTTTCCCGGACCGGGCGAGCCGGGCATCCTGCCCCAGATCCACCGATGGCCACCGAATGGTCCCGCTATGGATCTGTACGGACACGGAATGACATCTACGGACCCCGGGTATCCCGGCTCGCGCGGCGAACCAGATAGAAACGGGACGGCATCGGCCGATGCGACCACACCCGCACGAAGAGGAAGCAACCGGCATCGTGAGTTTCCAATCAACAACCCGGCGTGACGACAGCTGTGCGCGAAAGGGCTGCTGACGATGGCGGCGACCCTGTATCCGCCGGCGCGGTACCGGCCCGTGCGGAACACCTCTGGGCTGATGGTGCAACCCACCCGTGGCCTCATCCCCCACGTCCAGGTCGGGAACGGTTCGTTGTTCTCCTGGTTCGACAGCTCGACCAGCCAGGTCAGCTCACATCTGTGGCTCTCCCGCAACGGAGACCTCGAACAGTACGTGCGATGTGACCAACGGGCATGGGCACAGGCCGCCGGAAATCCGTACTGGATCTCGTGCGAATGCGAGGGATACCCCACCGAGGACTACACCCCGATTCAGGTCACCCGACTGGCCGAACTCTTCCGTTGGGGAATGCAGGAGTTCGGCTGGCGAGCGGAGATCACCGACTCGCCGGACGGCCACGGTATAGGCACCCACCGGATGGGGAGGCGCCGCCTGGGGCGGCCATGAATGCCCTGGGGATATTCGCGCGAACCGCCGCGGTGACATCCTTTCCCTGGCCACCGGCCGGACCGCCCTCACCGCTGATCCCCGCGACCGCTACGCCGGCCGGCCCACCCTGCGCGAGGGCATGACCGGCCCGGACGTCGCCGAACTCCAGAACGCGCTGAACATCGCCTTCGGCCATGAGGCACCCACCGGCGATCCCAACCGGCTGCCCCCGGATGGCACGTACGGGCCACGCACCACCGCCCGGGTGGCCTCCCTGCAGCGGTACGCGTCGCAGTGGTTCGGCCGCATCCCCGACGACGGCGTCTGCGGCCCCACCACCTGGCGCAAACTCGGCTGGATCCTGACCGGCCTCAACCGCACCGTCTAGATCCCCCGGCGGCGGCGCCCGGCATCGTGACCGTGCCCGACGTCGTGACCGTGTTAGACGTCGTG
>NZ_CADCWS010000117.1 GCF_902806475.1 Candidatus Frankia nodulisporulans
GCCGCCGTAGCCGCGGGCGTTGACCAGGACCGTGCGGACCGGGCCCGGCCGCACCTCGCGGACCAGGTTCAGGCCGTGCGCCGGGTCGGGGGTGTCGAGGTTGCCGACGGCCGGCAGGACGCTGTCCCGGATCGAGAGCAACGCGGTGGCCACCGACAGTGCCGAACCGGCGGCGCACAGGCGTCCCACCAGGCCCTGCGGGGCGGTGACGGGCACCGGGCGGGCGCCGAACACGGCCCGGATAGCCGCCGCCTCCTGCGTGTCGAGGTCGGACGAGCCGGCGCCGTCGGCGAACACGACATCGACCTCGTCCGGTGCGACGTCGGCGTCGGCGAGTGCGCGGCGCATCGCGACGGCCAGCCAGCGACCGTCGGTGGCCGTGCGTCCATGCCCGAGCGCGTCCTGGGTCGCCGCGTAGCCGGCGATCTCGCCGTACAGCCGGGGCGCACCGCGCGCGGCGGCGGCCGCCGGGTCCTCGACGATCAGGGTCGCCCCGCCCTCCCCGGGCAGGTAGCCGTTGGCCCGCACGTCGAACGGCTTGTAACCGTCGGCGGGCGCCGTGGCCGTGCTGACCCGGCCGCTGGAGAGATGGCAGGTCAGCGCGTACGGGGTCAGACCCGATTCGGCGCCGCCGGCGAGCACCGTCGAGGTGCCGCGCCGGATGACCCGCCTGGCCTGCGCGAGGCTGTCCAGACCGCCGGCGCCGTCACTGACCACCACGCCGGACGGGCCCTTGAGCCCGTGGCGGATCGACGTCTGGCCGGTCGTCGCCGCGTAGAACCAGGCGATCGACTGGTAGACGCTGACGGCGGTCCGCCCCCTGGTCCACAGCCGTTCCAGTTCACGCTGGCCGAAGTCGTTGCCTCCCGACCCGCTGCCGAAGACCACCGCGGTGGCGTACGGCTCGTGGGCACTGGGATCGTAGGCGGCATCGGCCAGGGCGAGCCGGGAGGCGGCCATCCCGAACCAGGTCCACCGGTCGGTCTGGACCAGGTAGCGCTTGTCGACGTGCGCCTCGGGTTCGAACCCGCCGACCTCCCCGGCCAGCCGGGCGTCGTAGCGGGACGGATCGAACCGGCTGATCGGGGCGATCCGCAGCTGTCCGCGCAGCGTCGACGCCCAGTACTCCTCGACGCCGATCCCGCTGGGCGCGACGATCCCCAGCCCGGTGACGACCGGACGCACGGCACCGGACACCGGCCGAGCCCATCCTCGGGCCTCGGCCGTTCCCGCCGAGGGAGCGGGGGCGGTCATCGGTCCGGACCGGTCAGGACGATGGCGGACTGGAACCCACCGAAACCGCTGCCGACCGACACGGCCACGTCCACCGTGTGGTCCCGGGCGGTGTTCGGGACGTAGTCCAGGTCGCATTCCGGATCACGGGTGGACCAGTTCGCCGTCGGCGGGACGACGTCGTTCTCGATGGCCAGCGCGCACGCGGCGATCTCCAACGAGCCGATCGCGCCGAGCGAATGGCCGATCATCGACTTGATCGAGCTCACCGGCACCTCGTAGGCCCGCTCGCCCAGGGACCGTTTGAACGCGGCCGTCTCGTGCCGGTCGTTCTGTTTGGTCCCCGAACCGTGGGCGTTGATGTAGTTGATGTCGTGCGCGCCGACCCGGGCGGTGTCCATCGCGACCCGGATCGCCTCGGCCATCTCGACGCCGTCGGGGCGCAGACCCGTCATGTGGAACGCGTTGGAGCGCGACGCGTAGCCGGCGACCAGCGCGTAGATGTGCGCGCCGCGGGCGCGGGCGGCGGCGGCGTCCTCGAGGACCAGGACCGCGCTGCCCTCACCCATGACGAACCCGTCCCGGGTGGCGTCGAAGGGACGCGAGGCGTGTTCGGGATCGTCGTTGCGCGCCGATGTCGCCCGGATCGCGTCGAAGCAGGCCACCGAGATCGGGGAGATCGGAGCGTCCGAGGCGCCGGCGAGCACGATGTCGGCCTCACCGTCGACGATCAGCTGCGCCCCGTAGCCGACGGCGTCGATTCCCGAGGTGCAGCCGGTGGAGACCACCGACGCCGGGCCGTGCGCCCCGAACCGGTGGGCCAGTTCGGTGGCCAGGCAGCTCGGAACGAGCGCGTGGTAGAGGAACGAACTGGCGTAGTGCGGGTCGACCTCCCACAGCCGGCCGGAGTCGGAGACCACGACGTACTCGTTCTCCAACCGGGTCGTCGCGCCCACCGCGCTGCCCAGGCAGACGCCCACCACCGGCCCGTCCCCACCGCCGTCGCCGCGGGGCTCGTCGCCGCTGGTCTCGGGAGCGGTGTCGTCGCCGCGGCGCAGGTCCAGGCCGCTGTCCTCGACGGCCTCCAGGGCCGCGGCCAGCGCGAACTGCACGAAACGGTCGTTGCGGGCGACCTCGCGCGCGGACAGTCCGGCCGCCCGCGGATCGAAGTCGCACTCGGCGGCCACCTGCGACCGGAACTGGGTCGGGTCGAACAACGACAGGCGGCGGGTCGCCGTCCGGCCGTCGGTCAGCAGGGTCCAGAACTCCTTGCGTCCCACTCCCCCAGGGGCGACCACACCGACGCCGGTGATGGCCACCTGTCGCGCTCCGCTCACGGCGTCGATCCAGCCGACGTACCACCGGCGTGCGGACCGGAGACGATCACGGGTGTGTGCGGCACGTGCGGGTTGGGGAGCTCCTCGGTGTCCACATGCCCGAGGTTCGGCCGGGGTGCCAGCGGGCTGAGGTGGAACACCAGGAACGCCGTCTCGTCGCCGGTGTTGACGATCCGGTGGCGCATCCCGATCGGGATGCACACGCCGTGATCGGCGGCGAGCTCGTGATGCTGGCCGTCCAGACGGGCGGTGACGCTGCCCCGCACGCAGAACAGGAACTCCTCGGAGTAGGGGTGCCAGTGTTCGGTCACGACCTCCCCCGGTTCCAGGGTCAGCGTGCCGAAGAAACCCGACGTGCAGCCGACGGTCGCCGGGGAGAGCAGGGTGCGCATGTCACCGCCACGGCGCCGGTTGGGGGCCACGTCGTGGGTGCACAGGACCTTCGGAGTGGTGATCACGGGAGCGGTCATCGCCGTCGTCCTCCTCAGACCTGTTCCGGCACGCTGAGCGCCGGGCTCGCCGCACCGGCCGCGGCCAGCTCGACCTTGTCCCGGATCACCGCCATCTCCCGGGCGCTGTTGGCGTTGATGTTCTTCGTCATCTGCTCGTCGTCGACGGGCGCGGACGGGCGAAGGTGGAAGTCCTGCACCCAGCGCATCCGGGTGCCGGCGCCCTCACGGGTGTAGGTCCAGTGGATGTGCATGTACTCGAACGGACCGGTCTCGACCCGGTAGGCGCGGACCTCGTGGTTGACCGGGTCGAGCGTGCGCTCGGAGACCCAGCTCCAGGCCGTGCCGTTCTCGTCGGGGTGCATCGTCAGGCGGAACTTGAAGGTGTTGGCGGTCGTCTCGAGGATCTCCACCGAGGCGTACTCGGTGAACAGCTGCGGCCAGGAGGCCAGGTCGTTGGTGATCGTCCAGACGGTGTCGATGTCGGCGTTGATGAGGATCGAGTTGTCGGTGTGCCCGCTCACAGCAGCTCCACAAAATCAGGGGGATCCGGGACGTAGGGCCTGGCCGGAGGACGTCAGACCGGTTCGGGCGCACCCAGGGCGTCGTTCACGGTGGCCAGGATCTGGTTGAGCGTGAAGCCCGGTGGCATCTCGCCCGGCAGTTCGACGCCGAAGCGGTCGGCGACCTCGGCGGACAGCTGCAGGTAGGCGAGCGAGTCGAGACCGATGTCCTCGAAGGTCACGTCCAGGTCGGCGGGATGATCCTCGGGCGGCAACCCGGCCTGTTCGGTGAGAAATGTGAACAAGTCGTCGGCGGTCCAGTGGTGTGGCATGACGGCGGGCTCCTTGACTGGTCCGGGCAGGGGTGACCGGTCCGGTGCCGAAGGGCGGCAACGGACCTTCCTCGGTACGGATGGTGCGTGGGCCGACACACCGAGGTGGGCGGGCCCAGGTCCCGCGCTACGTTGCGCGGGCGAGGCATGGGGGTGGCCGGACTGGCCGCGGCGGCCAGGGTGTCCGGGCCAGGGTGTCCGGGCCAGGGTGTCCGGGCCAGGGTGTCCGGGCCAGGGTGTCCGGGCCATCGGATGGCCGGGCGGGGTCCGCGCGCGGGGCCTGCGACCGTGACAGATGCCGAGCGGTCAGCGTGGGCCGGCGGGCGGCGAACCGGCCGGTGCGGGCCCGGCCCGGCAGCGGGCCGCGCCACGGTGCGGGGGGCTCGGTCGACCACGGGCGATGCCGCGGGTGAGCGCCTCGCGCGCGGGCGGGCCGGTGCCAGGCTCGAAAGGACGACCGGAGTCGAGCCGGGGTGGCGAGCGGGCCGCGGAGGTGGGTTAGGCGTCCGTGGGCGCCGACCACTGGTAGAAGCTGCGCGCCATCGCGTCCCGCGGGCCGCGCCAGGTCTGTGGGTCGTAGGCCGAGATGTACCGCTCGAGCTTGCTGTTCACGTCGACGAACAACGGGTGGTCACGGACGTCGGCCACGGCGGGCGCGACGTCCGTGAGCGCGTCGATGAGGTGGAAGTACAGCCCGTGGAACGCGAACAGCTCA
This sequence comes from Candidatus Frankia nodulisporulans, assembly GCF_902806475.1. Classification (GTDB taxonomy): domain Bacteria; phylum Actinomycetota; class Actinomycetes; order Frankiales; family Frankiaceae; genus Frankia; species Frankia umida. The sequence continues at coordinate 4,570 of NZ_CADCWS010000117.1, forward strand.
CGCCGGGTGACTCCCACGAGACCGGGCAGCGCGCCCGCGTCGGACTCCGCGAAGGTCCGCGCGACCGCGGAGGCGTCCGCGGGGTCCATCCTCGCCACGATCAGGGTCCGATGTGTCGGCGGGACCGATGTCGTGACAACGGGCTGCGATCCGGCAACTGCGGGCACGGAAGGGCTCCTCAGACGCTCTCAGACGGTGACCTGTGGAAACAGGCCGAAACCGACACTCGTCAGTACTCGGCACATCGAGAGCATGCGACCACCCGCTGCCGCTGTCCTGGAATCTGCCTGGCAGCAAACTGTCAGGCAGCCAACTGCCAAGCAACAAAAAGACGACAGTCAATGCCGGTAGAACCAAGACATCATCAACTCAGGTACCGCGGGTGTCGCGCCTACAACCAGCCGCGGCGCGTGGCCAGGGTGCCCGCCTGGAAACGGCTGCGGGCGTCGAGTCGGGACATCAGATCCGCGATCATGCGACGCACGGTACGCACCGACACGCCGAGGTGACGCGCCGCGGCCTCGTCCTTCACCCCGAGGCTGAGCAGCCGCAGCAACAGTCGCTCGGAGTCGGAGGGACGGTCGTCCAGGCCCGTGCGCGCGCCGTCCGCGGCGGGCTCGTCGGCCAGCGGCTCGGCGGCGTCCCACACCTGCTCGAACAGGGTGAGCAGCACCGAGGTCAGCTCCGGGGTCCGGACCAGCAGCACCGGCCCGCTCGCCGCGCCGGACCCACCGGCGCCGCCCCGCCCGATGCCGGCGCTGCCGCTCGGCCCGACCAGGGCGACCCGACCGTCGACGGTGGTCGCGTCCAGACGTGGGTCGTCTAGGACCCGTGCGACCAGACCGTGCGCGGCGACGGTGCGCACATAGCCGGCGCCGGGCTCGTCCAGGCGCATCGCCCGCGGCAGGACGCTGCGCATCACCACCCCGCGGCGCAGGGCCCGCAACGCGATCGGCAGCATGTCGGTGGACAGCGTCGGCGTCAGGCCGCGGCGGGTGTGCAGGGTGAGCACCTCCCGCTCGGCCCGCCCCATGATCGCCAGCAGCTCGCCGCGGGCCTGGTCGGGACTGTCGATGCGCTGCACCTCCACCCCGCCGCGGTCGGGTCGTCCCTCGAGGTAGTCGGAGACGAACTCGCCGATCTGCGCCCGGGCCCGCACCAGTCGCTCATGGCGTCGGATGAGCTGCTCGTGCTGGGACTGCAGCAGATGGTCCAGGCTCGCCTCCGGGTGCACGGCGACGAAGTGCCCCGAGCGTTCCCGGGAGGCCAGCAGCAGACCGAGTTCCAGCAGCCGGTCACGTACCCGGCCCACCTCCCGGACCGGCTGGTGCAGCAGTCCGGCCACCTCGGCCACCGTCAGGGAGGAGTGCCGCAGCCAGATGCGGTAGGCGGCCAGGGTGACATCGTCGAACTCGAGCAGATCGGAAACCCTGCCCAGGGCCGCACTGTGGCTCTCGGTGGTGCTCACCCTGATCTCTGGGGCAGCATCGGACGTCCGGCCTGTTCGGCCGAGACCATGTCCAGGGCATGGCGCACCAGGGCGACCAGTGCCTGACGGACCGACTCGCGCTGGCGGGCGTCGCAGAACACCATCGGACGGCGGGGGTCGAGGTCCAGGGCCGCCCGCACGTCCTCCACCCGGTACTCCCGGGAACCGTCGAACCGGTTGAGCGCCACGAGGAACGGGATGTCGCGTTCCTCGAAGTAGTCGATCGCCGGAAACGAGTCGGCCAGGCGTCTGGTGTCCACCAGCACGACCGCGCCGATCGCGCCGAGGACGAGCTCGTCCCACATGAACCAGAACCGGTCCTGCCCGGGTGTCCCGAACAGGTACAGGATCACGCTGTCCAGCAGGGTGATCCGACCGAAGTCCATCGCGACGGTGGTCGTCGTCTTCGCGCTGACCGAGCTCGTGTCATCGATCCCGATGCTGGCCGCGGTCATCGCGGCCTCGGTGGTCAGCGGGGGGATCTCGCTGACCACGCCGACGAACGTGGTCTTGCCGACACCGAAACCGCCAGCAATGATGATCTTTACCGGATGTGGTGACGCGGTCTCCGGTGACCGCGGCCTAGAGGGCCTGTAGTCCATCGAGCACCCTTTCGATGAGGGCTGCGGAGGGGCGGTCCGAAGGTCGGGCCGGCCGGGCCACCGTGACCAGGCCGCCGTCGAGCATGTCGCCGACGAGGACCCGCACGACACCGACCGGGAGATCCAGCCGGGCCGAGATCTCCACGATCGACTGCATCCGGTGACACAGCAGCGCGATCGCACGCTGTTCGGCCTCCAGCGTCGCGGTCATCAGCCGTCCGTTGGGCGTGGTGGTCACGAGCGCGACCAGCTCCAACGCCCGGTTGGTCGGGCGGGTCCGGCCCCCGGTGACGGCATAGGGGCGGACAACCGGACCCGCTTCTTCGTCGAACCATTCCTCGTCGTACGACATACCGGTCCTCCTGCCTCGCGAGTTGGTGTGGTGTCGGGTCGGGTCGGGCAGGGGTCGACCGGCGGACGAGGTTCACGGCCGCACCCCCGTCGGCCGGTGACACCGCCGCTACAGCGGCAGCGCGGACTGCATCTGCGCGCGTAGCTCCGGTGTCAGGAACTCCCCGACCCTGGTCACCAGCAGGGCCATCTCGTAGGCGATCAGCCCGATGTCCGCGCCGGGGCTGGACAGGATGGCCAGGCACGAGCCGTCACCGACCGCCGTGACGAACAGGAAGCCCTCGTCCATCTCGACGATGGTCTGGCGGACGTTGCCGCCACCGAAGAACCGGCCGGCACCGCGGGCCAGGCTGTTGAACCCGGACGCGACGGCGGCGAGCTGGTCGGCGGTAGCCCGGTCCATCCCGTACGACGTCGCCAGGAGCAGGCCGTCGGAGGACAGAGCGATCACGTAGGTGACTTCCGGCACCTTCTTGACAAGGTTGTTGAGCAACCAGCTCATGTTCTCGGACGGTCCCAGCGGACGCATCTCAGGTCACCCTTCCCACATCGTCGCTGTCGTTCGTGTCCTGTCCGTCCGCGAGCCCGCGGCCGAAGTTGCTCTGGAAGGACGACATCATGGAGCGGATCTCCTCCGGGCTGCGCTGCGCGGCCAGCGGTGCGGGGGTCTCCCGGGCCGCGTCCCTGCGTAGCTGCGGAGCGAGGCTCGCCCGCCTGGTCCGCTGCGGCAGTCCCTGCGCCTCGGGCTCGTGCGATCCCAGGTCGTCGAGGTCCGGGACGCCGTTGCCGTTGCCGCGGGCGGGCGGCTGCGCCCGCCGCAGCGGCGTGAGCGGCCCCGCGGCGGGAGCCTCGCCCCGACCGGCACCGGTCGGGTACGGCTCGGGGAGCTGCCCGCCGCCGGTGCGTGGCCCGGTCTGGCGGCTCAGCGGCGCGGTGAGCGGGTCCCGTCGACCGGCGAGTCCATGACCGGACGGCTCGCCGCCCGCACCGCCCCAGGAGGGTTCCCCCAGGCCGGACGGACGGGCCAGCGGGTCAGCCGGGTCACCCGCGCCGATCGGGCCACCCGGCACACCGAACGCGCCCGGCCCGCCGGCGGCGGGGAAACCACCCGGTCGGCCGGGGGCGCCCAGGGCACCCTGGCCGCTGGGCGCGCCCGGGTCGCGGCCGGTGGCGGACAGGCCCTCCGGCACGAACGCGTTGCGTCCGCCCCGGGCTCGCCGGCTGGGCAGTGCCGGGAACTCCGGTCCACCCGCCGCCTCGTCGGACCCCACCGGGAAACCGCCGGGATGGCCGGGATGGCCGGGTTCCGATCCGGACCGCGATTCGCCCAGGGGGTCACCGGGGCCAGCCGGGCCGCCGGGGCCGTGCGGGTGGTCGTCGCCTGGCTGATCGCCGCGTTCGGAGGTGAACCAGCTCGACCGGACGGTGGCGAACACCGGCAGGTCGTCCAGCAGCGGCTCATCCGAGCCGCTGCCACCCGCGGCCGGCGAGCGCTCGCCGCCGCGCGCCGACGTGTCCACCGGCCAGCCCTGTTCGGTCTCGCCGTCGGCCGCGCCGAACGACTCGTCCGCGGGCTGTTGCGGCGTGACCAGCGGCTGGGTCGGTGCCGGCGGCGCCGCGAACGGCCCGGTCGGGGCCAGCGCCTCGGCGCCGAACGGACCGCCCGGGTCGGCGCGACCGACCGTCGTGTCGGTGTCGAAGCCAGCCGCGTCCGGGTCAGCCGCGCCGGCCGGCTCGGGAACGGCGGCGAGGGTGAGGTCGGGTCGCTCGGTGCCACGCAGGTCGGTGTCGCCCCCGGTGGGATCGATGCCGCCGCGGGAACGGTCGAGGTCACGCGCCGGCGCCGCCGATCGGCCGCGGGCGTCGCGCAGCCCACCCGGGCCGCGGTGGGGACGCGCCGACCTGGTCGAGCCGGGGAAACCGTCCTCGTCCAGGGCCCCACCATCCAGCGCCGGCACCGCCGGCGCGGGCAGCGCCCGGACCGTGGCGCCGCCGCCGGTCGCCCGGCTGTCCTCGGGGTCCTCCACCTGGCGTAGCAGCGTGCTCGGGACCAGCACGATCGACATCGTCCCGCCGTAGGGCGAGGGGCGCAGCCGCACCGACACGCTGTGCCGGTCGGCGAGGCGACCGACGACGAACAGGCCGAGCCGCTCACTGGTCGACAGGTCGAACGGCGGCGGGTTCGCGAGGCGGTCGTTGAGGGCGTGGAACTCCTCCGGGCTCATTCCCAGGCCGCGGTCCTCGACCTCGATGACGAATCCGTTGGACACCTCGTGCCCGGTGACCTGAACCGGCGTATGAGGCGGAGAGAAGGAGGTCGCGTTTTCAATGAGTTCGGCGAGCATGTGAATGATGTCACCTACCGCGTGGCCACTGATGGCTCCGCCGTCGATCGGCATCACACGAACTCGGGTGTAGTCCTCGACCTCGGCGACCGCACCGCGCACCACATCCTTGATGGCAACCGGACGTCGCCAGCCACGGGCGGGTTTGGAACCGGACAGGACGATGAGGTCCTCGGCGTGGCGGCGCATCCGGGTGGCGAGATGGTCGAGGCGGAACAGTTCCTCGAGCTCGTCGGGGTCGGTCTCCTTGCGCTCCATGCTGTCAATGATCTTCAGTTGCCGGTGGATCAGTGCCTGGCTTCGGCGGGCGAGGTTCAGGAACGTATCCCCGATGCTCTTGCGCATCGCGGCCTGTTCCACCGCGGTGCGCACGGCCACCGCATGCACGGTGGAGAACGCATCGGCCAGCTGGCCGATCTCGTCCGTACTCTGAACGCCGACCGGGAATACCTCGGCGTCCATATCGACTGGCTCGCCTCGGTGCAGGCGCTCGACGACTCCGGGAAGTCGATCATTGGCGACCTCGAGCGCACCCTGGCGCAGGCGCCGAAGGTGGCGGATCATCGGGCTCGCCACCAGCAGCGAAATCACGACGGACAGGATGAGGATCACCGCGACGCCGGTTCCGCCGAACAGGGCGTTCCGCGTCGCCGACCGGGACAGCTGGCGGCTCGTTCCACCCAGGTCGGTGGCGATACGCGTCTCGACCTCGTGCATCGCGTCGATTTTCTTGCCGACGGTGCCCAGCCAGGTGGCCTGGGTGATGGTCACCGGCTGCTGGCGCTGGACGTTGCCGACCGTCTCGTCCCGCATGGCGGTGGCCGCCGCGATCGTGCGTCCGACGGTGACGTTGTAGAAGGACTGCTCGTCGGGTGTCGCCGTGGTGCGGAACTGCTGCAGCCAGGCGTCCTCGGAACCGGCCGAGGTCTGGATCAGCCGCAGCGTCGTCGGGTCGGTCTGCCCCAGGATGATCACACGGGCGACCGCGCCACGCTGCTGGGCGGCCTGCTCCTTGGCCTGGGAGATGGCCACGAGGGTGGTCGCGCCGTTGACCAGGCGGGCGTCATGGCTACCGGCCGCGACCCGGCCGTTGAGCGAGAGCAGGTCTCGGACGAGCTCGTTGTAGTAGTCGTTGTTCTGGTCCACCTGGGCCTGGTGGCCGTCGATGGCCCTGCGCTGGGCGGCCAGTCGCCCCAGCCGCGCGGAGATCGAGTCGAGCGTGCTCGCCAGGGTGTCCCGGGCGTCGGAGGGCAGGTCCGTCTCGCCGGTGCGATAGATCCCCAGCGCCTGGTCGACCGGGCCGCGCGCGGCGGTCGCCGTCTCCCCCTGGGCCGCGGCCAGGTAGGACGAACCAACAAAGGAGTTAGTGGCGAAACGTTCGACCTGCAGCGCCGCTACCAGGCCGTTTGCTTTGATCGCAAAGCCGGCGAGTGCCTTCGTGCGGTTCGCGGCCCGGACGTTGTCGACGTTCCCCCGCACCTGTATCACGCTCAGTACCGCCAAGGCGGCCAGGGGGACGACGAGAATCACCACGAGCTTCGAGCGGATGGGCCAATTCTGGAGCATCCGGTCCTCTCGTCCGGCACCCGGCAGTTGGGCGCCTCGTGTGCGGGGGTGAGTGGTTCTGGTTCAGCGGGACATGTCCCCGAAGGACCACACGTGGAGGCGATCGGCGGCCGGATTCGTGGGCACGGCGCCGTTCGTCGGAGTGCTTTTTACGGGGCTCGGGCAACTCTAGCGAGGGGATTCCGACTACCTCGTTAGGGGCGCCCCTTGTCGACAGAAAGGCGGTGGTGTGTTGCAGGCCGTGACGAATATTCGCACGCCGGATGATGTGACATCGGTGGCCCCTGAATGAATTCGGGGTAGCGGAAGGCAGACAGCCTCGGAGCACCGAAACGAACCCGATCCGGCAGTGACTGGCACGGGCCAGCCCGAACTGGCGGCATGACTGCGACGCAAACCCGCCGATCGGCGCTCGGCGGCAACAACACGCGAACACCGAGGTTGCTGGAAGCCCATCAAAAGGTCCCGGGATGCACAGCCATCCATCGAGTTGGACCCGGAAGCGACCAGCCAGGCTCTTTGCTTGCCGTGAAGAGCGGGCTTCGGTGCGGCCCGCGCCCGCCGCGCCCGTCGCCGTCGGCCCGTCAGACCGGCTGGAACGCCGCCCGGCGGACGACCCGTCCGGGCTGGCGCGGTACTGGTCCGGCGGCGCTCGTCCTTTCGCTACCCACACCGATGACCTTTCAATCCACCCGGTGGATTCAGGACGTCGACCGGGCCGGACGCACCCGGTGGACCAGAGTCGACTGGCCCACGGTGGCCACCAGCGCGCCGGTGTGGTCGTACATCGAGGCCCGCAGCTGCGCGACGTTGCGCACCACCGCCTCCACCCGCACGTCCAGCAGGATCCACTCGCCGCTGGGCACGGCGACGACCCGCAGATGGTTGTCCAGGCTCGTGCCGTAGGTGATGTCGCCCAGCGCCTCGATCAGCGCGACCGGAGCGAAGTCGCCGAGGACCGCGAGCGCCGACGCGGTGAGCTCGGCGTCGGCGAGCACCCGACCCGACGGGCCGGGGGTGCGCATCCGCAGCCACAGCGCGCTGCGCCCGCGGCCGGGGGTGCCATCCAGCGTGGTGCGCTGCGGCCGGGCCCAGCGCTGCTCGACCAGCGACATCACGCCCCCGCGATCGAAGGTCAGCCAGTCCGGGAAGGTACGCGGCGGGCACTGCGACGGCGGCGGGGCCCAGTCGGCCGCGGGCGCGAAACGGGTGACGTCCTGGCTGCGACGGCCGAACGTTCCGGTGGTGACGAACACGACCCGACCGTCCACCGTCGCCCGCACCACCGCCTGGGACAGCCCTCCGTACGGCTCCAGGGCCAGTTCCACCGCCTCGCCGGCCTGCACCGGCCCCAGGAAGTGCGTCTGCGCCCACAGGCACTCCCGACCGCCACGGCGGCGCACCACCTCGATCGCGGCGGCCAGACCGCACCCACCCCACAACGTGCCCCGCGTGTTGCGCAGATGGCGGGCGGCGACGAAACGCCCGGGCCCCGCCTGGGCGTCCACCGTCAGCCCGAGCA
>NZ_CADCWS010000118.1 GCF_902806475.1 Candidatus Frankia nodulisporulans
ATCAAAGCATCCCAGCCAGCCGGGGAACAAAAAACAAACGATCTACGAGACCTGACCAGTTACTTAATCGCTTACTATCCACAACTTTTTCCACAAGCTGTGGGTGGACCACGCCGTGTTCCCACCGCATCCATCGGGCCGACCGGCCCACACCGGGCCCACGCCAAGCCATCACCGCGAGACGCCCACCGCCGGACCACAGCCACCCCTCGCCAGCGGGCTCCCGTCCTCATTCCCCGTCTGTGTCGGGTGATCCCTGGAACGGGCTCGGCCGCGGGCCGATGGCAGGCGAGGACGCCGCCCGCCCATCGGCAGCCGATCCTCTTCTCACGATCGAGCCCGGCGTCGACCCGCGGGAGATCCAGCCACTCGTCGTGGGACCCGCCGCCCTGTTTCTCCGATCGGGCGCGTTCCCTCGGCCATGGCCACGTTCCGCGGCGCTTTTAGCGGGGGCACGGCAACGCGGCGGGGGCACGGCAACGCGGGATGCACACGGGCCACCGTGGAGGTGTTCGTTTCCGACCGACCCTCGACGCAGACCCGTGTGGCGGAGCCTGGCTCGGGGCCGGCCAGGGAGCCGGAAAGCCGCATCATCAGCCACCGGAGGGCTGCGAGCCCGTCAGACATGCTGGCAGCCGACAAGGGCCCTGCCGCCGTCGACCTGGAACACCCCGGGACCCGTAGGTGGAATCAGAACAGGCCCGCAGGAGGAATCAGAGCGGACTGGTGGCTGGAATCAGAGCTGGCCGGCGGGTGGAACCCGCATGGCCGGCGAGCGGATCAGGGCTGGCGGGCCTGTAGACGGATACGGTTGGTCAGCTCGGTGACCTGGTTGTAGATGGCCCGCCGCTCGGCCATAAGGCCGCGGATCTTGCGATCGGCGTGCATCACCGTGGTGTGGTCACGGCCACCGAAATGCTGACCGATCTTGGGTAGGGAGAGGTCGGTGAGCTCGCGGCACAGGTACATGGCGATCTGCCGGGCGGTGACCAGGACACGGCTGCGGGAGGTGCCGCACAGGTCATCCATGGAGACACCGAAATAGGCGGCCGTCGCGTTCATGATTTCGACGGCGGTGATGTCGGGGTTGCCGGCGTCAGGGATCAGGTCACGCAGAACGATCTCCGCGAGGGTGCGGTCGACCTGGGACTTGTTCAGGCTGGCGAATGCCGCGACCCGGATCAGCGCGCCCTCGAGCTCGCGGATGTTGCGCTCGATGTGGGTGGCGATGTACTCGAGGACGTCCGGCGGCACGGGAAGGCGTTCGGTGGCAGCTTTTTTCGACAGGATCGCGATGCGGGTCTCGAGGTCGGGCGGGGTGATGTCGGTCATCAGGCCCCACTCGAAACGGCTGCGCAGCCGGTCCTCGAGGGCGGAGAGCTGCTTGGGGGAACGGTCGGAGCTGATGACGATCTGCTTCTCGCCGTCGTGCAGGACGTTGAAGGTGTGGAAGAACTCCTCCTGCGTCCGCTCCTTGTTCTCCAGGAACTGGATGTCGTCGACGAGGAGAACGTCGACGTCACGGTAGCGGCGCTGGAATGCCTGCTGACGGTCGTCCCGAATCGAGTTGATGAAGTCGTTGGTGAACTCCTCCGAGCTCACGTACTTTACTCGGGTGTTCGGGTACAGCTTCAGGGCGTAATGGCCGATCGCGTGCAGCAGATGTGTCTTTCCGAGACCGGAGTCGCCATAGATGAAAAGTGGGTTGTAGGCCTTGGCCGGTGCCTCGGCGACGGCGACCGCGGCGGCATGGGGAAAACGATTGCTGTCACCGATGACGAACGTCTCGAAAATGTAGCGTGGGTTGAGTCGGGCCTGGGCCGGCTCGGCCTCGGTGGCGGGCGAGGGCGCCTCTCGGCCAAGGCCCGCACCCACGCGCATCGCGGGCATGCTCTCGGCCCGCGCATCGGTACCGCGGGAGTCCGTGCCGCGGGCGTCGGCACCGGGAAAATCGGTGCCGCGGGCGTCCGTGCCGAAATAGCCCGTGCTGTGGGCATCGGCCCCGCGGGCGTCCGCCGGCAGCGGATCGGCGCCGGCCGCCTCGGGGAAGGGCAGCTCGCCGTTGACCGGTGTGCTGCCTCTCGCGCCACCAGCGCCAGGGCCCTGGTGGCCACCGGCGGTCGGGAACGAGTCGCTCGTTCCGATCCCGCCGGGACTCACCGACGGGTCGGCGGCGCCAGCCCCGCCGGGGCGCACGATCCGGATCGGTCCGCTCATCGGCTCCGGATCGGGCAGGTGCTCGACCGTGACCGCGACCCTGATGTCACGTCCATAGGCTGTGGACAGGGCTGTGGACAGGAACGGGCGCAGCCGGGAGTCGAGCAGCTCCTTGGTGAACTCGTTCGGAGCGGCGAGCAGAGCGGTGTCCTGCACGAGGCCGAGCGGGCGGGTGAGGCGCAGCCAGGCCCGCTGCTGGGCGGACAGCGCGCCGTCCGCGACGCCGGAGACCGCCTGGCGCCAGACCGCGGCCAGATCCGGGTCACCCGCCGGCTCGTCCCCGAACGGCAGACCGGCGACGGAGTCGGCGCGGGAGTTGGACACGGGGGCTCCTCGGGCAGTTCGGTACGGTTGCGGGCGATACGGTCCCACGTGTGGGTGGGTTGGTCGGGCCGGCGACTGTGGTCCTGATCCGGTGGTGACCGAGCGGCTTCATCCCGATGGTTCTCCACATCGTCGTCCACAACCTGTGCATGGCCGCGGTGGGGCACCCGGCGTGGCGCCGGCTGCCGGCATCGGGTGGGTCCCGGCGCTGCGGGCCGGCCCTCGGCCGCGGCGCCGCGCTGTGCTGGCGTTTGCCCTCTCCACAGGCGTTTCCACAGGTCAGGATGCCCGGCTCGCCGCCGGAAGCGACCAGCACGAACCGAGCTGGTGTGGTCTGGCGCACGCCGACGAGTGTCCTGTCGTCTCTGGATCGTAAGGTGCGGGCTCACCCGCCGTGTCGGGGCCGTCGGTATGGCGACGAATGTGCGCCGGTCCGGACACCGCCCGACCCCCGGTGGCGCCGCGATGGCCCGCCGATCGGGGCGCCACCGGGCCGGCGTGGGCGCGGGCATGTGTACGCTAGGTCGAACCGCGGTGTTAGACCGCTTCGTTTGTCGTGGGATGTGCCAGCGCGGCCGTGTGGAGTGGGGGCCGTGTGCAGCGGTCCGCCCCTCGGCCGCGAAGATCACCGCCCGCGTCCACCCTGCAGACGGAGTTCTCACGTGAGCAAGCGCACCTTCCAGCCGAACAACCGCCGGCGGGCCCGCACGCACGGGTTCCGTCTGCGGATGCGGACCCGCGCCGGTCGCTCGATCCTCTCCTCGCGTCGACGCAAGGGCCGCAGCGAACTCTCCGCCTGACGGCGGGTTCGTGTCGCAGCGCGACCGATCATGCTTCCCGTGGGTTCCCGCGTCCGGTCCAGGGCCGATCACGCCCTGGTCGGCTCCGCCGGCCGACGGGCACGCTCCGGTCCACTGGTTGTCCACAGCGTGTGGACGGCCAGTGGAGAGCCGGCGCGAGCCGGATTCGTCGTCGGCCGTCGGGTGGGCAAGGCCGTCGTGCGCAACCAGGTGCGTCGCCGGCTGCGCGAACAGATGCGTACCCGACTTCGGTCGCTGCCACCTGGCAGCATGATCATCGTGCGCGCCCTTCCCGATGCCGCCACGGCCAGCTCCGACCGTCTCGGTCAGGCGCTGGACGACGCGCTCGCCCGGGCCGCACGTTCCATGACCGGTCCCCGGCCGCCCGCCACCGGTGGAGATGCCCGGTGACGGCGTGGCCGGTCGCCGCCATGGTGATCGCCGGGCTGATGGCCGCTGATCTGCTGCTGGCCAGTGCTCCGGTCGAGCGCAGGCTGCCCCGGTTGGCCCGAACGCCCGCCGGTGCGGTGCGCGGGCCACTCGCGTGGACGCTTGGCTGGCTCGTCCGGTTCTACCGCGCGGCCTGGTCGGCGCGTAACGCCGGGATGTGTCGCTTCGAGCCGTCGTGCAGCGCCTACGCGCTCGCGGCCGTGCGTCGCCACGGTGGAGTGCGCGGCGGCCTGCTCGCCTGCGCCCGCCTGCTGCGGTGCCAGCCGTTGTCCGCCGGTGGTTACGACCCGGTTCCCGGTGCCGCGCAGGAGTCCGGCGGCGAGCGCGGGGTGCCTGGTGACCGGCCGGTGGGAACCATCGGGAGGTCGCGGCTCGTTCGCGACCCCAGGAGGGTTGAACCCGTGTGTGCGCTCGGTAACCGGGCGTGCCGTCCCGCGGGTGTGAACACCCGCCGAATGCGGGGACGCGGGCCGAGATCGTCAGTTCCGGTCGCGGACCGTGGGCGTGAGGAGTAGGAACGTTGCTGGACCCCCTTTACCATCTTGCCGCGAACGCGATTGTCTTCTTCCACAAGGGTTTTGGCCCGATCCTCGGCGAGAACAACTTCTTCGCCTGGGCCTTCTCGGTCGTCCTGCTGGTCGTCTGCGTGCGGCTGCTGATCTTCCCGCTGTTCGTCAAGCAGGTGAAGTCACAGCGCACGATGCAGATGATGCAGCCCCGGATCAAGGAGATCCGGGAGAAGTACGGGCACGACAAGCCGCGCATGCAGCAGGAGATCATGGCGCTGCAGCGGGAGCACGGCAATCCGCTGCTCGGCTGTCTGCCGGTCGTGTTGCAGATCCCGCTGTTCATCTCGCTGTTCCACGTCTTCACCCACCTGGCACCGGTCAACGGGCAGTGGCGGCCGCGAGTCGGCCTGTCCGCGGACCAGGTGGAGCAGATCGCCTCGGCCAAGATCGGTGGGATCTCGCTTGCGAGCTCCTTCAACTCGGACTCCAAGCTGGTGGATCTGCTCCACATCAACACCACCAACGTCAGGGTGCTCGCGGTCATCCTGATCGTGCTGATGGGTCTCACGACCTACATGACCCAGCGGCAGATCATGGCCCGCAACGGCCCGGTCGACCCGCAGCAGGCCCTGGTCCAGAAGGTCCTGCTGTACGGCTCGCCGATCATGCTGGCGGTGTTCGGTTTCCGGTTCCCGATCGCCGTGCTGCTCTACTGGTTGACCACGAACCTGTGGAGCATGGGGCAGCAGTTCTTCGTTATCAAGAAGATGCCGCCGATCAAGCCGCTGTCCGCGAGTGGCCGTCCGGCCGGGGCTCGTCCGTCCACTGACGGCACGGCAGTCGCTGCGGCCCGGCCCGCACCCGGCGTGCGCGCCGGCGCCAAGTCGAAGAACCGGCCCAGGCCCGCGGCCGCCACGGCACCCAGCCTGACCAAGGGTTCCGCGGAGACGACCAGCGCGGCGGCGAAGTCGTCCACGGCCCCTCCCGGTACCCGTTCACGCAGCGGCGCGGCCCGTGCGGCGAAGAAACCGACCGAGGCGACAGCCGGTGCCTCCGGTGCGCCGGGCTCTGCCAGCGCGGCCAGTTCCGCCGGCACGGGCACGGCGGCGGCGGACGGCGGTTCGCAGCCGGCCGGCCAACCGAGTGCAGGCGCGGGTTCGAGCACGTCAGCGGACAGCACCAGCCGCACCGCGCCGGTGCCCGCCGGTGTCCGCCGGCAGGTCGGTGGATCCCGTCCGGCCAAAAAGCAGCGTGGCAAAGGCAAACGGCCCGGCGGGCGCCGTTGACCGTCGCTCCGTCCGGCCGCACGGTTGATTCGTGACCGGGAAAGGTCGGCCGGCCACCGGGAAGACCCCCACCGGCGACCCCGATGATGTCTCCGGGCGGGGGCATCCCGTAATCTCGGCTCCGCCGCCCCCCGTTCCCCTGGAGAAGCACTGATGACCGGTTCGGCACCCGACCTGGCTGTGGATGGAGCCGAGGTCACCGACGAGCAAACCGCCTCCGAGGCGGAAGCCTCCCCGCAGAAGCGACGCCTCGCGGACCTGGAGCAGGAAGGCGAGATCGCCGCGGACTACATCGAGGGCCTGCTGGACATCGTCGACATGGACGGCGACCTCGACCTGGACGTCGAGAGCGGCCGGGCAGTGGTGGCCGTGGTCGGTGACGGGCTGGACAAGCTGATCGGGACGGGCGGGGAGACACTCGAGGCGTTGCAGGAACTCACCCGGCTCGCCGTCCTGCAGCGGACCGGTAGCCGTAGCCGGCTGATGCTCGACGTCGGCGGCCACCGGGCCAGGCGCCGGATCGAACTGCGCAAGATCGCCACCAAGGTGGCGGCGCAGGCGCTGGAGCAGGGCAAACCGGAGACGCTAGCGCCGATGACGCCCTTCGAGCGCAAGGTCGTCCACGACGTCATCGCCGAGATCGATGGTGTGCACAGCGAGTCCGAGGGTGAGGAACCGAGCAGGCGGGTCGTCATCCTGCTTGACTGACGCCGCCGTGCGGCTGCGTCCCGCCCGGCGGGCGACGGCGCTGGCCGCGGTCGGCGTCGCGGTGGTCATCGCCGGCGTGCTCGGCCTGCTACAGGCCTACCTGAGCAGGCCGTTCTGGTACGACGAGATCTGGCGGGCCCATGTGGTCAGCGAGCCGGCCAGGTCGCTGTGGGCCGAGCTCGCGGTCGCGAACACCCCGTCAGCGCTGGGCTGGTTCGGACTCACCCGGCTGTCCGGGGACGTCTTTGGCTGGCACAGCTGGGCACTGCGCCTGCCCGGCTTCGTCGCCGTCCCACTGTTGGGCACCGTGATCGTGATCGTGGCCCGTCGTTTCACCGGTGTCACCGCCGCGGTGGCGGCGGCCTGCTGGGTCTGTCTGAACTCGACCTTTCTCGATCTCGCGACCCAGCTCAAGCCGTACGCCCTGGAGACGCTGGCAGCCACTGCCATCCTCGCGCTGTGGATGGTCGACTCGCCGTCGGATCATGCGGGCGAGCGCGCCAGCCGGACGTATCGTCCGTCGGCGGGGTCGGCGGGGTCGGCGGGGTCGGCGGGGTCGGCGGGGCTGGACAAGGGTCGGCTTGTGCGGCGGGCGGCGGCAGGTGTGCTCGCCCTGTTCGCGGTGCCGGGAATCTTTCTGATCGTGCCGCTGGCGGCGGTCGATCTGTGGCGGGGCCCGCGGCGACGGTGGCGGCTGCTCGAGTGCTCGCCCGCGCTGGTGCTCGCCGGTCTGCACACAGTCGTGTTCGTCGCCCACCAGTCCAGCCAGCGCAACGGCGTCTACTGGGACCGACAGTTCCTGGCCGGCCGCGGACCACTCGACGCGATCCGCTTCGTCGCCGACCAGCTCCGCCTCACTCTGACCGGCTCCCCGCCAGGCATGGACCGCTTCGATCCGAGCCTCGTCCACGGCGCGCTGCCCCTGGGCTCCCTCGGCCCGTGGGTGGCGGTACTGCTTGGCCTGGTCATCGCCGGCACCGGCGCCGTCGGCGGGTGGACCCTCGCCGGCCGTCCGGACGGACGGCTCCTGCTCGCGGCCCTCGCCGGCACCGAACTGATGATGTTGGCGGCGAGTGCCGGCCGTTACTGGCCCTTCGGCCCTACACGGACCAACGCGTTCGTCGTCCCCATGCTGATCGTTGTGGTTCTGGTGGGTGCCGAGTGGGTGTTGCGATGGCTCGTGCTGTTCCTGGGGCAGCAAAGCCCCGGCAAGGCCCCTCAGATCGATGCTGAGGGGTCGTCTGGTGCGGACCCTACCCCGACCCCTGAGTCAATCGTAATCTCGCGATCACTATCTGAGTTTTCGCCGCTTTTGCACGCTCCGGATGGCTCGGCGCGCCCCTTGGCGCCAAGCGCCGCGGCCCGGCCCGGCGCACCTGCGGGAGGTCGCGCGCTGATCGCCGTCGCCCTTGTCGCCGTCGCCCTGGTCGGGCTGGTCGGCTCCGGCGGGCTCCTCGCCGGGAACTCTCTTGCCGGCAGCCGGCTGCTGTGGGACCACCGCGACCGGATGCGCGGCCTGGATCTCATGGTCGACGCGGCGATCGCCACCCGCCAGGTCGCCGGCCCTGATGACGTGGTGGCTGTCGGTGGGCGCCTCGCCCGCCCCGGCTGGCTGTACGCGATGGAGGCCAGCGCCGACGGTTCGCGCGACCCGTCGGCGCTACCGCCCCGGATCTCCCGAGCCGAAACGATCTTCTTCGGGGGATCGATGCCTCCTCTGACCGCCCAGATCGCCGGCCGGCCTAGCCAGCCACGGCATCTGATCGTCTTCGTCTTCGACATCGAGCAGCGCGACCTGTCCGGCCAACTGGCCGCGCTGACCCGCGCCGGCTGGTGCGCCAACCGGAGCTGGACCTTCCGCCTCACCGGCACCCTGACCCGCTACGACCGCTGCGCCCAGGACGCCGCTTCGGTCACTGCCCAGGACGCGCGGCCCTCCCAGCACTGACCCGAGACGGACTCGCCGCCCGCGCTGGCTCTCCCACTCTGCGCTGGTTCCCACGTCGCGCCGGCTCCCCTGCCCGTGCCGGCGGCTCCCGCCCGGGCCGGATCGCCGCGGTGGTCACGGTGCACGGCCTTGCGGCTCCGGCTTCGCTGGGCGACCGAACCGATCCTCAACTACGGCGGTTGTCGAAGGTCCAGACCCGTCGAGGATGCTGGTCGGGTGCATGGTTCATCGACTTCGTCTTCGGTACCTGTCGTGGTTGCCACGGCAGGCCGCCGTCCGTTCGGACTCCCACCGGGTTTCATCCACCGGCCCACGGCCTGTGGTGACGGACCGCTGGTGCAGACCATCGGCCTGGTCGGGCATACCCAGGCAGGTGTGCGATGAGCGACGCGGACCGACCATCCGGGTCATCCAGCCTTCAGCCACCGCCGTCGGAGACACCTCAGTTGCCCGTTCCGCCGGTCGCGCGGGAGATCTTCGGTGAACGTCTCGCGCAGGCGATCCGTTACACCGAGCTTCTCGCGACCGCCGGGGTGGAACGTGGACTGATCGGACCTCGGGAGACCGACCGGCTCTGGCAGCGCCACGTCCTCAACTGCGCAGTGATCGCTGAGGCGGTTCCGGCGGATGCCGACGTCGTCGACGTAGGCAGCGGGGCCGGTCTACCAGGCATTCCGCTCGCGCTGGCCCGATCCGACGTGCGGGTTGAGCTGCTCGAGCCGATGGAACGACGCTGCCTTTTTCTACAGGAGGTGATCGCCGCACTCGACCTGGAAAGTCAGGTTTCGGTGCGCCGGGGCTGCGCGCCGGATGCCGGAATCGGCCCGGACGGTCGTAGATTCGGGGTGGTCGTCGCGCGCGCGGTCGCCCCGCTCGAGCGCTTGGGTGCAATCATCCTGCCGATGCTGCAACCGGATGGTGTCATGCTGGCGATGCGCGGTTCGAGGATCCTGGCAGAGTTGCAGGACGCGCGCGGCAGTCTCGGAGCCCAGGGTTGGCATCCAGTCGATGTCGTGGTGTGCGGGGAGGGCCGGGTGGACGAACCCAGCCGAGTCCTCCGTGCCGTGCGAGCGGCCGAGCTTGCCCGGGCCGAGAGCAAGAAAGGGCGCGGCGACGGTGAGCGACACGATGGCAGACAGGTCAGACGAACGGCGCGGGATTCGCGGCGATCACGAGAGGCCGGTCGCGACCGGCCGACACGTGGGCAGTCTCGTTCCACGTGAAACAGCGTTGATCGGTCGGGACGGATCGATGGGCGGGAGTGCTCGGAGCCACGAATCTGCGCTCTCCTCGCTGGATCCCCTGGACCGGTCGACCCCGATCGGAGCGGCGGCGGCAGCAGCAGTGGAAGCCTTGGCGGCAGAACGACGACAACCATTCCCGCGACCCACCCGGCGGCGCATCATCTCGGTCGCCAACCAGAAGGGTGGCGTGGGGAAGACGACGAGCACGGTGAATCTCGCTGCGGCGCTCGCGTCGCATGGAGTACGGGTCCTCGTGATCGACCTCGACCCGCAGGGCAACGCGTCGACGGCGCTTGGCATCGAGCACCATTCCGGGGTGCCCTCGATCTACGAGGTGCTACTGGGCGACCGCCCGTTGGACGAGGTCATCGTCCCTTCGGCGGAGGCCCCGGAGCTTTACTGCGTCCCGGCGACGATCGACCTCGCGGGCGCGGAGATCGAGCTGGTGTCGCTGGTAGCCCGGGAGAACCGGCTGCGCCGGGCCATCGCGGGACTGCAACGAGAGATCGACTACGTCTTCATTGACTGCCCGCCGTCTCTCGGACTGCTGACGGTCAACGCGCTGGTTGCCGCCCGGGAGATCCTTATCCCTATTCAGTGCGAGTACTACGCGCTGGAGGGCCTGGGCATGCTGCTGCGCAATGTGGAACTCGTCCAGGCACACCTGAACCAGGACCTGCGCCTGTCGACGATCCTGCTCACCATGTACGACTCACGCACCAGGCTGGCCGATCAGGTGGTTCAGGAGGTCAAGGAGCATTTCGGTGACCGGGTACTGAGCACGACCATCCCCCGAAACGTCCGGCTGGCTGAGGCCCCGAGCTATGGCCAGTCCGCGCTGACCTACGATCCGACGTCGCGTGGTTCGCTGTCCTACCTGGCAGCGGCCCGGGAGCTGGCGGAGCGAGGGGTACAGCCGACCGAGGTGCCGAGGTGAGCGCCCGCCGCAGCGGTCTCGGCCGCGGTCTCGGCGCGCTGATTCCGGTGGCGCCGCAGTCGGAGGAGGGACGGCTGGGTAGCGAGGATTATCTCGACTACTCCTCCGGCGGTTACGGCGGGCGGGATGATTCGGGCCGGCCAACCGACGGCGGCACTGGCCCCTTGCCGGTGCACGGAGCCACCTTCCGAGAGTTGTCCGTCGATGCCATCGACCCGAACCCACGTCAACCGCGGACGAACTTCGACGAGCAGGCGTTGGAGGAACTGGCCGCGAGCCTGCGCGAAGTAGGCCTGCTGCAGCCGATCGTGGTGCGGCCGACGTCTGGGGAACGTTTCGAGCTTGTCATGGGTGAACGGCGTCTGCGGGCATCTCAGCTTGCCGAACTCACCGTGATACCTGCCATCGTGCGGGACACGACCGATGATGCGATGTTGCGCGATGCCCTCCTGGAGAACCTGCACCGGCAGCAGCTCAACCCTTTGGAGGAGGCAGCCGCCTACGAGCAGCTGCTCCAGGACTTTGGGGCGACTCACGAGGAGCTCGCGACCCGGATGGGCCGCTCCCGGTCGCATGTCACGAACACCATCCGGCTGCTGGGCCTGTCCCCCGCAGTGCAACGACGCGTGGCCGCAGGGGTGTTGTCCGCCGGGCATGCGCGGGCACTGCTGTCATTGCGGGATTCCGAGGCCCAGGATCGCCTGGCCACCCGTATCGTGGAGGAAGGTCTGTCGGTCCGGTCGGTAGAGGAGATCGTTGCGTTGGGCGAGGACACGCCCCGCAAACGAGCGCCGAGTGGGCCTCGGGCGGCCTCGCCCGTGCTCGCCCGGTTCGCTGATCAGCTTTCTGATCGGTTCGAGACTCGGGTGAAGGTCGATATGGGCCGGTCCAAGGGAAAGATCACCGTCGAGTTCGGTTCGATCGAGGACCTCGAGCGCATCGTGGCCGTGATGTCCCCTGGAGCCGACGACCTTTCTCGTCCCTAGCGTCGGGCCGGCCGCAGCATCCGCGGTGGATGGTGCGGCCGGCATGCGGAGTCGGTCAGGCTGGATGTCCCGCCTGGCCCACCTTGCGTAGCACGCCCTCGGGAGTCATCGAGCCGAGCAGGCGCTCCAAGGCGACCTCCACGTCCTCACGCCAGCTGACGGCGTTCTTGATCTCGAGGCGCAGTCGGGGCCACCGGTGGTGTGGCCGGACCGTCTTGAATCCCACGGACAGCAGGTAGTCGGCCGGAACCACGCATCGGGCCCCCGAGTTCTGGCCGTCACCGAAGGCCTCCACGGCCTTGAACCCTCGGCGTTGGATGTCCTTCGCGACTGCCTGCGTGAGGATGCGGCCGAGGCCCTGGCCCTGGAACTCCTCCAGGATGAGCGCGGTCATGAGGAGTACGGCATCCGGCGAGACCGGACTGGTCGGGAAGGCCGCAGATCTGGGAACGTACGCCGGCGGCGCGAACATGACGAAGCCAGCTGGCACTTCCTCGATATAGGCGATCTTTCCGACACTGCCCCACTCGAGAAGCGCCGACGAGACCCATGCCTCCTTCTCGATCTCCGAGGTGCCAGCCTCCTCGGCGCGGCTACGGGCAACCGGGTCGAGTTCCCAGAACACGCATCGACGGCAGGGCAGCGGCAAGTCGTCGATGTTGTCCAAGGTGATGTTCGCGATGCGACGGCTCATCGAAAAGGCTCTCCAGTGGTCGGCCTCGGGACCACCGCCCCGGTCTCGATGGGCGGCAGCGTACGGGACTCAGCCTAGGCGGACCGGCCGTGATCCCGGGCCGGCCGCCGGGGGAGTTTCACGTGAAACCACTCTCCCCCGCCGCGGCCGAGCTCGCCGGGAACGCCGCCGACGTGCGTCGATCGGCGCTGGTCCGTGGGGTATCAGCGCCGGGACACCCCTGGAGAGCCAGTCGCCTGCACGTGACCGCCGCGAGCCAGCCGACCCAGCCCGAGCCAGCCGACCCAGCCCGAGCCAGCCGGCCAGGCCTGAGTCAGTCGACCAG
>NZ_CADCWS010000119.1 GCF_902806475.1 Candidatus Frankia nodulisporulans
GTCGTAGCCTGTTCGAGTCGTCCGTCTCGGATGATCGGAGTGGCAGATCGGATGGTCCAAGCGGGCCATTGCAACTGGTAAGCACGTGGTGGTCCACCGCACCATCGAAATGGACCCCCGAGGTGCCAGCGGCATCCGGTCTCGGGGGATCTCCGGGTTCCGCACGGATGGGCGAGAAGCGCCCACGGCGGCGCCGTCGAAAGGCATAACCGCCACGGGCGGTGCCAGGGAGGGGCAGGGCGCGGTGCGCAGACTCGGTTCGCGGTACGTGCTGCACGAGGTACTGGGGCAGGGCACGACGGGCCAGGTATGGCAGGGCGAGCGGGTCTCCGACGGCACGCCGGTCGCCATCAAGGTGCTACGGCCCGAACTCGCCGATGACCCGGTGATCGTCGAAAGGTTCCTGCGGGAGTGGGACCTGCTCGCCAAACTGGACGACCCCGGTCTGGTCGCCGTGCGCGACCTGGTCAGGGAGCCGGACACGCTGGCCCTCGTGATGGACCTCGTCGACGGTCCTGACCTACGGGCCCATCTGCGGCAGTACGGGCCACGCCCCGCCCGGGAGGCGGTCGGCATCGCGATCGGCACGCTGGACGCCCTCGACCGGGTGCACGCGGCCGGCATCGTGCACCGCGACGTCAAGCCCGAGAACATCCTCATCGACTCCGCCGACCCGGATCGTCCGGTGGTGCGACTCACCGACTTCGGGATCGCCCGGATGATCGGTCGCCACACCCAGCAGGCCACCGGCCCGGTCGGCACTCCCCTGTACATGGCGCCGGAGCTGGCCGCGGGGGCCCCGCCGACCGCCGCCGTCGACGTCTACGCGGCCGGCGTCGTGCTCTACGAGATCCTCGCCGGCTCGCCGCCGTACGACTCGCCGAACCCGGTCGAGCTGCTGCGCGCGCATCGCGAGGACGAACCGCAGCCGATCCACGGCGTCCCGGCTCCCCTGTGGGATGTCCTGTCCCGCATGCTCGCCAAATCGCCGCGGGCCCGGCCGATCAGCGCCGCCGAGGCGGCCGACGAGCTCGACGAGGCCCTCGCCGCCAGCCTGCGTGGTGCCGCCGCGGCAGCGCCGGCAGGCATGCCGATCGGCCCCGCCGCGGCGCCCCCCGGGCGCTACACCTCCGTCGCCCGCCCCACCGGTGCCCGCCCCATCAGCACCCGGGTCCTGGGGCCCCGTTCCACCGGAGCAGCCGAGGGTGCCACCGCGCCGCGCACCGCCGCGCTGGGTGCCGGCGTGATGGGAACCGGCGTGATGGGAACCGGCGTGATGGGAACCGGCGTGATGGGAACCGCGGCGATGGGCGGCGGTGACACCCGGGGGAACTGGAGCGACCTGGAGCACACCCAGATCGCCGGCGGCCTGCCCGCGACCACCGTGGGCCGAACCGGCCGAGGCTGGGACTCCGACGTGGAGATGACCCGGATCGCCGGAGCCACCGGTGCTGGTGCTGGTCGTGGCCTGGGTGCCGGTCGCGGCGCCGGTGGGGGCAGCCCGACCGGGAGCCGGGCCGGCGGCTGGAGCGACGCCGACGCGCCGACCGGGTTCGCCCCCGTCGTCCGGGTCCCGGCTCACTCCGGTGGCCCGGCGGCCGACACCAACACGGTCATGTCCGCGGCTCAGCAGCCCACCCCGTCCAGCGGTGGGCCGGGTGGCCACGGCGCACGGCGCGCCGACCGTCGGCGACGCACCCGGATCGCCGCCGGAGCCGGCCTCGTCGTCGCCCTGGTCGCCGGCGCCGGCGGCTGGGCGCTGGCGTCCAACGGTGACGCGAACAGCTCGCTGAGCGCGGCCACCGGCGTCGAGGTCTCGCTCGACCCGAGCGCGACCACCGCGCCGGGCGAGTCGACGAGCCCCGGCGGCGGGATCGTCGCGATCCCCGGTGCGACGCAGGCCGGGGTCGTCGGTCGACCCGGCGCCCACCCGGTGTCCACCGCGGCCGGCGCCGCGCCCGCCACCTCGGCCGCACCCACGACCGGACCGACCGCGGGAAGCAGCCCGGCACCGTCCCCGACCGATGACGGGACGGCCACGGTGCCCAACACCGAGGGCTCGTCGGTCAACGCCGCGGTCAACACCCTCAGTGCCGCGGGCTTCCAGAACGTGGACAAGAAGTTCGACTGCTACGACAACGGGGCCGTGGACGCGGTCGTGCGCCAGAACCCCAAGGGCACGAAGGTCGCGAAGACCACCCGCATCGCGTTGCAGGTCCAGGGCAACGACTGCACGGTCGTCCCGAACGTCACCGGCATGACCGAGGCCAAGGCGAAGAGCACCCTGAACGCCGCCGGCTTCTACTGGATCAACGGTGCCTGCCCGTCCGGCTACACCAGCCAGGTCACTGGCTACACGCCCACCGGACGACGCCCGAGCGGCTCCTCCACGGTGACCCTCACCCTCACCTGCGCCGCCCCCGCGACCACCCCGCCCCCGGCCAAGGCGACGCCCGCGGCCGCCAAGTAGGCCAGGCCCCTCCCGAACGCGCGTCCAAAGCCCGGTCGGACCGCCCTCACCCGGCAGCCCGACCGGGCTTTGTCATGCGCGGTGCCCCCGACACCCCCACTGCCGGCTGCGCTGCCCACTACCGACGCTCACTGCCCGACGCTCACTGCGCTGCCCGCGATGCCCGCCATCGACGATGGTCACGTCCTGTGTGGCGCATCTTCTGGGGGCCGGCGGGCGGTGCCGGACACACGGCAACCACCGGGCCGGCGGGCGGATAGCCGGACGGGCGGCGACCGGGAGGTCAGCCGAAGCGGTCGATCGGCAGGGAGCTGACGTCCGAGGAGGAGGGCAGGGAGCGCAGCTCGGGGCGGCTGCGGCCCAGCGATCGGGGCGGTCGGCTGTCGTCCACCCGCAGGCTGCGTGGCAGCGGCATGGGGACCGGGAGCTCGGACTCGGGTTCGTCCACGGTGGGGATGGCGGTCGCGGTGGCGGCCCAGAGGTTCACCTCGACGATGATCTCGCCGCTGTCCGACGACATGCGCAGCCGGCCGCCGTGCACCTCGACCAGTCTGCGCACGACGTACAGGCCCATCCCGGCACCATCCGTGGAGCGGGTCGCCGTGCCATCGCGCTGGGTGAAGGGCTCGAAGAGCTGGCGGATCGTGTCGGGATCCAGGTCGGGGCCGGGGTTGCGCACCCGCAGGACGACCTCGTCGCCCACCCGGCCGGCGATGAGCCGCACCGGCGCACCCGGCCAGGAGTGCACCAGCGCGTTGTCCACCAGGTTCGCGACGACCTGGATGAGGGCCTGGCGGGCCATCCGGACGGACAGCTTGTCCGGCAGGTCGACCGTGACACTGCTGGGGGAGCTGGTGTAGGGCAGGCCGGCGAGGACGTGCCGGACGACCTCGGGCAGGTCGGCGATCGTCGTCTCGTCGGTGCCGGTGGCCGTGGCGGCCGTCAGCATGTTCTCCAGGAGCCGGGAAAGCCGGTCGGAATGGCGCACCGCGGTGTCGAGCAGGTCGTCGAGCTGGGCGTCGGTGAGCCGGTCGCGGCGGCGGCGGATGGTGAGCAGGTTTCCCCGGATACCCGTCAGCGGCGTGCGGAACTCGTGCGAGACCGTGGCGACAAGATCGCTGCGGATGCGGTCGGTCTCCTCCAGCCGGGCCATGAGGGACTGCTGCCCCTCGTGCAGCTGCTGACGGTAGTGCTCGACCCGGCGCCGGGACTGCTCGTTGTAGTGCCAGAAGACCATCTGCGCGCAGGCCAGCGCGAAGATGAACCCGGCGTGCAGACCGGCGAGCAACCACGCGTTGTCCAACATCTGCGAACCATCCGTGACGATGTTGCCCATCGTCAGGTTCGCCACGAACACGAACGCGATCGCCAGCAGGTAGACCGTCCACTCTTCGTAGAGCGCGATCAGGGCGACCACGACGAAGAAGTGGAAGTACATGGGCGTCAGACCGTCGGCGATGTGCACCAGCACGACGGAGCAGCACAGCAGGCCCAGGCTCGCCGCGAGCGCCCGCACCCGGCGCCGCCCCGGCACCACCGCCGCCGCGAACAGCAGGCCCGAGGGGGTCGCCGCCAGCAGGCCGTGCCCGGCGCTGCGGCCCTCGACGACGGCGTAGCCGACGATGATGGGCAGGTGCAGGGCCAGCATCAGGCACATCAGGGTGTGCCGGGCGGTCCAGTCCTCCAGCGGCAGGCCGCGCCCCTGGGGGAGGACGGCGGCGAGACGGCGCATCGGACTCGACGCGTCACGCTCGTCGTCATCGTCTGTCGGCGGCATGGATCGTGCGGCGCCCGTCACCGCTGCCTGCGCCGCGGCGGTGACCCGCTCGCCCCGGCGCGCGCCGCGACCAGCCCGGGCGCTGCCATGACGACGGCGGGCCCGTTCGGGGGTCGGAGGGCTGACGGTGGACATCCGCGCAATTTTCTACCGTTCGAGCCCGGGAGCACCATGGTTGTCAAGGGTGGTGTCGCATGGCGACAGTGCCCAGGTTTGACTAGGCCTTCCGCACCACCTTCGACCGGGCTCATCGGAGGATGGCGCAAGGGTTGGTAGTCCGACCAGGCTGTGGTCCGCGAGGTGGTCCCAGGACGGCCACCCATGGAGGAGGACACCGTGCCCCCAGCGGCCCTGACTGCCTCGACCGCGATCGCCTTCGGTGTTGCGCGTGCGGCCCGCTCGGGTTCGCCGGCCGACGACCGCGCCGATGAGGCCCAGTCCGCCCTGGCGCTGACCGCACGGCCCCGGCTGCGGCTGGTCTCGACCATCGAGCCGCTCGCCGTGACCGACGGCCCGGCCCCCGAGGTGCACGGCCGGGGTGGCCCGAGCTCCTGCGGCTGCCGTGACTGCGCGATGGCCCGTCACCCGGCGGCGATGCCCCGGCTGGCCGTCGTCCGCTAGGGGCGGCGCGCCGGGCCCACAGACGACAATGGCCCACGGAGGAAACTCCGTGGGCCATTGTGACGCATGGGACACGTGCATACCTCTGGCCTTCTGAGGGAAGAAAGAAGATGCACCACTGCTGTAGCCCCGACCGGATTCGAACCGGCGCTACCGCCTTGAGAGGGCGGCGTCCTGGGCCACTAGACGACGGGGCCAAGACCTCCACACCGATACCGCGAAGAGCATCGAGTGGAACCATATTGAACTGTGCGACTTACTGTACATGATGCCGGACAGGTCCGGCGAATCGGCTCTGGTGACCGCCGATCATGCAGCTGGGGTACCAGGACTCGAACCTAGACTAACGGAGCCAGAATCCGTTGGGCTGCCAATTACCCCATACCCCAGGGGCCTCGCCAACCCCCTGGGTTACCCAGCGGGCCGTTCGGCGTTGCCTACTGTACCCCATCCGGCGCGCTGACCGGACGGGGAGGTCCGACAGCGCGTCGGCGTGGCGACCCCGTCCCGGGTGCCCGGCGCGAGGTCGCCGGGGCTGGGTTCCTTGTCCGGAAAAGGGGCCGGCGTTCGCCCCGCCGACCCGGGTGGATCAGCGTGCGGTCACCGGGTTGGTCAGGGTGCCGATGCCCTCCAGGGTCACCGCGACCCGCTGCCCGGGCCGCAACGGACCGACGCCGGCCGGGGTGCCGGTCAGCAGCACGTCCCCGGGTAGCAGGGTCATCGCCGCCGACATGTAGGCCACCAGCTCCGGGACGCCGCGCAGCAGCAGCTTCGTGCGGGAGCTCTGCCTGGCCTCGCCGTCGACGGTGGTGCGCAACGCCAGGTCGGACGGATCGAGCTCGGTCTCGATCCAGGGACCGAGCGGGCAGAACGTGTCGTGGCCCTTCGCCCGGGTCCACTGGCCGTCGGCCGCCTGCTGGTCGCGGGCGGTGACATCGTTCGCGCAGGTGTAGCCGAGGATGACCTCCGCGGCCCGCTCGGGGGACACGTCCCGGCACAGGCGGCCGATCACGACGGCGAGCTCGCCCTCGAAGTCCACCCGTTCGCTGTCGGGCGGCAGCACGATCGGATCGCCCGGCCCGGCCACGCTGGTCGACGGCTTCAGGAACAGGACGGGGCGGGCCGGGGCGGCCTCCCCACCCATCTCACGGACGTGGTCGGCGTAGTTCTTGCCGACGCACAGCACCTTGCTGGGCAGCACCGGGGCGAGCAGTCGGACGTCGTCCAGCGCGAAGCGCGCGCCGGTGAGGGAGAACGGACCGAACGGATGGGGCGCGATGGCCGCGACGACGGCCGTACCGTCCTCGACCGAACCCTCGACCACCCCGAAGCCGGGCTCGGAACCATCGGTGAACCTCGCGATACGCACGCCCCCGACCGTATCCGTCCATCGGCCGATCGCGGCGACCCACCTGACCCGAGGTGATCAGGTTCGCCAGAACGGGGAAGCTGACCGACAATCGGGCAGGATGACCGGAGCGCTCCCGGATCCGGGAGCACCGACGTGGCGGCGAGACGAGAAAGGACAACCGTGAGCGAGCTCGACACGACACCGGTGTACGACGTGGGAGCGCCCGAGCCGAAGCCGATCGACGAGGAGCTCAGCGTCAAGCTCGGCCACCTGGCCGAGGACGCGATCCTGCGCGGCAAGCCGAACGGCACCGAGCGGTGCGACAACTGCCTGTACTACCTGGACACCGACAAGGACATCACCTACTGCTGGCACCCCAAGCTGCGCGTGCTGGTGGGCGGGGACTGGTGGTGCCAGTGGTGGGAGGAGATCGAGGACTGAGCACGTTCCCGGCGGGCGGGTCATCTCGGACCCGGCCGCCGGCCGGCGCCCCTGAGGTCAGTGGGCGGCGGGTCAGTGGGCGGCGGGGTCCGGGCGCTCGCCCTGGCGGCGCAGGCCGAAGGTGACCGCGTCCTCCAGGGCCGACCAGGACGCGGCGATGATGTTCTCGTCGACGCCGATGGTGTCCCAGCGGGAGCGACCGTCACCGGTGCCGACCAGGACCCGGGTGACCGCCCCGGTACCCTGGCGACCGTCCAGGATGCGCACCTTGTAGTCGACGAGCTCCAGATCGGCAAGGCCCGGGTAGGACTTCTCCAGCGCCAGGCGCAGAGCCCGGTCGAGCGCGTTGACGGGGCCGTTGCCCTCGGCGGTGGCGACGTGACGGGAGCCGTGCGAGGTGAGTTTCACCGTGGCCTCGCTGACCACCTCGCCGCCGGGGCGCTGCTCGACGATGACCCGCCAGGATTCCAGGGTGTAGAAGCGCTGGCGGCCGCTGACCTCGTCGCGCAGGAGCAGCTCGAAGGACGCCTCGGCGCCCTCGTAGGCGAACCCGGCGGCCTCGCGACTCTTGATGATCTCCAGAATGCGTCCGAGGGCGTCGCGCTCGTCGGAGAGGTCCAGCCCGATCTCGCGGCCCTTGAGCTCCAGCGTGGCCCGGCCGGCGAGTTCGGAGACCAGCATCCGCATGTCGTTGCCGACCACGGCCGGGTCGATGTGCTGGTACATGTCCGGGTCGATCTTGACGGCGCTGGCGTGCAGACCGGCCTTGTGCGCGAAGGCGCTCGTCCCGACGTAGGGGCGGTGCGGGTCGGGGACGGAGTTGGTCACCTCGTCGATGGCGTGGGCGACCCGGACGAGTTCACCGAGGCGCCCGGGGGGCAGCACGGCCTGGCCGAGCTTGGTCTCCAGACCCGCGATGATGCTGAACAGGTTCGCGTTGCCGCAGCGCTCGCCGTAGCCGTTGGCGGTGCCCTGCACATGGGTGACGCCGGCCTCGACGGCGATCAGCGAGTTCGCCACCGCGCAGTCGGCGTCGTCGTGGCAGTGGATGCCCAGGCGCGCGCCCGTGGCCGCCAGCACGTCGCTGACGACGGTGCCGATACGCCCGGGCAGCATGCCGCCGTTGGTGTCGCACAGCACGACCACCTCGGCGCCGGCCTCGGCCGCGGTCCGCACGACCGCGAGGGCGTAGTCCGGGTGGGCCAGGTAGCCGTCGAAGAAGTGCTCGGCGTCGAGGAAGACCCGCTTGCCCTCGGCGTGCAGATGCGCGACGGTGTCCCGGATCATCGCCAGGTTCTCGGCGGCGTCGGTGCGCAGCGCCCGCTCGACGTGGCGCAGGTCGGACTTGGCCACCAGGCACACGACGGACGTGCCGGCCTCACGCAGCGCGGCGACCTGCGGATCGTCGGCGGCCACCCGGCCGGCCCGCCGGGTGGCACCGAACGCGGCCAGCTGGGCGGTGTGCAGCGACAGCTCCGAACGGGCCCGGTCGAAGAACTCCGCGTCCTTCGGGTTCGACCCCGGCCAGCCACCCTCGATGAAACCGACGCCGAGGTCGTCCAGATGGCGCGCGACCGTCAGCTTGTCTCCGACGGACAGGGACAGGCCCTCCTGCTGGGTGCCGTCCCGCAGGGTCGTGTCGTAGATGTGCAGGGAATCGGGATCATATGGCCGCACGCCGGGCGCCTCTCCGGTGGATCGGATGGGGCCGCGGGACCAGACCGACGCGGCCGCTGCACGCTCCCCCCAGCCGCACGTGGACCACACTCCGGCGAAAGCGGCCGGCAGGCGCGCAACCTGGGCCGCCACGCGCCCGGCCCCATGGGTCAGCGACCGGAACGCGCGACGGAGACGGGTTCGCCGCCGGAGAACCAGCCTACGTGTAACAGGCCTGACATGTGAACAGTGTGATGTGTGCCATGGCGCCCCCGACCGCCGGGCGCCTCACGCCGTGCGCGGCGCGCTCAGTCGCCGGCGAAGCGACGCAGCCGGTCGACCTGCATGATCGTGATGGTCTGGCCTTCGGACAGAATCCAGGCCCGCTGTTCGAACTCCCGCAGCGCCTGGTTGACCGACTGCCGGGAGCCGCCGAGCAGTGAGGCGATCTCGGTCTGGGTGAGGCCGAGCTCGATCACCGGGCGGCCCGCCTCGCGCATCCGCAACAACAGCAGCTTCGCCACCCGGCGCGGCAGATCGAGGAACACCAGGTCGGCGTTGGCGCCGGTCAGCCGCCGCACATGGGCGACCAGAGCTCGGATCAGCTGCTCGGCGACCGCGGGACGTTCGTGGACCAGCTCCCACACCGCCGCCCGGTCGAGTACCAGCGCGGTGCTGGGCTCGAGCGCCTCGACGCTGGCCGAGCGGGTGCCCGCCTCGACGAGGTTGAGCTCACCCAGGGTCTCCTGCGGCCCGGCGATGTTCAGAACGTGATCGCGGCCGTCATCGGCCTTGGTGAGCACCTTCAGTCTGCCGCTGGCGACCACGAGCAGGGTGTCGGCGGGCTCCCCCTCGCTGAAGACCACCTGCCCCCGTCGGAATCGCCGCGTGACCGCGCGGGCGGCCAGGCGCAGCAGATCCTCCTCGTCCAGCTCCTTCAGCAGTGTGGTCGCGCGAAGTAGGGCGACCGCCTCGTTGTCGTGCATGCGGTGACCGTAGCGTTGCCGGTCCCCCTCGTGTGCCGCAGCCGTCGACAAAGCCCGTACGGACGGGCCGGACGGACCGCGCGCGGTGTGTGGCGGCACACCTGACACCTCAGGCCGTCACGCGACTGCTGCTCCAGCAACGCACGACGTCGCGCATGCTCAGGATGCCCGCGACCTCGCCACCGGAGGTCACGATCAGGTGACGGAACTCCCCACGCAGCATCGCGGCGGCCGCCTCGTCGAGCGACCAGCCCGGATCCGCGAAGACGACATCGCGGGTGAGGTGGTCGCCCGCGAGCTCGACGTCGGCGTCCTGCCCGGCCGCCACCGACCGCAGCACGTCCCGCTCGGTCAGGATGCCGTAGCCCTGACTGTCCGCGTCGTGCACCACCGCCGCCCCGACCCGCCGGGCGGCCATCAGCCGGGCCGCCTGGCGCAGGGTGTGCCCAGGACCGATCATGAGTACAAGGGAGCTCATCCCCTCCGAGACCTGCACGTCGCCTCCCGACGTCCGCCCCCCGACGCTTGTGCGTTCGTGAACGCTTCACAGGCGACGGTAAGCCTGGTCCGGCGCTTTTACCAGACCGAAGCGGGAATCGGCGTGCCCTCGGCGTGACATTCGCCACCCTGAGGGATGGAGTCGGCGGGTGGCGGGCTCAGCTCTGGACGAGCTCGTTCCAGGAGCGGTAGCGCTCCAGCTCGCCCCGGGTGGCCTGGTGGAAGATCTCCAGCAGCTCCCGCGTGACGGGCCCGGGCTTGCCGCTGCCGATCTGGCGGTCGTCGACGGACACGACCGGCACGATCTCGGCCGCCGTCCCGGTGAAGAACGCCTCGTCGGCGAGGTAGAGATCGGTGCGCACGACGTGCTGCTCGACCACCTCGTAGCCCTGATCGGCGGCGATCTGCATGATCGAGGCCCGGGTGATGCCGCCGAGCGGACCGTCGGTGAGCAGCGGAGTGATCACCTTGCGGCCGGAGACGAGGAAGACGTTCTCCCCGGTGCCATCGGCGATGTGGCCGTTCGGGCTGGTCAGGATGGCCTCGTCGTACCCGGCCTTGACCGCCGCGACCTTCGCCAGCGACGAGTTCAGGTACTGCCCGGACGCCTTGGCCGCCGGCGGGGTGATGTTCGGGTCGTTGCGCTTCCAGGAGGAGATCATCGCCCGCACGCCGTTGGCCTCCGCCTCCTCCCCGAGGTAGGCACCCCACGGCCAGACCGCGATCATCACCTCGACCGGGGACGGCAGCGGGTTGAGCCCCATCTCGCCGTAGCCGAGGTAGACCAGCGGCCGGATGTAGCAGGAGGTGATGTCGTTGACGGCGATGGTCTCCTTCGTCGCCGCCACCACCTCCTCCTCGGTGAACCGCGGCTCCATCACGTAGATCTTCGCGCTGCGGTAGAGCCGGGCGATGTGGTCGCTCAGCCGGAAGACCGCGGGCCCGTCGGCCGTCGCGTAGCAGCGAATGCCCTCGAAGACGCCCCACCCGTAGTGCAGTGTCGGGTTGAGCACGTGGATGCGGGCATCGTCCCAGTCGACGAACTCGCCGCTCATCCAGATCTTGGAGGTGGGGGTGATGGGCACAGCGGACTCCAGGCCAGTATGCGACGACTCGAGACGGACCGGTCGGCGGGAGGAACGGGGCAGGATCCACGGCCCCGGACGAGAATAACCAGCCGGCGACGCGGGGCGAGACGCGACGACCCGCCCGGCCCCCCGATCGGATCAGCCGGCGGCGCGGGTCGCCAGATCCTCGCCGCGTTCACGGGTGGACATCGTCGCCGCGTCGGAACCCGCCCGGGAGGCCAGCGACGCCGCCACGGCCGCCTCCACCCGGGCGGCCTCGTCCGCGTGCCCGAGATGGTCGAGCAGCATGGCGACCGAGGCGACGGTCGCCGTGGGGTCGGCGAGCTGGCGGCCGGCGATGTCGGGCGCGCTGCCGTGTACCGGCTCGAACATGCTGGGATGAACCCCCGAGGGGTCGAGGTTGCCGCTGGCCGCGAGCCCGATCCCCCCGGTGATGGCCGCGCCGATGTCGGTGATGATGTCGCCGAACATGTTGTCGGTGACCACCACGTCGAAGCGGCCCGGGTCGGTCACGAAGAACATCGACGCCGCGTCCACATGCTGGTAGCCGACCTGCACCTCGGGGAATTCGACGGCGACCTCGGCGACGGTGCGCGACCACAGGTCACCGGCCTTGGTGAGCACGTTGTTCTTGTGCACGAGGGTGAGCTGGCGGCGTTCCCGCCGGGCCGCCCGACGGAACGCGTCACGCACCACCCGCTCGACACCGAACCGGGTGTTCAGGCTCTCCTCGGTGGCGACCTCGTGCGGCGTACCGCGGCGCAGCACGCCGCCGGCACCCGCGTACGGCCCCTCGGTGCCCTCCCGAACCACGATCATGTCGATGCTGGGATCGCCGGCCAGCGGCGAGCGGACCCCGGGGTAGAGCCGCACCGGCCGCAGGTTGACGTGGTGGTCGAGCTCGAAGCGCAGCCGCAGCAGCAGGCCCCGCTCGAGGACGCCGCTGGGCACCCCGGGATCGCCGACTGCGCCGAGCAGGATGGCATCGTGCCCACGCAGTTCCGCGAGGACGGAGTCGGGCAGGGTCTCGCCGGTGGCGTGCCAGCGGCGCGCGCCGAGGTCGTACTCGGTCGTCTCCACCTTGGGATGCACGGCACGCAGCACCCGTAGCCCCTCGGCCACCACCTCGGGGCCGATCCCGTCACCGCCGATCACCGCAAGCCTCATAAGGCCGACTGTAGCCGTCCACGACGACCCGAGGCGGCCCGACCCGGCCCGTGTGCTGCGCTTTCGCCCGGTCACGGCGCTGCCGTGGCCCCGCCGCCGCGCATCCGTCTCCAGGACCCGCCGGACAACCACCGAATCCACCCACAAGATTGCGGGGAGTAATCAAAATCCGGCAACACAACGACCATGAACAACACCGTTGTTGACAAATTGACGGATGTCCACCGCCATCCATCCGGCCATCGCCCGACATCGCCGCCGAAGATTTTTGGGCGACACTCCGACCTGGCCGTAGATCAGGGACACCAGGTCCGCGAACCATCCGCCATGCGCCACCCCACGG
>NZ_CADCWS010000120.1 GCF_902806475.1 Candidatus Frankia nodulisporulans
ATGGCCCGATCGCGATCGCCAACCTCGGGCTCGCGGCCCTACGCGAGCAGTGCCCCCATGCGGACAGCTGGCTTCGTCGCATCGAGTCAGCTCCGGCCTGATGCCCTGGGCCGCCGCTGGTGGCTGTCCGCGACCGGATGGGCGCCGCGCACACTGGAGGTGAGGGCCGGCCCGCTGGCTGGCGCGCACAGGGGGAGGACGGGCATGGCCGCGGTGGAGGACAGGAGCGCATCCGACGGCCTGGCACTCGACGATCGGCTGGTCGGGGACGCGCAGGCGATGGCGGACGACCTCGTGGGACTGCGTCGACGGCTGCACCGGGAGCCGGAGATCGGGCTGGCGCTGCCCCGCACGCAGGAGAAGGTGCTCGCCGCGCTCGACGGGCTGCCGTTGGAGATCACCCTCGGTCGGGATCTGACCTCGGTGACCGCCGTTCTGCGCGGCGGCGCGCTCGCACCGGACGAGGCGCCGGTGGTGTTGCTGCGTGGCGACATGGATGCGCTGCCGGTGCAGGAGGGGACGGGACTCGCGGGGGCATCCGGTGTGGCGGGGGTGATGCATGCCTGCGGGCATGATCTGCACACGGCGATGCTGGTGGGGGCGGCCCGGTTGCTGTGTGCGCACCGGGAGCGGCTGGCCGGCGATGTGGTGCTCATGTTCCAGCCGGGCGAGGAGGGCTGGGAGGGCGCGCAGCACATGATCGACGAGGGTGTGCTGGTGGCGGCGGGACGGCCGGTGACGGCGGCGTACGCGCTGCACGTGTTCTCCGGGGTGCTGCCGGCTGGCAGCTTCGGGGCGCGGGCGGGGGCGATCACGTCCGCGTCGGCGATGCTGCGGGTACAGGTGCGGGGGCAGGGCGGGCACGGGTCGATGCCGCATCTGGCCGCCGATCCGGTGACGGCGGCGGCCGAGATGGTGCTCGGGCTGCAGACGATGGTGACCCGGCAGTTCGACGTGTTCGACCCGGTGGTGATCACCGTGGGGGTGCTGCGGGCGGGGACACGGCGCACGGTCATCCCGGACGAGGCGATGTTCGAGGCGACGGTGCGGACGTTCACCCCGGCGACCGCCGACCGGGTGGAGGTCTCCGCGCGGCGGCTGCTGGCCGGGATCGCCGCGGCGCACGGCGTCGAGGTGGACGTGGCGTTCGTGCCCGAACGGCCGGCGACGGTCAACGATCCGGTGCGGGCGGCCTTGGCCGCGCGGGCGGTCACGGAGACGTTCGGCGCCCAGCGTTACGTGGAGCTGGCCCATCCGCTGGCCTGCTCGGAGGATTTCTCCCGGGTTCTCGCGCACGTGCCGGGCAGTCTGATCGCCCTGGGCGCCACCCCGCCCGGTGTCGATCCGCGCACGGCGCCGATGAACCACAGCCCCCGCGTGCAGTTCGACGAGGCTGTCCTGCCCGACGGCGCCGCGCTGTACGCCGAACTCGCCCTGCGCACCCTCGGCGCCACCGCCACCAGTGCCGCCAGCAGCGGCAATGGCATTGTGGGCACCGGCGGCTGACCTGGGAACGGCTCGGACGGCGCGCCGGTACACCCGGAAAAGGGCTGCGGCCATGCCATCATGAGACGGTCGCCGCTCTTGCTGTACGGGCCGGCGAAAAACCGTTGACAGCCGACCATCGACGAATAAGGAAGACAGATTGAACGATCAGGTGATCTCCCTGGTCCGGGACTATCTGGTCGCCTATCCCGGGGAGGCCGAGACGCTGGCCCCGCTGCTCGAGCTAGCGGCCACCGATGTCCCCGTCACCTCCCGCGGCACCCTGCCTGGCCACGTGACCTGCGGGGCGATCGCGGTGGACATGACCTACCGGGTGCTGCAGATCCACCACCGGGTGCTGGACCGCTGGCTGTTCCCCGGCGGGCACGTCGAGGCCGAGGACGAAACCCTCGAGGCCGCAGCGCTGCGGGAGCTCTCCGAGGAGACCGGTGTGCAGCCCAGCGCCGTCCGGCCACTACGAGGTCTGCCCATGGACATCGACGTGCACACAATTCCCGAGAACGCGACCCGCGCCGAACCGGAACACACCCATTACGACTTCCAGTTCGTTTTCCAGATACAGCGGTCAACCGGGCCGGGAACGGTGGACCTACGCCTCGACGAGGTCATCGACCACCGCTGGATTCCCGTCTCCGACCTGCACCACCCCGCCAGCCGCCGCATCACCGCCATGCTCGCCGGCTGAGCGCCCACCCGGCGGCCACACCACCGACCAGCCGACGCCGACGCCGATACCGACCTCGGCCTACCGTGCCCCGGCTTACCGCGCCTCGACGTGCGGCGCCGCGGCCCGTGCGCCTCAGCCGGTGGTGAAGGCGGTGGCGTGTTCGGCGGCCCGGTCGGCGAAGGTCAGGGATGGGCGGCCGAGGATGGCCGGCAGGACATCGTGCACGGGAGCCGGGATGCCGTCGGTCGCGGCCTGGTAGCCGAGCAACGTGTCGGCGAGACCGGGCCAGGCGCCCGCACCCATCGCGGCGAGCATCCGCTCCTTCGCCTGCGCCGGCGACTCGACCGCGAGCTGCACGGGACGACCGATGGCCACGGCGATCAGCTCGAGCTGATGCCGCCGGGTCAACGACTCGGGACCGGTCATCGCGTGGATGGCGCCGTCATGCCCGGGTGTGAGCAGCGCGGCGGCGGACACCGCGGCGATGTCACGCTCGTGGACCGGCGCCGAGTACGACTCGGGATAGGCCTCCCACACCGGCTGGTTGGCCCGGATCGCCGCCGCCCAGCCGAGCGCGTTGGTCGCGAACGTGCCGGGGCGCACGAACGTCCAGGAAAGACCGCTGGCGGCGATCGCCTCCTCCACCGCGGTGTGCCGCCGGGTCAGCGCGTTCTGCTCACCACCCGGCCCGGCCGCCGGCCGCTGCGCCGACAACGACGACAGCAGCACGATCCGCTCCACCTTCGACGCCAGCGCCGCCGCCAGGAACCCGTCGATACCGGCGGGCTCCGCGTACAGGAACACCGCGCGCACGCCCTCGAGCGCGGCCGGCACCGTCTCGGGCCGAGCCAGATCGAGCGGGACGACCGGCACCTCGCCGACCCCGACCACCCGCCCCGGCTCACGACTGGCGATGCGCGGCGCCTCACCCGCGGCGACCAGTTCCCGCACCAGTGCCCGGGCCACTCCGCCGCGCCCACCCGTTACCAGAATCGTCATGGCATGCAGCCTTCCATCGACCTCTGACAGTTTTCTCCGGCCGCGGCTCTCTCCGTCCGCGGGCCGGCGCGCGACGTGACGCCCGCACGTGCCAGCGTGGCAGTTGATGTCCACTTCAGGTCAACGGACACGGACCGGCAGCCAGGACACGCCGGCCCCTGTCTCCACCCCGCTTGTCTCCACCCCGCTCCCACCAGCTTCCGCCGACGCGGGGGGCACCACCGGGCTGGCAACTACCTCTCATATACGATTGAACCCTCCTTTGACGGTCATAACGGACGGACGTCCGAGAAGCCTCGTGGTCGAGGAGATGATCTGGTGGGTGTCCGCAAGGTGCGCAAGGTTGTCGATCGCGGTCGGGAGGTCGTGCAGCCGTCGGTCCGGGTGATCCGACCGGGGCTCGCGGGCTTCCGGAAGTTCCTGATGCGCGGGAACGTCATCGACCTGGCCGTCGCGGTGATCATCGGTACGGCGTTCACCGCGGTGGTCAGGGCGATGGTCGACGATCTGCTCACGCCACTGATCGCCGCGGTCGGTGGGAAGCCGGACTTCGCCAACCTGTCGTTCACGATCCATCACAGCAGGTTCCGCTACGGACTGTTCCTCAACAGTCTGGTGACCTTCCTGTTCGTGGCCTCGACGGTGTACTTCGTCGTGGTCCTGCCGATGACCAAGGCGGCCAAGCTGCGCAGGCGCGGCAGGTCCGAGCCCGAGGCGACGCCGGTGATCAGTGACGAGGCCCGGCTGCTCGCCGAGATCCGGGACCTGCTCACCACCGCCGCGATCCCCCAGACCCCTCAGACCCCTCAGACCGCCGACGGCATCGCGACCACCCAGGCCGCCCGGAGCACGCGGACCGCCCAGGTCGCCCGCGTCCCCGAGCCCGCCTCGTCCATCGGATCCGGGGAGAGGCAGCGGGCACGCGGCGGAATCGGCGAGGATGGGTAGGTGTCGCACCCGTTGGACAATCCCGTTCGGGCCGCACTGCTCGGGCCGCAGGCGCATCTCGCCGAGGGTCACGGCGCGGTCCTGCGCTTCCCGCCCGACGTCTGCCCCTTCCTCGGCCTGCCGGACGAACCGGACCTCGCCGCCTGGCATGAAGCCGCGCACCTGCTCGGCCCCGGCGCCCTGATCCTCTACACCCTGGACGCGACGCCACCCCCGGGCTGGGAGGTCAACGGCATCGGCACCGGGGTGCAGATGATCGACGTCTCGATGCGGGCGGCGCCCGATCCCGAGGCTGTCCGGCTCACCGCGGCCGACGTTCCCGAGATGCTCGACCTAGTGGCCCGCGCCAAGCCCGGCCCGTTCCTGCCCCGCACCATCGAGATGGGCACCTACCTGGGTATTCGCCACGGCGGCACGCTGGTGGCGATGGCCGGTGAGCGGATGCATCCACCGGGGTGGACGGAGATCAGCGCCGTGTGCACCGATCCCGCCCAGCGGGGCCAGGGGCTCGCGGGCCGGCTGGTTCGCGCGGTCGCCGCCGGCATCCGGGCCCGCGGCGAACGCCCGTTCCTGCACACCCTGGCCGACAACACCAACGCGATCCGGCTGTACGAGCGGCTCGGTTTCGAGATCCGCCGCACCGTCGCCTTCCGCGCCGTCCGCATCCCCGTCAGCGCACCGGCGCCACGTCCCAGCGAGGCGGACGAGCCGGTCGCCTGAGCCCGGCCGCGCCCGGACGGGCCGGCCGGCCGGCCAGCGCTGCCACGCGGGTGGCGCGGTGGTGGCCCACGGACGGGTCCAACCGTGCCGGACAGCCCGGGTGGTGGACGACCATCGGCCCCTGACCGGTGGGCCGGTCCCGCCTTACGGTCGAACCGGACGTCGTCGAACGGCCCCACCGCCCCACCGCCCCACCGTCCTGGCGCGAGGCGGCGTGGCGCCGGTCGGCGTCGGGGGTGGTGCGGATGCCCATCCAGCGGACGAGGGGAACACGCGATGACATCGGCGAACGTGGGCGGACGCGGTACCACCGCGAGCAACGGCGAGATCATCACGAGTGGTCGGGACAGTACGGCCGTCACCCTCGACCATGCCGGCGGTGGGGTCCTGCCGACCTCGACCTGCCTGTGGCTGCTCTCCGGGGAGCAGGTGGGACGGGTAGCGTTCCGCGCGAACGGCGAGATCCTCGTGCTACCGGTCAACTACGTGCTCGACGGCGACGCGATCGCGTTCCGCACGGCGACCGGGTCGAAGCTCGCCGCGGCCCTCGATGAGGACGCGGTCGGCTTCGAGGTCGACGGGCATGACGCGGCGGCCCGCGCCGGCTGGAGCGTCCTGATCAACGGGCGTGCGGTGCAGGTCAAGGACCCCGACACCCTGGCCCGGCTCGAGGCCACCGGACTCACCCCCTGGGCGGACCGGATCGATCATCCGCAC
Source organism: Candidatus Frankia nodulisporulans (assembly GCF_902806475.1). Taxonomy (GTDB): domain Bacteria; phylum Actinomycetota; class Actinomycetes; order Frankiales; family Frankiaceae; genus Frankia; species Frankia umida. Next base: position 5,558 of record NZ_CADCWS010000120.1, read on the forward strand.
TGGGTGCGAATCCACCCCGAGACGATGACCGGACGCGTCGTCGCGCACTCCTAGTCTCCTGGGTAAAACCGCAGAAAGCGGATGATCGCGGGCACTTTAGGTGGTTTGTCAGAACGGGGATGTACCCGCACCCCGTTCGCTCCCATCCGCCCGATCCGGTTCCGGATGGACGGCCGGATTCACCCATCAGAATCCGCTGACCGCCCGCACCACTTCCGCGCCGGACGACGATAGCGCCCGACCGCTCCGATCCCTCGGCGGGTATCCGCCGATGTCCGAGCCGCCCGCCGCGGCGCCGCCCGCGGTGCGCGCGTCCCGGCACCGCGCTCCGCGATGCGCGCACCTCGCCCGACGGCTCCCCCGTGCCCGCCCGGGCGGCCCGGGTCACCCGCGGGACGCACCACGGCCCGCGTCTCGCACCCGCGCGACATCCGCGCGCCGCGACTCGTCCGCCACCACCCACGCACCACGGACCACCCACCGAACACCATGGAACACCCACCCAACGCCACCCGCCCACCTTCCACCCGGCGTGGACCCACGGATAACCCACCGTGCCGAGGTGGGCCCCGGCCAGGTTTCCTGGCCCGCGGTCGTCACCCGTGCCAACACCGCCAGGTCAGCCGCCCGCTCAGGCCACTTCGACGAGCATGCGCGAACCGGAGTTCGGAACACGGAACGCCCCCAGAAACATAACAATGCAAAGGGCCTACCACGCGAATCACCGGCCGCGAACCGACGTCATCGAACGACGGCCAGCGACCGGCCCGCGCCCCTTGCCCGCGCACCACGCGGCACCTTCTCCGCGACCGCCCGGCACCTTGTGAGAAATTTTGTTCGGCCATTCACGGTGTTTCTCGCATCGTGCTGTCCGCATTCCCGGCACCGACGGTTCGGCGCAGTGCTGGCCGGGCTCACCCCATCGTCGCCGGACAACCCGCTGACGGACCTTCGCGAGTTCGGTGTACCGCCGTCGGAAACGGGCCGTCCACAGCCGTGGCCATACTCGGACCTGGCTTGGATTCGCACCGCCACCCGTCCCACGTGGCACCACTTCGTGCCTGACCGGCACCGCCCCCGAACGGCCGGACGCCAGCCAGGCGGCCCAGAAGCGCCAGAGGGCGCCGACTGGACCCGATGGTAAAGGACGTCCATGCCCACCAGGCATGGAGGCCGTGACGGTACAGCCAGGGGCCCTGCTCGGGCTGCGCCGTCCACCACTGGGCATCCACCGGACGGGACTCGGTCCCAGGTGAGCCCCGACCGGCGGGCGCGGGCCGCGCGCACCGTGGACGCACGCCGGATTCCCGTGCAGACGACCGGGCGTATGCCGACTGCCGAATGAATGCGCATACGCCGTCCGCCGATACTCCCGGGCAGCGAATTACAATCCAGTTCCAGGTCACCGGCAATCCGCCGGCCGATGGTGGCGGCGTCCGGCCCGCACATCCGGGCAGGTCGAGCGGGAGTCGCCGCTGGGGGGACCATCCCACGGTTCATCGGCGGTCGGCGTCTGTTCTCGCACATCGCCGGTTCGGCCATTGACGAAACGACCGCAGCGCGGGATAACCTTTTCGATGTAGCCGACCGCGGTGGACCGGCGATGCACGCTCAACCGGAAGGAGTGGGAGTGCCAGGACGCCCACTTCTGCGGCGGGCCGGGCCAGCCGCGGTCACCCACAAAGGTGGTGTACGGCTGATCTTAAGTCCGGTCCCCGGACGAATCCGCCGGCAGGGCTACGACGGTCTGCCGGCGGCAGGCGGCCAAAGGGGCCGGGTACTCCGGAGTGGACAGGGAGAGGAGCACGATGGCCCCAGTGGTATCGGATCCAGCAGCGATTCATGCCCGCCCGCCGCGGGCGATGAGCGCCGCCGGCTTCGACCGAGCGTCGGGTCCACTGACCGCTGACGAGCTGCCGACCTACGCACGATCCCAGAAGGAGCGGGTCCGGCTGGCCCAGCTCGAACTGCTCGAGCTCAGCGCCCAGCTCACCACACCGCACCTACGACGGCGGATCCTGCGCATCTACTCGCTGCTGCGCACCGAGCCGACCGCGCCGACCCCCGCCAAGCCACCGCCCTTCCGACTCACCCTGCGGGAGATAGAAGTGCTCACGCTGGTGGCGACGGGCTGTTCCAACGGCGAGGCCGCCGAGCGGCTCACCATCCAGGCCGAGACCGTGAAAACCTACATGCGCAGCATCATGCGCAAAATGGGCGTGCGCAACCGAACCGCGGCCGTGCACACCGCCCGCCAGATCGGCCTCCTCGACTGAACCGCGGCTGAGCCCTGAACCACGGCTGAGTCCCTGAACCACGGCTGGGTCTCGGCCGCGCGCACGCTCCGGCACACCCTCCATGCCGGATCGTCCACCACCACGCGCCCTCGCACCCGGACCGCCCGCGCACTCACCACCCCAGCCAGGCGCGGGCGCTCCGGCGCGGCGTGTGCGAGCCCTCTCCCGCTCACCCGAGCCACCCCGGCCGCGTGAGGCGGCCTCCCTGGACCACGCGGGGCCGTCTGGTCCGGGCGGAACCCGGTCTAGTCCAGGGGGGTGAGGCCGAGGTGCTCGCGCAGGGTCGAGCCGGTGTACTCGGTGCGGAACACCCCCCACTCCTGTAGCAGCAGCACGACCGTGTCGGCGAACTCGTCCAACCCGCCGGGGGTGATGTGCGGGACGAGGATGAAGCCGTCGCTGGCGTCCGACTGGACGAAGTGGTTGATCGTCTGCGCGACCGTGTGCGGTGAGCCGACGAACTGCTGGCGGCCGCTGACCTCGATCACCACCTCCCGCAGCGAGAGCTTCTTGGCCTCGGCGAGTTCCCGCCAGGCCCGCACCGTCGCGACCCGGTCATCGAACATCCGCACGCTCGCCCGCCCCTTGGAGACGGTGTTCTCCCCGGGCAGCGGGTCGACCGACGGGAGCGGTCCGTCCGGGTCGAAGCTGGTCAGGTCCCGGTTCCAGAGCTGCTCGGCGTACATGATCGCGGTGGCGCCGCTGACCTGCTGGCGGCGGATCAGCGCGGCCCGCTCGCGTGCCTCGGCGTCGGTGTCGGCCAGGACGAACGTGGCCGCCGGCAGGACGACCAGATCCCGCGGCGAACGGCCGTACTTGGCCAGCCGACCCTTGATGTCGGCGTAGAACTCCTGGCCCGCCTCGAACGCGCTGTGCCGGCTGAAGATCGCGTCGGCGCTCGCGGCGGCGAACTCCCGTCCGGCGTCGGAGTCACCCGCCTGGAAGATCACCGGGCGGCCCTGGGGGCTGCGCGGGACGTTGAAGTGGCCCTCGATGTCGAAGAACGCGTCGTGACGCGCGAAGGCCCCCGGCCCGGGCTCGCGCAGGAACCGTCCCGCGCTGGCGTCGGCGAGCACCTCGTCGCGCCGCCAGGAGTCGAACAGTTCCAGCGCCGTGCTCAGGAAGCTGCGGGCCCGCTCGTAGCGGTCGGACTCCGCCAGGTAGCCGCCGCGGCGGAAGTTCTCACCGGTGAACGCGTCCCAGGAGGTGACGACGTTCCACGCCGCCCGTCCGGCCGAGAGATGGTCCAGGCTCGCGAACTGGCGGGCCACCTCGTACGGTTCGTTGAACGTCGAGTTGATGGTGCCGGCGAGCCCGAGATGCTCGGTGACGGCGGCGAGCGCGGCGAGCACGGTGAAGGTGTCCGGCCGACCCATGACATCAAGGTCGTGGATGCGGCCGTTCTGCTCCCGCAGCCGCAGCCCCTCGGCGAGGAAGAAGAAGTCGAAGCGGGCCCGCTCCGCGGTACGGGCCAGGTGCACGAACGAGTCGAACTCGATCTGGCTGCCGGCGGCGGGATCGGCCCACACCGTCGTGTTGTTCACCCCGGGGAAGTGCGCCGCCAGATGGATCTGCTTGGTCGGCCGGCTCATGAGGGTCCTCCGCGGTCGGTCGTGGGTGACTACCGGACGGCCGGTCAGCCCCGGCCAGGCGGGCGGACGCGGGGTGGCGCGCCAGCCCGGAACGACCCGGCCCACCCCGGACGGCGAGACGCCATCGTGGACGGCGTGGACCCGCGCCCCTGCGATCAGTGGCGGCGACAGCGGCTGGTGGAGGTTCGGCAGTAGTCGATGCAACGGCGGCACGTCAGAACGGCGGAGGCGCGCACACATTCGACTCTGCGAGGCCGTCCGGATACGGTCAACCCCTCCCCCTGTGAGCTGCGCCACGGGGATAACCCGGATGAGCGTCGCTCCGCATCCCACCTGACCTGCGGGTAATCCACCCAGGCCACATCAATATGTGAGATGTGCCACATGGACTGCCGGTTGGCGGGGCGGGTGCCGCCGTGTTTCGGTTCGTGCATGCCGGCTCTGCCGCCGCTCGTCCGGCGACGCCACATCGACCTGCTCCTGGTCGCGGCCTCGCTGTGTCCCGGCGGTCACCCCGGCCACGCCGGCCACTGAGGCCCGCGGCTTCCCCGCGCACGTCGTCCACCCGGTACGTCGTCCACACCCAGAGCGGCGTGGCCGCCAGGACGCGTCTGGTTCGGGCGCCGCCGCCGCACGTCCACTCGAACGCCGCGTCGTGCCGTGTCCCGGTGTGTCCGCGGCGTGGACCCGCCTGGAGGCGAGATGACCACCAGCACCGACACCCTGCTCGACAACGCCACCCACTACGCGCGGGCCTTCACCGCCGGCGAACTGCCGCTGCCCCCGAAGCTCGGCGTCGCCGTCGTGGCCTGCATGGACGCCCGGCTCAACGTCTACGGTCTGCTCGGCCTCCAGGCGGGGGACGCGCACGTCATCCGCAACGCCGGCGGCGCGGTCACCGACGACGAGATCCGCTCCCTGGCGATCAGCCAGCGTCTGCTCGGCACCCGCGAGATCATCCTGATCCACCACACCGACTGCGGCATGCTGACCTTCACCGACGAGCAGTTCAAGGCGCAGATCGCCGAGGACACCGGCATCCGCCCGGCCTGGTCCGTCGAGACCTTCACCAACCTCGAGGACGACGTCCGCCAGTCGATCGCGCGCATCACGGCCAGCCCCTTCATCCCGCACCGGGACAAGGTCCGCGGCTTCGTCTACTCGGTCGAGAAGGGCACCCTGACCGAGGTCCAGTGACCCCCACCCCACGCCGCCGACGCACGTGTCAGAACCGCGGGCAGGGCCCGCGCGATATCCGTCCTCGTCGGTCATTCGACCGAGGCGCGGTGTCGCGCAGCCTATACTTGTCCAATGAGTGAGACACCTATCTCATATTCTGAGACGCAGATCTGGGACCCTTCGACCTACGACGCGCAGCGCCGTCGGCTCGTCCCGTCCTTCGACCTGCTCTACGGCACGGTCGGCGAGCTGGTCGCCCGCGCCGACGAGGTCCGGGCCACCGTCGGCGGCCGGGTCCCGGACCAGGCCGATGGCGCGGAACGCGAGGCGTCCGGCCCCGTGGTGCTCGATCTCGGCTGCGGCACCGGACTGCTGGCCGCCGCTGTCCTCGAGGCCGCACCCACCGCCCGGCTGCACCTGTTCGACGGTGCCGCGCCGATGCTGGCCAGGGCGAAGGCCCGGTTGGCGGCCGACCGCGTCGTGGGAGTGACGGTGGGCGACCTCACCGGCGCCCTGCCGGCCGGTCCGTTCGGCGCGGTCGTGTCAGCCCTGGCCATCCACCACCTCGACGACGGCGGCAAAGTCGACCTGTTCCGGCGGATCGCCCAGGTGCTGCGTCCGGGCGGGCTGTTCGTCAACCTCGAGCAGGTCGACGGCCCGGTGCCGGCGCTCACCCGGTTGTACGAAGGCCGCCATGAGCGGTTCGCCCGGGCCGCCGGCTCGGACGACGCCGAATGGCAGGCGGCCCTGGGCCGGATGGCCTTCGACCGGTGCGCGCCGCTGGCCGACCAGCTCACCTGGCTCGCCGACGCCGGCTTCGCCCCGGTCGACTGCGTGGTACGCGACGGCCGGTTCGCCGTCTACGCCGGCTGGCGCGCCTGAGCCGCGCACCCCACCGCGAAACTCAGGTGCGGGAAGTGATCAGGGTGCCGCGGCGAGGAGGCTCTGCGCTCCAGGGGCCACCGGCGATCGCGGTGGCACCAGAGGTTGCGGTGGCACCGTCGATGGAGATGGCAGCGGGGGCAGCGGACGGCCGAGAGCGACGGCGACATCCCGGCGCAGGCCGGGGAGCAGGGCGAACAGGGCGTCACCTGGGCAGGCCGTCCCCATCCAGTCCCGATGCCCACTGATCGTCGGGATCTGCCGACGCGCGCCGCTGGTCGGGTTGATATAGGTGGCCATACCGGTCGGGTCAAGCTGATGCCTGCCGGCGAGCGCGAGCAGCACCAGCGCGAGCGACCGCCGCGCCTGCGGCGTCGGCGGACGCGTACGCAGGTCACCCATCAACGCCACCCCGATGTTCCCGGCGTTGTTCCCCTGCACATGCGCGCCGGTGACCGCCCGACCATCGGCTTCGTAGACCGGGACGGTGTCGGCACCCGACCTGCGCCCCTCGTAGACGGCACCGGCGTTGTCGATGAGCAGGTGGTACCCGATGTCGGCCCAGCCTCGGTCCTTCGTGTGCCCGCGGTAGATGGCCCGCACCGACGCGGCCGGGTCGGCGTCGTTCACCGGAATAGCCGTGTGATGAACGGTGATCACCTGTCCGGGTGCGAACTCCACCGGCCACGGCTGGCCCGTGCGCCGGTTGATCCGCCACGATTCATCGGCGCCCCAGCC
>NZ_CADCWS010000121.1 GCF_902806475.1 Candidatus Frankia nodulisporulans
TGGTCTCGACGGACGTCCGGCGACATTTGCCGGTGCTTTCCGACGGGCATCCGGTGGCCGGTCGTGAATCCTTTTTAAAAGCAGGATCTTCCAGCTGTTATGGCAATCTGGTTGATGTGGTGGAAACGGGCCTCGACTTCTCGTTCCCGGACTTCCGGCGGCCGGTGAGAAGGCGCGGGTTCACCCGTCGGCCGGATACAGCCGTTCCAGGACGAGCGCCACGCCGTCCTCGTCGTTGGACGCGGTGATCTCGTCGGCGGCGGCCAGGACGTCCGGATGGGCGTTGGCGACCGCCACCGCGTGCCCGGCCCAGGCGAACATCGGCAGATCGTTGGGCATGTCACCGAAAGCGATCACGTCCGCGGCGGACAGCCCTCGTCGGGCCGCCAGCTCCGCCAGCGCCACCGCTTTGGACACCCCGGCTCCGGCGATCTCCAGCAGGTCCACGCAGGACGTGGTGACCACCGCCTCCGTGCCGGCCAGGGCGAGAATCGCCTCGTAGACCTCGGTGAAGGGCAGCCCGCCGGCCCGGCGGACCAGCAACTTCGTCGCCGGCAGCGCGGTCAGCAGCTCGGGGTAGGCGCTGACCAGCTCCTCGGGATCGGGCCACATCGTCTCGAAGGCCGCCTCCCGGCCGAACCTCCCGCCGCTTTCCACCGCGAAGGACGCGTCGGGCACCGCGGCCCGGATGCCGTGCGCGAGCCGCAGCGCGGTGGCGACGGCCAGCTGGCGCTGACTGACGGTGACACCCGCATCAAGATCGAACACCAGGGCGCCGTTGGCGCAGATCGCCAGGCCGCCGACCGCGGCCTGGGTGGCGATGTTCGCCATCACGCGGCTCGGACGCCCGGTCACGAACACGACGGTGGCACCGTGGTGACGCACCCGCCGCAGCGCCGCGCGGGTGCGCGCCGAGACGGACCCGTCGCTGTGAATCAGGGTTCCGTCGAGGTCGGTGGCGACAAGGGCGGGCGGGGACACAGTCATCCAGTCAACAGCATTCGCGCCGGCCGCGGGCCCGACGAGACGGATTGACGCGGGCGGGCGCAGGTAGCATGCCGGTCATGGTTCCTGCCGATCGGCCCGGCTCGTCGCCGTCCGCGTCCGTCGACCGGTCCGCGGTGGGCGACAGCGCCCCCGCCGCGGCGACCGCCGGAACATCGCACGCATCACGCGGAAAAACATTTGACGAACTCTTTGTCGAGGTCGCCGGTAAATGGCAGCGACGGGAGTCCGGTTCGAGTACGGTCGCCGCGCTCGACCGGGGCGTTCACCATCTGGGTAAGAAACTGGTCGAGGAGGCCGCGGAAGCCTGGATGGCAGCCGAGCACGAAGGCCGGGAGCGGGCCGCCGAGGAGATCTCCCAGCTGCTCTACTGGAGTCAGCTGATGATGATTTCCCTGGGTCTTTCCCTCGACGACGTATACTCCCACCTGTGAACATCTCCCGGTGCATTCCTACAGACACTGAGTAGTGGCCATGCTTCGTATCGCGGTGCCCAACAAGGGGTCGCTGTCCGCGGCCTCCAGCCAGCTCCTGGCTGACGCCGGCTATGAGGCCCGGCGCGAGGCCGCGGAGCTCGTGGTCCTCGACGCCGAGAACGACATCGAGTTCTTCTTCCTGCGCCCGCGTGACATCGCCGTCTACGTCGGGTCCGGGCGGCTCGATCTCGGCATCACCGGCCGCGACCTCCTGCTGGACAGCAACGCCGCCGCGGAGGAGCTGCTCCCGCTCAGCTACGCGCACGCGACCTTCCACTACGCCGCCCCCGAGGGCGAGTATCCGGACACGGACCATCTGCAGGGCAAGCGGATCGCCACGTCGTTCCCGGCGCTCGTACGGGCCGACCTCGCCGGTCGGGGCATCACCCCGGCGGCCATCGTCACGTTGGACGGCGCGGTGGAGACCGCCGTGCGCCTCGGGGTGGCCGACGCGGTGGCCGATGTGGTGGAGACCGGGCGCACGCTGCGGGCCGCCGGGCTGGAGCTGCTGGGCGAGCCGGTGCTGCGCTCAGAGGCGATCGTCATCGTCAAGCGCGGGTCGACGCTCTCGGCGGCCCACGAGCGGCTGCTGCGTCGGGTGCAGGGCGTTCTCGTCGCCCGCCGGTACGTGATGATGGACTACGACGTGCCGACCGCGGTGCTGGAGAAGGCCTGTGAGATCACTCCGGGCTACGAGTCGCCGACGATCTCCCCGTTGCAGCGGGAGGAGTGGGTCGCCGTCCGGGCGATGGTGCTGCGCGCCGATGTGAACCGCACGATGGACAACCTGTGGGATCTGGGCGCCCGCGGCATCCTGGTCTCCGGCATCCAGGCCTGCCGCCTGTGACACACGGCTGGTCCTGACACACCGCCGACAGCCCGCGCTCCGCGGGCGGTGAGCCGGCGGCGGGGAAGACGTTCTCTCGCCCGCGCCGCCGGCTCACCTGTCGTGCCTGGTGCCTGTTGTGCCTAGTGCCGGCCGCCGCCGCGCAGGATGAGGGACATGCCCTCGCTGCGGGTGGCGGTGCTGAGGAACTGACCGCGCACGGCCGAGGTGACCGTGGTCGCGCCGGGCTTGCGTACACCGCGCATCGACATGCACAGGTGCTCCGCCTCGACGACGACCATCACCCCGCGGGGTTCGAGGACGTCGACCAGGGCGTCGGCGATCTGCGAGGTCAGCCGCTCCTGTACCTGCGGGCGCCGGGCGTACAGATCGACCAGGCGGGCCAGCTTCGACAGGCCGGTGATCTGGCCCCGGTTGTTCGGGATGTAGGCGACGTGCGCCTTTCCGGAGAAGACGACCAGGTGGTGCTCGCACAGCGACGAGAAGTCGATGTCGCGCACGAGCACCATCTCGTCATGGCCCTCGTCGAAGACGGTCGTGAGCACCTCGGCCGGTTCGCGACCGAGGCCCTCCACCGCCTCCCGGTAGGCCCTGGCCACGCGGTCCGGCGTCTTGCGCAGGCCCTCACGGTCCGGGTCCTCACCGATGCCGATGAGCAGCTCGCGCACCGCTCGGGCCACCCGGTCATGGTCGAAGGGGCGGACCTGGCGGGGCCGGCCCCGATCCCGCACCTGCGCGGCGGTGAGCTCGCCCGCCACGATGCTCCTGGGCGTCACCGCGCTTCCGGCGGCCGTCGGGCCCGGGTCGAGCACTTCGGCGTCGACCGAGGCCAGCCCGTTGGTGGAGTCGGACGTCATCAGCGACGTCTCCTCTCATCGTCGCTCGGCCAACTCGGCGGAGCCCAGGGGTTCGCGATCCGCGGCTGCCCCTCCGGAGCGGAACCGTCACCAGCGGGGGGCGAACCGAGGGGACCCTGGGGATAACCGTGACCCCCGGGCCCGCCATTCCCGCCATTCCCGCCATTCCCGCCGTAACCCGGACCGCCGTTGCCGCCGTAGCCCGGACCACCGTGCTCGGCACCACCACCGGGACCGGGGCCACCGGTAGCAGGGCTCGGGTCCTTGACCAGGTCCGCCACGCTGCTGGGAACGAGACCCAGCTCGGCCGGGGTCTGCACCGGCGGCCGGTCGGACGGAATTCGCCGACCGACACCGGTGTAGATGCCGCGCACAGGGCGCTTCTGCACCGTGGCGAAGATCTCCTCGACCTGGTCCTTGCTCAGGGTCTCGATGTCCATCAGGCGCAGCACCAGGTTGTCCAGAACATCCCGGTAGGTGACCAGGACCTCCCATGCCTCGTCGTGGGCGGCCTCGATGAGCCGGCGCACCTCGACGTCGATCTCGCTGGCGACATCCTCGGAGTAGTCGCGCTGATGCCCGACCTCCTTGCCGAGGAACACCTCGCTGTTCTCGGTGCCGAACTTGATCGCCCCGAGCCGGTCGCTCATCCCGTACTGGGTGATCATCGCCCGGGAGATCTGGGTGGCCTTCTCGATGTCGTCGCTGGCCCCGGTGGTCGGGTCGTGGAAGACGAGTTCCTCGGCCGTGCGCCCGCCGAGCAGGACGGCGAGCCGGTCGAGCATCTCCGACCGGGTCGAGAGGTACTTGTCCTCCAGCGGCAGTTGCATGGTGTAACCCAGTGCCCGACCGCGCGGCAGGATCGTGACCTTGTGAACCGGGTCGGAGTTCGGCAGCGCGTGCGCGACGAGGGCGTGCCCGCCCTCGTGGTAGGCGATGCGCTTCTTCTCCTTGTCGCTCATCGCGCGGGTCTTGCGCTCCGGCCCGGCCATCACCCGGTCGATCGACTCCTCGAGCAGCGCCGAGGAGATGAACTTCAGGTTGGACCGGGCGGCGAGCAGCGCCGCCTCGTTCAGCACGTTGGCGAGATCCGCACCGGTGAAGCCAGGCGTGCGCCGGGCGATGACGGTCATGTCGGCGTCCGGCCCGATCGGCTTGCCCTTGGCGTGCACCCGCAGGATCGCGGTGCGCCCGAGCAGATCCGGCCGGTCGACGACGATCTGGCGGTCGAACCGGCCAGGCCGCAGCAGCGCGGGGTCGAGAATGTCCGGGCGGTTCGTCGCCGCGATGAGGATGACCCCACCCTTGACGTCGAACCCGTCCATCTCGACGAGCAGCTGGTTGAGGGTCTGCTCGCGCTCGTCGTGCCCGCCGCCGAGACCCGCCCCGCGGTGGCGGCCGACGGCGTCGATCTCGTCGACGAAGATGATCGCCGGGGCGTTGGCCTTGGCCTGTTCGAACAGGTCACGGACCCGGCTCGCACCGACACCGACGAACATCTCGACGAAGTCGGACCCGGAGATCGAGTAGAACGGCACCCCGGCCTCACCGGCGACCGCTCGGGCGAGCAGCGTCTTACCGGTGCCGGGCGGGCCGTAGAGCAGAACACCCTTGGGGATCTTCGCGCCGATGGCCTGGAACTTGCCCGGGTTCTCCAGGAACTCCTTGATCTCCTGCAGCTCCTCGATGGCCTCGTCCGCGCCGGCGACGTCGGAGAAGGTCGTCTTCGGCGTGTCCTTGCTGACCAGCTTGGCCTTGGACTTGCCGAAGTTCATGACCCGGTTGCCGCCGCCCTGCATCTGGTTCATGAAGAAGAACAGCAGCAGGACCACGAGCAGGACAGGCAGGAGGTTGAGCAGCAGCGAGACCAAGATGTTCCCGCGGTCGACCGACACGTCGTAGGCGACCCGCTTGTTGCGCAGTTCGTTGGCGAGGTTGACGCCCTGCTCACTGACGTAGGACGACTCGTACTTCTTGCCGTCCTTCGTGGTGATCTGGATGAGCTGTTTGGAGTCCTGGAGCTTGGCCTTCGTGACCTGGCCGTCGTCGATCTGCTGCTGGACGAAGTTCAGGTCGCGCTTGCCGTACTCACTGGGGCCCGACAGGACACCGGTCGTGAGGATGATCACGAACAGGACCAGGAGCAGCAGTGGTACCCAGCCGCGGAAGATTCTTCTTGGAGTCATCTGTCTGGAGCACCGGACACGAGCGCTCCGCCCTCCTGACGTGTGTACTGCCCTCGATCGGGATTCCCTTGTGCCGAGGGTACCGCCGGTGCGCGTGTCTCACCGCGCGCACATCCGACCAACGGATCGGCGGCCGGCGCTGTTCCGAGTGACGGGATGGTCGTTGTGAGTGACGCCACGGTGGTTTCGGGGTGGTGTCGCGGTCGGGTGGTCCGGTCAGCTCGGCGCGCCACGTTCGATGGCCGCGGGAGTCAGGGTGCCCACAAACGGCAGGGTCCGATAGTACTCGGAGTAATCGAGTCCATACCCGACGACAAAGGCGCTGGGAATGTCGAAACCGACGTAGCGCACGTCCACGTCGACGGTGATCGCCTCGGGCTTGCGGAACAGCGCCAGCACCTCCAACGAGGCCGGCCCCCGCGACCGCAGGTTCTTCAGCAGCCAGGACAGGGTCAGCCCGGAGTCGATGATGTCCTCGACGACGAGGACATCCCGGCCCTCGATCGAGCGGTCCAGATCCTTGAGGATGCGCACCACGCCGGAGGAGGACGTCGAGGACCCGTAGGACGAGACCGCCATGAACTCCATCGTCAACGGGACGTGCAGCGCCCGGGACAGGTCGGCCATGACCATCACGGCGCCCTTGAGCACCCCGACGAGCAGGATCTCCCGTCCGGCGTAGTCGGCGTCGACCCGCGCCGCCAGCTCCGCGATCTTCGCCGCTATCTCGGACGAGGACACCAGCACCTCGTCGATATCGGGATGTCCGCTCCCGGGATGTCCGTTCTCGGGATGTCCGTTCTCGGGATGTCCGTTCTCGGGATGTCCGTTCTCGGGATGTCCGTTCTCGGGATGTCCGTTCTCGGGATGTCCGTTCTCGGGATGTCCGTTCTCGGGATGTCCGTTCTCGGCGGTTGTTGTCGCGACCTGACTCACAGGATCGTCCTCCTCCGGGTACGCCGGCTCCTGGTCTGCTGACAGGTCCGGGTCTCCTGACAGGTCCGGGGTGCCCGGCAGGTGCTGGTTCCCCGGCGGGTGCGGGTCCGCCGCCGAGGGCCATCCCGCGGCCGAGGGCCATCCCGCCACCGCCGAGTTCCACCCCGTCGGCGCGGGTGCGGGAACCCGCGGGCCGGTCAGGGTGATCCGGTCGTCCCAGCGGCGGGCGAGCACACCGGTGGGCAGCGGCACCGGCTTCTGGCCGCGCCAGCGGGTGACGAGATCCTCCACCGCCCAGACGTGTTCGGCGCGTAGCGCCGACGCCGACGTCCCGACCTCGAGCGCGGCCCGGCGCAGCAACCGACCACGGATCGCCGTGGGCAGCGCGGCCAGCGCCGCGACCGTGAAGGTGACCTGACCACGCCCGGTCCCGCCGACCTGACCGGCCTGGTCCGGATGGGGCCAGTCGTGACGGGCCTGGTTCTCGTCGGCGCCGTGGCTGGCGAGCGTGGCGTAGACCGCCGCGGCGGCGGAGTCCAACGCATCCGCGTCGGCCCGGAGCAGGTCGGCGCCGCGGGCCAGGGATTCGGTGATGCCGGGGCCGAGTTCGGCCTCCAGCAGCGGCAGCACACTGTGGCGGACCCGGGACCGGGCGAAAGCCCGCTCGGCGTTGCTCGGATCGTCCCAGAAGGCCAGGTCGAGTGCCTGACAGGCGGCGCGGGTGTCGGCCCGGCGCAGCCCGAGCAGCGGGCGCCGCAGCAGCCCCAGCCGCGGCCGCATCCCCCCGAGCGAGCGGGCACCGGCGCCCCGGGCCAGCCGCAGCAGGACCGTCTCGGCCTGGTCGTCGAGGGTGTGCCCGAGCAGGACGGCGCTGGCGCCGAGCCGGGCCGCCGCGTCGAGCAGTGCCACGCGGCGGGCGTCCCGGGCCAGCCCCTCGGAGCGCGCGGTGTGCGCGACCACCACCTCGGCCGGACGAAGGTCCAGGTCACGCCCGCGGGCGGCGACCTGCTCGGCCCGGGTCGCGGACCCGGCGTCCCAGCCATGGTCGACGATCAGCAGACCGGCCCGCAGCGCCCGGCGTGGTGCGACGAACGCGAGTGCGGCCGCCAGCGCCCAGGAGTCGGGCCCGCCGGAGCAGGCGGCGAGCACCAGCGCGCCAGGTTCAAGATCATCGATGGCTGTCCGTACCGCGAGGCGCACCGCGGCGACCGCCGGATCGGGCCCTCGCGTGGCGCGACCGCCCGAACCCGGGTGCCGCGGGTTGGTCGTCCGCTCGCCGGATACCGGTGCCGAGAAGGGCACCGGCCCTGGCGGGTCGCCGTCGGCGAGGGCAGCGGTCACCGACACCGCCGGTTGGCACTGCCACCGGCACCCAGGTGCACGCGGACCGACCGGCTCACGCCGAGATGGACGGGCGACTGCCCAGGACGCGTTGCATCCACGCGGTCGGATCGGTGAGCTCCGCCCGGGTCGGCAGGGTCGTCGGGGACTCCCAGACGACGTTGAAGCCACCCACCCCGGCCTCCGAGACGACGGCCCGCACGAAGGCGCCACCCTGGCGGTACTGCTGCATCTTGAGGTCCAGGCCGAGCAGGCGGCGGACGAAGCGGTCGATCGGCGAACCGCCGTCACGACGGCCCTCGAACCGCGAGCGGATGTCGGCCACGGTCGGCACGACCCGCGGCCCCACCGCGTCCATCACCTGGTCGGCGTGCCCCTCGAGCAGGGTCATCAGGGCCTGGAGCCGATCGAGCACGGCGCGCTGAGCGGGGGTCTGCAACGCCTCGACGACGCTGGGGCTGTCGGGCCCACGGTCGAACACGGCGCCGCGCACGGCCGTCACGGCCGAGCGCACCCGGTCGGCCAGGACGTCCGGGTCCAGGTCGGTGGCCTGGATGAACGCCGAGATCTCGGACTCCAGGTGGCCGCGCAGCCAGGGGACGGCGGTGAACTGGGTGCGATGGGTCTGTTCGTGCAGGCAGACCCACATCCGGAAGTCCCGCGGGACGACGCCCATCGTCGCCTCGGCGTGCGCGATGTTCGGCGCGACCAGGCTGAGTCGACCGGTGGCCGTGGACACCCCGTCGGCACCGACGAGCCCGTCGGCCAGGTACTCCTCCGGGGGGAGGAACACCTCGAACTGCCCGAGCACCTTGCCGGCCAGGTAGGCCAGAGCCGTGCCCAGCTGGACGCCGGTGACCCGACGCCCGACGGCCGCGGAGAACCGGCCCCGCTCCTGCTCGGAGAGCTTCGCCAGCAGCGGGGTGGTGAGCACCCGCAGGCCGGCGACGTTGGACCGCACCCATTCGGGCCGGTCGACGACGTTGATCGGGGTGACCGCGCCCGCCGGCGACAGATGGGTGTAGTCCTCCACGTGGCGCTCGGCCTCGACGGCGAGGCGCCGCAGTTCGGCGACCACGTCGGCGGCCTGCTCCCGGGTGATCTGCGGGCCGGGGCGGACCAGCTTCTTCGCCGTCGTCACGGCGAGTTCCCAGTCGACCAGCTCGGCGTCCACGAAAACGAGCGTACCGGGCCCGCCCATGGTCTGCCGCCGCGTCGGGTCAGCCCGTCCCACGAAGCCCGCCTCACGGGCGGTTCCGGCCACCCCGTGGGACGCGGCTAGCGCACCGGTGGGTTGCTGACGGTGGCCGGCGCCGGGCGGCAGCCGCAGCCGGCCAGGGCCGAGGTGACCCGGTCGAGCGCGGCCTTGGTCGTACTGGCCTCCTCGGCCGGCGACAGGAACGCGAACAGCAGCAGGCGACCGTCGGCGTCGACGACATCACCGGCGATACCGGTGACATTGCGCAGAGTGCCGGTCTTGGCGCGGACCTGCCCCGCCCCGGCGGCGCTGTCGGGGGTGGCGTACCGGTCGGCCAGGGTGCCGGAGAAACCGGCGACGGGCAGCCCGGTCAGCAACGAGCGCAACGCCGGACGATCGGTGCTGCGCGCGCCCAGGCGCAGCAGGGTCACCAGGGTGGCCGGTGGAACCCGGTCGTTGGTCGACAGACCACTCACGTCCGAGATGGCCGTGCCGGTGCCGGGGATGCCCAGCTCGGCGAGGGTGGTCGTGACGGCCCGCGTCGCGCCGTCGAACGACGCCGGCAGACCCCGGTGGCGGGCGAGCAGCCGGCCGAGGCTTTCGGCCAGGTCGTTGTCCGATTCGGCGAGCATCTTCTCGACGAGCAGCCGCACCGGGGGACTGTCCACCGTGGCGATCCGACGGGCCGTCGGATCGGCGGTCCCCAGACCCATCGAGGCGACCTGGATGCCCGCGGCGGCCAGCGCCCCCGCGAACACCGTCGTCGCCGTGGCGGCGGGCTGCGGGGAACGCGGCCCGGTCGCGCCGGGCGCGGCCCGGCCGGCGTCGACGGTGAGGGCGGACACCGGCTCGACGTCGCCGTCGGTCACGTAGTTGTCGCGCCAGCCGGGTGCCCGGTCCGGGCCGGTGAACAGCGACGCGTCCCCGAGGAGCCGGGCGACGGACGTGATGCCCGCCGCCCGGACCTGGGTGACCAGATCGGCGAGCCGGGCGGGCGCCGGATAGACACCGGGACCGATCGTCGGTGCCGCCGTCAGCGTCGGATCGCCGCCGCCGACGAGCCACAACGTGCCGCCCGGGGCCGTCGGCGCGCCGCCGGCCGGCGGGCTGTAGACCACCGTGGTGCGCAGCCGGGTATCGGGGAAGGTCGCGAGCGCGGCGGTGGCCACCGCCGTCTTGAGGGTGGACGCCGGCATGGCCGGTTCCTGGCCGCGCACGTCCAGCAGCACCCGGCCGGTCAGCGCGTCGACGACGTAGGCGGCCGGCCCGGCCAGCAGCGGATCGCTCAGGCTCGGACCGAGCCGGGCGGCGACGGCCGCGGGATCGGCCCCGGGCGCGGCCGGGTCGAGCCCGGCGAGCGCGGCGACACCGGGGCGCCCCGGCCCGGCTCCCGGTGGCGCGGCGGAGCCGGCGGTGGGGGCGGCGCTCAGCGAGCCCGCGAGCAGGGCTCCAGCGATCGCGGTGAGCCCCCCGACCCGAGTGGCGGACGCGGCTGACGTCACAGCTGAACACTACGCAATCGGCCCGGGCCCGACCCGCCGACTGCCCGGGAGGGTGAGCGATGGGTCGCCTGCCCGGACACGCCCGGGTGCACGCGGGTGCACGCGGAGTGCGCCGTGACGTCCGCAGTGGCGGATGCCCGGTCGCTGTGTCACCGTATGGCGCGAGGTCACCGTATGGGGTGAGGTGGTAGTCCGCCCCCCGGGAGCGGGCCGTCGGCGGGTGCCCGATGCACCGGCCTGTGGTCCGGGTCCAACCGCCGTCCTCACCGTCGTTGGTGTCGGCGTGTCGCCGCATCATGACAGTGGACCGAGGAACGACCGGTGCAGCTGTGGCGATGCTGACCGTGTGGTTCGGGTGGGCGGTGGCTTCCGGGACACTGGGTGAGCCGCGGTCATCGCCCGCGATGCCCGACCGGTGTCGACCGGCTGCCCGGCAAGCCGCCGTGGGCCGGCGCAAGGCAGTGCACACGCGTGCGCCGTCCGGAAGGGTCCGGACGTGCCCGATCATGAAGGAGACAGGGAGCGGAGTGGACCTCGAGTTCGATGTGACCATCGAGATCCCCAAGGGGCAGCGCAACAAGTACGAGATGGATCACCACACCGGGCGCATCCGGCTGGACCGGATGTTGTTCACCTCCACCCACTACCCCTCGGACTACGGCTTCATCGAGGGGACACTCGGGCGGGACGGCGACCCGTTGGACGCGCTCGTCCTGCTGGAGGAGCCGACCTTCCCGGGGTGCCTGGTGCGGTGCCGGACCATCGGCATGTTCGAGATGACCGACGAGAAGGGCCCGGACGACAAGGTCCTGTGCGTTCCGGTCGGTGATGTCCGGCAGGAGCACCTGCGCGATCTGCGTGACCTGCCGGAGTTCGACCGGCTGGAGATCCAGCACTTCTTCGAGGTCTACAAGGACCTGGAGCCCGGCAAGTCGGTCGAAGGCGCGTCCTGGGTGGACCGTGGCGACGCCGAGAAGGAGATCCTGCTCTCGATCACGCGGTTGCGTGAGTCCGAGGAGGCCGGATCGCACGGCCAGGGAGCCGAACCGAAGTCCGCCTGAGCGGTCCCGGCGCGGCGGCGCCTCCTCACACGCTGACCCTTGTCCGGTCGGCCGCCTGGGGAGGCGTCCCATCGTCGTCGGACGGGCAGCCCCGATCCGGCTCTGGCCCGGGCTGTGCGCGGTGGGTCGCCTTCGTGCGCGGTCGCATCGAAGCGGCGGATCGAGAGTTGTTGGCCGTGCCAGCGGCGCGAGCGCACCATCTCGCAGGTGCCCGGCGAAACCGCTGGTAGGACGGGTGTGAGCCGGAGGCGGGGATTGAACCCGCGACCTATCGCTTACGAGCTGGCAGTGTCCGAGCGGTGCGCAGACCTGCGTCGTTGCAGGTCCGCCGCGACCATCCACTGTGAAGTTAGTAGGTCGGTTGCGATCATCAGAACCGGTCGCCAAGCCCGAGCCGGTCATGGGCCTTGCGGGCCCGTCGATCCTGGGCGCTGGCGGCGTACCGGTCGACCATCTGCCGGGACCGCCATCCCATGATGCGCATCAGATCACCTTCGGTGCCGCCGGCTTCCAACCAGTCGTCAGCGAGGGTGTGGCGGAACTGGTGCGGGTGCAGCCGGGGCAGGCCGATCACCGCGCCGCGCCGGTAGAGCATCCGGGCCAGGCCGTCACCACCGAACGCTCGGCGGCCGTTCGACGACAGCCACAGGTTTGGCAGCTTGGCACCGGATTCACGGGCCCGCGCCCGCAGGTACCGCCCGAGCGCCAGCGCCGTGTTGTTGCCGATCGGCACATCGCGCGGCCGACGTCCCTTCCCGATGACGTGAAGAACCTTCGCG
>NZ_CADCWS010000122.1 GCF_902806475.1 Candidatus Frankia nodulisporulans
CGTGCGGGTCCAGATGTCGATCAGCGGCGCCCTGTTCGACCAGCAGATGGCTGCCCACCCGTCGTGCGGAGATGCCTGACATGGCCCGCTCGGACACACGTACCACCGCTGCCGGACGCGTCGACGACTCCGGCACCGACCTGAACGCCGACCTGAACGCCGCCCCGGCGGCGGACAGGCGCGCCTTCGCACCGGCCATCGTGGCCCGGCGGCTCCTGCTCATCCCGGCCGCCCTGCTCGTCCTGCGGGGCACCGAGGCGGCGCTCGCCGCGGCCACGGTCGGCCTGCTGCGACTGATCCCGGTCGACCAGACTGTCGCCCGTCTCCACGTTTCGGGGCTGGCCAGGATCGAGGTGTACCCGCATACCGCCGCGACGGCGCTTGTCACCCTGGCCCTGTCGGTGACGGTGGCCGCCGTCCTGCTGCGGTCGCGGTCCACGCTCGCACAGTTCGCGGCGATCAAGGTATTCGCGCTGGTGGTGGCGACGGCGATTACCGGCGCGTACGCCCCGGGGTCGCTGAGAGCACAGATTGCCGTCGCCTGCGTCGGCGCCGGCGCGGCCGTCCTGATGTGGTCACGGATGCGGGTGGCGGTGCCGCGGGTACTGGAAACGGTCAACATCCGCCATGTCGACGGCCGCGCGGCCGACATGCTGCTCGTGCTGAAAATCAGCGTCCTCGTCGCGTTGGTCGTTCTGCTCGGATAAGCCCGCCGACACCGCCGACACCGCCGATGAGCCGCAGGCCGGCCTCGATGCCGCGCTCACATGCGACTCGAACAGAACGTGCAACTACTTCGAATTCAGCTGCCTCCGCGCCGCCAGCGGACTCTCGGCGCTGCGGCTGCTCGCGCACCGGCCTGGCAGCGCGGGTAGCGTCCTCCCTCACCTGTATAGTTGGTATTCGCAATGATAGGCAATACAAACTAATTTTGTTGGTGATGCGAAAGATCGGTAGTGCCCATCGGCTGCCGCTCGCGTGCCGCCGTCCCCGGGAGGGCTCGCGGAGAGGGTCCCGATCCGCGGGCCACCACCCCGCTGCACGACCGCGCCGACCCATGCCGTCACATCGAGGTTCGCGGCCAGATCGTCGCGACCGAGACCGGACCACCCGCCATCGACCTCGCCCATCTCGCCTTCGACTGGTGGACCGGCAGCCCCGTCCCGCGCCCGGCCGCGGGCGAACGGATCCTGCTGCGTCTGCGAGCCGACCACATCCACCGAAAGGACTCCCGGTGAGTTCACCCCTCTCGTCCGGCCCGGCTACAGGCCCGGCTACAGGCCCGGCCACCGGCCTGGCCACCGACCGAGACCCCAACGGCGCCGACCGCGCGGGCAGCCACGACACCTGCCCGCATCGGAAGGCGACGCGATGAGCGCGCTGTCCGGGGCGCGGCTGGCGTTCGGGGCCGGTGGTGTGGTCAGCGGACTGTCGGCGGTGCAGACCCTCGATCTCGCCCAGGGGGCCGACGAGCTTGGCTACGACCTGTTCAGCCTCAGCGACCACCTGCACAGCGAGCGTCCCACCGACGATCCGTTCACCACGCTGAGCTGGCTGGCCGGCCAGACCCGCCGCATCGAACTGGCCACGAACGTCCTGGCCCTGCCCTACCGGCCACCGCCCGTGGTCGCGAAGATCGCCGAGACCCTCGACCGGCTCTCCGGTGGACGGTTCGTCCTCGGCCTCGGCGGCGGCGGGTACGACGCGGAGTTCCACGCCTTCGGCCTCACCGAACGTACCGGTGGGCAGAAGATCGTCGGGCAGCGGGAGGCCATCGCGATCCTGCGGGGGCTGTGGTCGGGGAAACCGACCACCCTGGCCGGCCAGGAGTTCTCCGTGCACGGCGCCCGGATCGACCCGCCCGCGGCCCGCCCGATCCCGATCTGGCTCGGCTCGTACGGGCCGCGCGCGCTGGCGCTCACCGGCGAACTCGCCGACGGCTGGCTCCCCTCCATCGGACGGGTCGGCCTCGACGGTGCCCGTCGGATGCGCGCGGCCGTCCTGACCGCCGCCACCCAGGCCGGCCGTGACCCCGCGTCGATCGTCTGCGCCACCAACGTGATCGTGCGGCTCGGCCAGCAGGCACCGCCCGGATCGGGGGTGGTCAGCGGCGGCGTCACCGAGGTGATCGACCAGCTCGTGGACATCGTGGCCGTGGGGTTCACCGCCCTGCTACTCGCCGTGCCCACCGTCGGCGAGCTCGAGACCCTGGCCCGCGACGTCCTACCCGCCGTCCGCGCCCAGGCCGCCGCCCGCACCGCATCGTCGTAGCCGTCGCCATGGCCGTCGCGGTGGTCGTCGCCGACTCTCGCGAACGCATCGTGATGGCTCGGGTCCACCTCGTGGCCGCGGGTATTCCCTCGTCGTGGACAGCCCGTCACAGTGGCGAGCCAGCCGGCTCGGCCGGCTCACGCCGAGGGTTGTTCGGGATTTCAGGCCGGAAAACCAGAGCAACCCTCGGCATCCTCCCCAACAACCCTCGGCATGTCGGAATCGGCCGCTGGTATGACGGTGTCGATCCTCAGCGTGGCGGATCGGGTCTCGGTATGGCGGGTTGGTCAGACGCGACGCCGTCGATCCGTAGCTGTATGTGCCTGGTTGGTGATCCGTCGTGGCGAGCTGCGATCGAGGGAGCCACAGCGACGTTGTGGCAGTGGATGTTCGAGTGGGGCGCCAGGTGCCACCGGGGGAGGGGCCGCGTGATGGTGGCGGGGCAGTTGCTTTGTGCTCGGATGAAGTCGCGCATCGTCGTCTCGCCGGAAATGGGCGGCTAACCCGAGGCAGGTGAAACCAGGGTCGGCGGAGGGTCGGAAACGTGACGGGCTGCCGGCGATCACCGGGATGATCCCGGCCCGGTGCTTCGTGGCACGTCATGCTGCGGGCTTCGTCACGTTTTAGCGGCGGGGTCGGTGGGAGAGGAATCCGAGGAGACCGCGGCCGCCCGATCGCGGCGGGCCGGCCGACGGACCGGGCTGTCACGATTGTCCTGTAGGGCGCTACGGGCACCGCATCGGAGCAGGTCGGGACGCCGGCCCACGGCCAGAGCGGGTGGCGTATGCCGGTATCACAGCGTATGGGCAACAGGCGCGGTCACGATCGACCCGGTCACGACAGACGCGGCCACGACGGACACGGACACGGCTATGGCGGACGTAATGGCAGATCCGGACCCCGGAGATACCTGCCCGTCATGCATGTGTAACCGGCTGGTCGTAGCGTAGCCGGCCATGAGCGACGCGCGAATGGTTTCCGTCGGCGTCGAGGAGGAGTTCCACATCCTCGATCTCAACACCCGTCAGCTTGTTCCCCGTGCGGAGGAAATACTCGCCCGCCTCGATGGCGACTCGTTCTCCCCGGAACTGCTCAAATCCGTCGTCGAGACGAACAGCCGGCCGACGGTCGATCTGCTGGCGTTGCGCACGAACCTGCTTGATCTACGCCGCCGGCTGGCCGAGGCGGCCGGGGAGTTGGGGCTCGGACCGGCGGCATCGGGCACCGTGCCGATCCTCGACGTGGACGCACTCGACGTCTCCCGCGACGCCCGCTACGAGCAGATGACCGAGGACTACCAGATCGTCGCCCGCGAGCAGCTGATCTGCGGCGCCCAGGTGCACGTCGACGTCGCCGATCGTGATCTGGCGATGGCGGTGGTGGCCTGGACCGCGCCGTGGCTGCCGATGCTGCTGGCGCTGTCGGCCAGCTCGCCGTACTGGCTTGGCGCCGACAGCGGCTACGCGAGCATGCGCACGCTGGTCTGGCAGCGGTGGCCGACGGCGGGGGTGGCCGGGTCGTTCCGGACCGCCGCCGAGTACGACCAGCTCATCGCCGATCTGATCAAGTCCGGGGTGATCAGCGACCCGGGCATGGTCTACTTCGACGTCCGCCCGTCGGCCCACCTGCCGACCGTGGAGCTGCGCATCTGCGACTCCTGCCCGGACGTCGACAACGTCATTCTCATCGCGGGTCTGTTCCGCGCGCTGGCCTGCCGGGCGGTGGAGCAGATCGCGGCGGGCGGCCAGGCGCCGCCGCCGCGCGCCGAGCTGCTGCGCGCCGCGACCTGGCGGGCGGCCCGGTCGGGGCTGGAGGGCGACCTCGTCGACATCCTCGGCGCGGGGCCGGGGCCGGTGCCGGCACGGGCGATGCTGCGCCGGCTGCTGGAGGAGGTCCGTCCGCAGCTGGAGCAGTACGACGACTGGGAGCTCATCGACAACCTCGCCGAGCAGGCCGCCGGGCGCGGCAGTTCCGCGCAGCGCCAGCGTCGTGCGTTCGCGCGCCGTGGGCTGCTCACCGATGTCGCCGACCTGATCCTGGCCGAGACCCGGGATGTGCCGCCGGCCGGTGCGGTGATCGGTGTGGCGCCGGCGGTGTCGGCTCCCGACCAGATCGCGCCCACGCTGCTCGAGCGCTACCAGCCGACCGGCTACGACGAGGTCGTCGACGACCGCGGTGCGGTGCGGCCCCAGTACCGGGCGGTGATGCGCACCCTGGAACGGCTCGGCCCGGACACGCTCGACGAACGGGTCGGCACCCGCGAGGCCGAGCAGCACGACCGCGGCATCGTGTTCAAGGTCGCCGGGGACGAGCGCAGCCGACCGTTCCCGTTCGACATCGTGCCGCGGATCATCGCCGCCCAGGACTGGGCGGTGCTGCGCTCGGGCCTGACTCAGCGGGTCCGGGCGCTGGAGGCGTTCCTGCGCGACGTCTACGGCGAGCGCGCGGCCGTCGCCGACGGTGTGGTGCCACCCTGGGTCGTCAACGACGCACCCGGGTTGCGCCACGGCGGACGGGCGGTGGCCGACGAGGCGATCCGGGTGACCACCGCCGGGATCGACCTGGTCCGCGGCGCGGACGGCGGCTGGCTGGTGCTCGAGGACAACCTGCGGGTGCCCTCCGGGATCGCCTACGCCCTGGAGGGACGTCGGCTCGCCGAGTCGGTGCTGCCCGAACTCGGGCCGCCCAGCGGCATCCTGCGCCTGGACGGCATCCCGGCGCTGTTGCACGAGGCGCTGCTGGCCGCCGCCCCGGCCCGTCCCGGCGGCGGGAGCAGCACCGGTGGCGGCCGGGCCAGCGGCGGCGGTGAGCCGGTGGTGGCGGTGCTCTCCGGCGGGCCGGCTGACTCGGCCTACTTCGAGCACACCATGCTCGCCGAGCAGATGGGGGTGGCGCTGGTCGAACCGGGCGAGCTGCTCGTCGACGACGACGGCGCGCACCGCGTCGACGGCGCCACCCGGCACCGCGTGGACGTGCTCTACCGGCGCATCGACGAGGACGAACTGTTCAACGCGGTCGGCGCGGACGGCGCGCCGCTGGGCCCGGCGTTGCTGCGGGCGATGCGTGCCGGGCTGGTCAGTGTCGCCAACGCGCCCGGCAACGGGGTCGGCGACGACAAGGTCACCTACGCCTTCGTGCCGCGGATGGTCACCTACTACCTGGGTGAGCAGCCGGTGCTCGACGATGTGCCCACCTACGTCTGCGGCGACCCGGAGCAGTGCGAACATGTGCTGGCCAACCTCGACCAGCTGGTCGTCAAGCCGGTGGACGGCTTCGGCGGCGCGGGTGTGCTGATCGGCCCGCACGCCGAGCCGTACCAGCTCACCGAGGCGCGCGAACAGATCCTGGCCGACCCGCGACGCTGGATCGGTCAGGAGGTGGTGGCCCTGTCCACCCATCCCACCTGGCATGACAGTCAGCTCCAGCCCTGCGCGGTGGATCTGCGGGCGTTCGTCTACGCCGGGTCCGAACCGGTGGCGATCCCCGCGGCGCTGTCCCGGGTCGCCCCGCCCGGCAGCCTCATCGTCAACTCCTCACGCGGCGGCGGCTCCAAGGACACCTGGATCCCGCGCCGCTGACGGAACCGCGGTCGGCGGCCGACGGGCATCGGCGGACGCCCGCGGGCATCGGTGTGGGTGGCGGTTGTCGGCGGTCGGCGCCATGTTCGCGAACGGTCGGTGACCAGCTCGGCCGCACCGGCCCGGTGGTGCCGACGGTGCGAAGCGGGGCCGCTACGGCCTGCGCGGATGTGGACCGTGCGTGACCGCAACCGGGCCGACACGACTGTGAAACGTCCGGCATCGATCGTGTGGAGACGACGAAGTCTCTCGACGCCGGGCAGGTACGTCCGGAGAAGGGATCATGCCTGATCCCAGTAACCCGACGGGAGCGCTATGTGTGGGCTTAGTGGCGAGCTGAGGTTCGACGGTCGGGCGGCCGACGTCGACGCCGTGGTTCGGATGACGGCGACGATGGTGGCGCGTGGTCCGGACGGCGTCGGGATCTGGGCGTCCGGGCCGGTGGCGTTCGGCCACCGCCGACTGAGGATCATCGATCTGTCGGAGCGGGGCGCGCAGCCCATGGTCGACAGCGAACTGGGCCTCACGACCGCGTTCAACGGGTGCATCTACAACTACCAGCAGCTGCGCGACGAGCTCACCGCCGCCGGCTACCGGTTCTTCTCCACCTCCGACACCGAGGTGATCGGCAAGGCCTACCACCGGTGGGGTGTCCACTGCGTCGACCACTTCGCCGGCATGTTCGCCTTCGCCGTCGCCGAACGCGACACCGGCCGGCTCGTGCTCGCCCGCGACCGGCTCGGCATCAAACCGCTCTACTACGCGGTGGACGCCGAGCGGCTGCGGTTCGCCTCCACCCTGCCGGCGCTGCTGGCCGGTGGCGGGATCAGCTCCGATCTGGACCTCGTCGCCCTGCACCACTACTTCTCGTTCCACTCGGTGGTGCCGGCGCCGCACACCATCCTCGCCGGGGTGCGCAAGCTGCCCGCGGCGACCGTGCGGGTCGTCGAGCCGGACGGTCAGTACACCGACGAGGTGTACTGGAGCCCGTCGTTCACCCGCGACGACGCCTACGCCGGCTGGGACGCCGGTGACTGGCAGGACGCGATCGCCGCCCGGCTGCGCACCGCGGTGCGCCGGCGGATGGTCGCCGACGTGCCCGTGGGCGTGCTGCTCTCCGGCGGGCTGGACTCCAGCCTGATCGTCGCGCTGCTGGCCGAGGCCGGGCAGACGGGCCTGGCGACCTTCAGCGTCGGGTTCGAGGCGGCCGGCGGCGAGTCCGGCGACGAGTTCGCCTACTCGGACATCATCGCCGAACACTTCGGCACCGATCACCATCAGATCCGGGTGCCCGGCAGCCGGCTGCTGCCCGCCGTCGACGCCGCCATCGCCGCGATGAGCGAGCCGATGGTCAGCCACGACTGCGTGGCGTTCTACCTGCTCTCGCAGGAGGTGTCCCGCCACGTGAAGGTGGTGCAGTCCGGGCAGGGCGCCGACGAGGTGTTCGCCGGCTACTCCTGGTATCCGCCGCTGGCCGACGTCCCCCGTGAGGCGGCCGTCGACGCCTACCTGTCGGTGTTCGCCGACCGGCCGCACCGCGACCTGCCGGCCATGGTGGAGCCGTCCTACCTGCTGGAACGGGACGCCAGCCGCGACTTCGTCGCCGCCCACTTCGCCCATCCGGGGGCGGCGACGTCCGTGGACGCGGCGTTGCGCATCGACTCGGCCGTCATGCTCATCGACGACCCGGTCAAGCGGGTCGACAACATGACGATGGCCGCCGGTCTCGAGGCCCGCACCCCGTTCCTCGACCACGAACTCGTCGAACTCGCCGCGGCCTGCCCGCCCGAACTCAAACTCGCCTCCGGCGGCAAGGGCGTCCTCAAGGACATCGGGCGTCCGCTGATGCCGGTGGACGTCATCGACCGGCCCAAGGGCTACTTCCCGGTGCCGGCGATCCGCCACCTGAACGGCCCGTTCCTCGAGCGGGTCCGCGAGGCGCTGTTCGACCCGGCGGCCAAGGCCCGCGGGCTCTACCGACCGTCCTGGGTGCAGTCGATGCTCGCCGCCCCCAACGACAACCGCACCACCCTTGGGGCGAATGCGCTCTGGCAGGCTGCGCTCCTCGAGATGTGGTTGCAGACTCATGGCCTGACCTGATCCGACCGACCCGACCGGCCAGCCCAAGCCGAGCCGACCCGATGCCGTAGGGAGTTGAGATGACCCGAGCCTCCTACCCCGAGGACCTGACCGCGTCGACGCAGGCCCTGGCCCGCGACGTGCCGGCGCAGCGTCCCGCCGTCCTGGACGTGCTGGCACCGCTGCCGACGGACCTCCCGAACGCCTGGGCGACGGCGGTCGGCGTGCGCGCACCGGCCCTGGCCGCCGACGGTCGGCTCGCCTACATCGCGGACGGACCCACCGGCCCACGGCTGTGGGTCCGCGCGATGGCCGTGCCCGCCGGATCCGGCAGCGTCGACGGTGCCGGGAACGTCGACGGTGCCGGGGCTGCGGGCGGCGTCGGGGAGGGCGGTGCCGACGGTGACGGTGTCGGGTACGGGGTGGCCGTCGACACCGGGCCGGGGCATGTGCGGGCCGCGATGTGGTCACCGGGCGGGGAGCTGCTGGCGGTGCAGGTCGCGCCGGGCGGCGGGGAGCTCACCGAGGTGCGGATCGTCGATCCGGCGTCCGGGCTCGGCGCGGGTGGCCGTCCCGGCGGGGCGTGGCGGCTCGCGGGCGGCGACGGATGGGCCGCCGCCCCGGCGCGGTGGACCACCGACGGCCAGGCGCTGCTGGTCACCGAGTCCGACCGGACCGACCCGTCCGGACACACCCTGGCGGTGCTGATCACCCTGGACGGACGGCGGGTCGTGCTCGCCGAGGGCGTCGCCCTGCAGATCCTCGACGCCGTCGCCATCGCGGATGGCCACCGACTGCTGCTGCGGGAGGGGCCGCGGGGGGTCCGCCGGGCCCTGATCGTCGACGCCCGGCTCACCACCGCGGCCGAGGACGGCACCACCTACGCGTCCTGGGAGCTGCCGGGTGGGCGGGCGACCGTGCTCTCCGGCCGGTTCGTCGCGGGCGGGCACCGTGCCCTGCTCGTCACCGATCTCGGCGGTCGTGAGCGCGCCGCCCTGCTCGACGTGGCGGTCGACGGCCCGGGCCCCGCCCGGGTGCTCGCCGCCCGCCCGGACGCCGATGTCGAACGCATCGCCCTGCTCGACACTCCCACCGGACAGGTGGCCGCCCCCCGCCCGGAACTGGCCGGTGTGGAGCTGGTCGACACGGCTCTGGGCGGGATGGGCCTGGGCCGGATGGGTCGGGACGGGATGGGACGGGGCGCGACGGCACGGGCCGAGGCGGAGCTGATCGGGACGGGGCTGGGCGCCGCCGGCCTGGGACGGGCCGTCGTCGCGTGGAACGTGGCGGGACGCAGCGAGCTCACCGGAGTGGATCTGTCCACCGGCGAGGTCCACCCGTTGCCCGCCCCGCCGCGAGCGGTGATCACCGCGCTGCTGGGTCGCCCCGGTGGACGGGAGCTCGTCCTCGCCGTCGAGGACGCCACCGTGCCCGCCGAGCTCTGGACCTGCCACCTCGGCGCCGACTCGGGAGATGCCGACTCAGGAGATGCCGACGCGGGGGAGGCGCGGTGGGGCGCCGTCCACCGATGTCTGGTGTCGCGCGCACCCCGGCAGCCGCGCGAGCTCGTCGAACCGGAACCGCGCACCCTGGCCGCCCATGACGGGCTCACCCTGTCGGGCTTCTGGTACCGCCCGCCGGCGCAGCCCGGGCCGATGCCGACCCTGATCTACCTGCACGGCGGGCCCGAAGCGCAGGAACGGCCCACGTTCAACCCGCTGATCCACGCCCTGAACGCCCGGGGGATCGCGGTGTTCGCGGCGAACGTGCGCGGCTCCACCGGCTACGGCCGCTCCTTCGAGGAGGCCGACCATCTGCACCACCGCTTCGACGGCATCGAGGACGTCGCGAGCTGCGTGCGGGATCTCGTCGCCGCCGGACTCGCCGACCCACAGCGCATCGCCGTCGCCGGCCGGTCCTACGGCGGCTACCTGACGCTGGCCGCCCTCGTCGCACACCCCGAGCTGTTCCGCGCCGGCGTCGACGTCTGCGGGATGGTCGACCTGGAGACCTTCTACCAGCACACCGAGCCGTGGATCGCGGCCAGCGCCGTCACCAAGTACGGCGACCCGCGGACCGACCCGGCCCTGCTACGGGCGCTGTCCCCGCTGCACCGGATGAGCCGGCTCGCCGCACCCCTGCTGGTCGTGCACGGCGAGAACGACACGAACGTCCCGGTGGTCGAGGCCGAGCAGACCATCGCCGCCGCCCAGGCCCACGGTGTGCCATGTCGTTACCTGCTGTTCCCGGACGAGGGCCACGAGGTGGTCGGCCTCGCCGGCCGCCTGCGGTTCGTCCGCGAGACCGTCACCTGGCTCGCCGCCCAGCTTCTCACCGATCGCCAGCCCGAGGACGCCGTCGCCTAGACACCTCCACCCGCCGTGTCGCCTGGCCTCATCCACAGGCCGCATCCACCAGGCGAATCCGTTAGTCGAATCCGTGGATAGCGGGTGGAGTCGGCACGTCACACCGGGTGGGCGAAGCGCTCCCAGGAAGGTACTGACAGAATACGGACCGTGAAGATCGAGGAGTTGGAGGCGGACCGGACCTGGCTGGCGTTCGACCCCATGCGACAGCTACGACCCCACCTGACCTCGACGGGGTTCGTCCGCCTCGTCAACGAGGTGCAGCGCCCCGAGGGCTACCGGCTGATCGCGTCCTGGGACGGCGAACTCGGCCGGGTCGCCAGCGCGCTCGGCTTCCGCCAGGTGACCTCGCTGGCCAGCGGACGGCATCTCGCCGTCGATGACCTGACCACCATCCTCGTCGCCCGCGGCCGCGGCCACGCCACCCGTCTGCTCGCCTGGGCCGACCGGGAGGCCCGGCGTCTGGGCTGCGAACACATCCAGCTCGGCGTCGACACCCATCGCCACGAGGCTCACCGCTTGGCGCTGCGCACCGGCTACGCCATCTCCACCTTCGGCCTCACTCGCCGCCTGTGAGTCGCTGGTCACCGACGCGTGTTGTCCGGCTGTGTCCGCAGCCATCGACCCCATCGACCCCATCGAGTCCGACCGTTTCCTACCCCCGGAGCTGACCCGAACATGAGCGGGAGGAACTGCCAGACATCAAAGCGCTCGACGCCGTGACGGCTGTCGCGCTGGGTCAGTCGCATCTCCAGGCCGTCCCCACGAAGCTCGCCCCAGTAGTCGACCTGGCCATGCTGACTGGTACTGCTGACTGTGATCTGCTGCCCGGCGATCCGGTAGTGGCCGCCGACGGGCGGCCGGGGCACCAGCATCTCGGCCACCGCCGGCAGCGACTGGTTGCTGGTGGTTCCGCACGCCGAGCCGTGGCTGAAGAAGCGAAGGTAGAAGTTCCACCCCGGCTCCGGCCCGGCTGCCACATACAGCCCGTCGAAACGCGGCGCCACCTGCGCGACCCGTGGCAACGACGGTAGTGCAGGCAGCGGCGGCATCGACCAGCCCTGCGGGTTCTGCGGAAAGACCATGGTTCCCCCCAGCCATGCGACGAGAGATCAGCGGTGCGCGGCGAGTGCAGCCCTGCTGAGGTGATCTGCTGCTCGGGTCGTTTCGGGAAGCCGGTACTTCGGGCATAGTTCGAGAACCCACCGGCAGGCTGAGTCGAGATTGGACCGGTGCCCTACCGATAGGTACACCTCCCGAACGCCATCGCGAGTGCGAAGCGCAGCCCCGACGGGCTCCCCGTCGAGCAGGATTTCTGTGCGCTCGCCACGCCGCTGCCCAGGAGAAGTGTGTGTGCCGACGAAGGGTGTCTTTGCAACCCCGATCGTCGGTAGATTAAGGGTGATGCCGAGATGACAGGCCAGCCCGAAACGCCGTGGGTGGGCGATCCCGTGGCCATCGCAGAGTACCAGGTCCGGGGGTGCCGCCAGTTTCGGAAGCACCTCGCTCCACGCGTCGAGCAGCGGCGGTAGCTCCCGAAAGGAAAGTAGCCCGGGAATATAGGGGAATGCTGCCCGGCCCACTGCCGTTGCTGAGCTGATGATCTCCCAGGGTAACTGGTCAGGTCTCGTAGATCGTTTGTTTTTGGTTTCACGGCGGGCTGGGGCTGTTCGATGGCTCGCCGGTCCTGGAGTGTTGGTGCGGCGTGGTTGATCGGACCGTAGGGTCCGGGTGTGTCCGGTGATCCGCCCGCGCTGTCGGTGCCGTCGTATGACGAGCTCGCGGCGCTGGTGGTGGAGCAGGCGGCGCTGATCACGCAGTTGCGGGCCGGGTTGGAGCAGGCCCGGGCACGGAT
>NZ_CADCWS010000123.1 GCF_902806475.1 Candidatus Frankia nodulisporulans
GCACTGGTGCGTACGGGTGGGACGGCGGCGGTCAGCGCGGCCAGCGGGTCGATGATCCCGAACCCGAACTCGACGTCGCGTCCGGGTGGGCCGGCGTCATGTGCGGTGCGGATCAGCCGTTCGATCACGTTCGCCGCGGTCAGCTCCGGGAAGGCGGACCGCAGCAGGGCCAGGACGCCCGACACGATCGCCGCCGAGTTGGACGTGCCGGAGCCGGTGTCCAGGCCCGTCCGCGGAGATGGAGGTCGGTACGGGGGCGCGGATGCCCGGGGCCGGCGCGGCCACGACGGCCTGCGGGCCGTGCGCGGAGCCGTCCCAGAAGCCGCCGTGCGCGGTGGATCCGGTGACGGCGACCACGCCGGGGATGCTCGCCGGCGAGTTGATGATCGCCGCGTCGCCCGGCGGATCGTCGGGTTCGACGTTGCCGGCCGAGGCGACCACGATCACGTCGTGGGCCAGGGCGTAGCGCACGGCCTCCCGCTCGTCGGAGGTCGGATCGTCCGCGGAACCCAGGGACAGGTTGATGATGGTGGCACCGAGATCGACCGCCAGGTGCACGGCGACGGCGACCTCCGCCGAGTCCGCCTCGGCACCTGTCGAGATCGGCAGGACGCGGGCGGCCGGTGCGATGCCCCGCACCTGAGCCGGACCGCCGTCGACCCGGCCGACGACGAGGCCCGCCATCGCGGTGCCGTGACCGTCCGGGTCGTCGTCGCGCCAACCGTCCACCGCGGCGTCGGGGCCGACGCCCGCGCCGCGGACCAGTTGCCCGCGCAGCTTCGGGCTGGTCGCGTCGACCCCACCGTCGATGACGGCCACGAGGACCCCGGCGCCCTGGCTGATCCGCTGCACCCGGTCGAGATCCAGCGCGGACTGGTACCACTGCGGGCCGCTGGCTGGGCCGCTGGCCGGGCGGCGCGGCGTTGTGGTGGGGGTGGGGGTGGCCGCCTGGGCCGACGGCGCCGCCGCCCAGGTCAGCGATCCCCAGAGCAGCGCCGTGAGCAGGATGCTGGCGAGCAGCGGGCCCTGGCGCTTCCCAGCTGTGCCCGAGGGCGAACGGGGAAGCCGGGTGACCTGCTGCATGCGGACCTGCCTGCGGACGGGGCCACGCGGTGGTCCGGCGGCGACGGCCGGCGGTCCGGGCTGATGCGCACTGCCGCCGTCCCGTCAGCTTGACACAGCGTTCGAGCGCTTCCGGCCGAATGTCAGGGAACGGATAGAGCCCGCGTACTCGCCTGGTCCGCGGGCGCGGTGCAAACCGACTCTAACGTGAGGGTAGAGTCTGAGCGGCTGCCCGCGGCCGCGGGTGATGAGCACGATCGGTGGACCCGACAGCGGGTCGGCCGGATCCGGAGAGGGGCCGACGTGATGGCGCGACCAGGAGCGGGCACGGACACCCCGGCCGGTCCGCTCGCCGCACTGGTCGCGCGGGCCGCCGCGACCGAACTGCCGTCCGCCCAGCTGTGCCGCGAGCTCGCGGTCGCGCACGAGCGGGCCGACGACCCGGACGGCGCCGTGCGCTGGGCGCTGGCGCTCACCGACGCCGACGCCTCCGCGGACGCCGGTGCTGGTCTCGCGGCCTGGAGCGCGGCCGCGGGTGTGCTGCGCCGCTGCCTGCCGCGAACCCGGCCGCTGGCCCGCACGGTCGGTAGTTCCACGACGTCCCAGCTCACGGCGCTGCTCCCGCTGGCCGCGGCGCGGGCGGGGGTGGCCATCGAGACCTACGAGGGCGGCTACGGGCAGTACCGCCAGGAGATCCTCGACCCGGCCAGCGGGCTGTACCAGTTCAGGCCGGACGTGGTGGTGCTCGCCGTGCACGCCGGGGACGTCGCGCTGCCCGCGATCGCCGACGATCCCGAGGGCGCCGTCGCCGCCGAGGTGTCCCGCTGGACGTCGCTGTGGGACACGGTGCGTGCCCGTAGCGGCGCCCGGATCGTCCAGCATGGCTTCGCGCTGCCGGCCGAGGTCGCGCTCGGGCACCTGGCCCTGCGCACCGCGGGGGCGCGCCACCAGCTGCTGGCTCGGGTCAACGCCGAGCTTGGCCGGGCCGCCTCGGCGGTCGGGGTCGGCGGTGGGGACGCGGTCTGCCTGGTCGACTGTGACCGGCTCGCCGCCGGCGTCGGGCGGCGCACCTGGTTCGACCCGCGGTACTGGCACCGGGCCAGGCAGGCCGTCGCGCTGGACTGCGTCCCCCTGCTGGCCCGGCACACCGCCGCGGTGATCGGCGCCCAGCTCGGCGCGAGCCGCAAGTGCCTGGTCCTCGACCTGGACAACACGCTGTGGGGCGGGGTGCTCGGCGAGGACGGCCTGGCCGGTCTGGCCCTCGGGGAGGGTCCACTCGGCGAGGCGTTCGCCGCCGTGCAGGACTACGCCCTGGAACTGTCCCGGCGGGGAGTCGTGCTCGCCATCTGCTCGAAGAACAACGAGGCCGACGCGCGCGAGGCGTTCGAGCGGCATCCGGGCATGCGGCTGCGCCTCAGCGACATCGCGATGTTCAGCGCCAGCTGGGACGACAAGCCGACCCAGCTGCGCCGCATCGCCGCGACCCTCGGACTCGGCCTGGACGCCCTGGTGTTCGTCGATGACAACCCGGCCGAACGCGAGGCGGTCCGCCAGCTCGCCGGCGAGGTCGACGTCATCGCCCTGCCCACCGATCCGCACGGCTACCTGCGGGCCCTGGCCGACTATCCGTTCTTCGAGGCCACCGCCCTGACCGCCGAGGACGCCACCCGCACGGCCACCTACCGGGCCCGTGCCGACCTCGCCGCCGGTCTCGCCGCGGTACGGGAGTCCGCGGGTTCCCTCGAGGACTTCCACCGCGGCCTCGCGATGACCGCGACCGTCGTCGCCCTCGACGAGCTCACCCTGCCCCGGGTGGCCCAACTGGTCGCCAGGACGAACCAGTTCAACCTCACCGGCCGCCGCCGCGACGCCGACGACCTGGCCGCGCTCGCCGCCCGACCCACCACCGCCGCGATCTGCGTGCGCCTCGCGGACCGCTTCGCCGACCACGGTCTGGTGGCCGTCCTGATCGCCGTCGTCGACGGGGACGCGCTGGCGGTGGACACCTGGCTGATGAGCTGCCGGGTGATCGGCCGGACCCTCGAGGACGAACTGGCCGGGCTGTTGCTCGCCGAGGCCCGTCGCCGGGGCCTTGCCCGCGTCGCCGGCCACTACCGGGCCTCGGCGAAGAACGCCCTGGTGGCCGGCCTCTACGAGCGTCTCGGCTTCACCCGCGTCCTCCCGGCCGACGCCGACGTCCCACGGGACGCCGAGGTGACCTGGTGGAGTCGTCGCGTCGACGAACCGTACGCGTCCCGGAACCTGATCCGGGTCGTCACCGCCGACCACAGGATGGAAGAGGTGCTTGGCTAGATGGTGCAGGATCAGCTTCAGCTGATCTTCCGCGAGATCTTCTCCGACGACGACCTCGTCCTGACCGACACGATGACCGCCGCCGACGTCGCGGGCTGGGACTCCCTCGCGCACATCAACCTGATCTACGCGGTGGAGAGACAGTTCTCGATCCAGATCGCCGATGACCGCCTCGCGAGCTTCGCGTCCGTGGGTGATCTGCGCCAGCACATCGAGGAGCTGCGCCATGCCGCCTGACGCGCGGACGGCCGCGGAGCTCGGTCTGCGCGAGATCCTGCGGGAGGACTACCACCGCCACTACCGCTCGCTGACCCATCCCGGTCTGCACGTGCTCGCCGTCTACCGGTTCGGGCAGTGGCGGCGCTCGCGCGGCGGGGCGGTAGGCGCGGCGGCGACGGTGCTGTACAAGGCGCTGAACAACCTGGTCATCCGCAATGTGTACGGCGTGGAGCTGCCCGACTCCGCGCGGCTCGGACGCCGGGTGCTGATCGGCCACCATCAGGCGATCCTGATCCCGCCGCACTGCGTGATCGGTGACGACTGCACGGTCCGGCACAACCTGACCATCGGCTACGCCGGGGGTTCGGCCGCACCCGACGAGGTGCCGCACGTCGGCTCCCGGGTCGAGCTCGGCCCCGCGGTGCACCTCATCGGTGCGATCACGATCGGCGACGACGCGAGGATCGGTCCCGGCTCGATCGTGATGACCGACATCCCACCCGGCGCGACCGTGTTCGCCGCGCCCGCCCGGGTGATGCGCCCCGCCTCCACCTGACCTCCACGCTGACCGATGCCGGTCACAGCGCCGCGGTCGACCTGTCGCGGGCAGTGTCCGCGGGACGTCGGCGCCTCGGGTCCGCGAGCCAGTCGGTACGGTTTGAGCCCGGAAACGGGTGGCCCGAACGGGTGGCCCGGCGCCTCGGCCGAAATGGGGATACTCGCGGATGAAGGTGCTCGTGACCGGCACGGAGGGGTACCTGGGGTGCCTGCTCGCGCCCGAACTGATGCGCGATGGCCATGAGGTCATCGGTGTCGACACCGGTTACTACAAGTACGGCTGGCTCTACCGGGGTACCGACCGGGCCCCGCTGACCCTCGACAAGGACCTGCGCCATCTCACCGTCGCCGACCTCGAGGGTGTCGACGCCGTCGTGCACATGGCCGAACTGTCCAACGACCCCCTCGGGGCGCTCGCCCCGGACGTCACCTACAAGGTCAACCACGTCGGGTCGGTGCGGCTGGCGAACCTGGCCAGGCAGGCCGGTGTCTCGCGGTTCGTCTACATGTCCTCGTGCAGCGTCTACGGTGTGGCCACCGGCACGGACGTCACCGAGACCTCCCCGGTCGACCCGCAGACCCCCTACGCCGAGTGCAAGGTCTACGTCGAACGCGACGTGGCCCCGCTGGCCGACGACACGTTCTCACCGACCTTCCTGCGCAACGCCACCGCCTACGGGGCGTCACCGCGGCAGCGGTTCGACATCGTGCTCAACAACCTGGCCGGGGTCGCCTGGACCACCGGCGAGATCGCGATGACCTCGGACGGCACTCCCTGGCGGCCCCTGGTGCACGGACTCGACATCGCGAAGGCCATCCGCCTGGTGCTCGCCGCGCCGCGCGACGTCATCCACAACCAGATCTTCAACGTCGGCGACAGCGAGCAGAACTACCAGGTCAAGGAGATCGCCGACGCGGTCGCCTCGGTCTTCACCGGCTGCCGGCTGAGCTTCGGCGACAACGGTGGCGACAACCGCAGCTACCGGGTGTCCTTCGACAAGATCGCGACGACGCTGCCCGGGTTCTCCTGCGACTGGAACGCGCTGCGCGGCGCCCAGCAGCTGCACGAGGTGTTCACCCGCATCCAGCTCGACACGGAGACCTTCACCGGCCGCGGACACACCCGGCTCAAGCAGCTGCAGTACCTGATCGGCTCCGGCCAGCTCGACGCCGACCTGTTCTGGGCGGCACCCGCCACGGCGGCCCCGTGATCGTCACCCCGACCGCGATCGACGGTGTGTGGATCGTCGACGTCGAGCCGTTCACCGACGCCCGCGGCATGTTCGCCCGCACGTTCTGCGCGCGGGAGTTCGCCGCCGCGGGGCTCACCGTCGAGGTCGCCCAGGCCAGCGTGGCGTACAACGCCACGGCCGGAACCATCCGCGGCCTGCACTGGGCGCACGAGCCGGTCCGCGAGACCAAGCTCGTGCGGGTCACCCGCGGGGCGCTGCTGGACGTCGTGGTCGACGTCCAGCCGGACTCGCCGACCCACCTGCGCCATGTCGCGGTCGAACTGTCCGCCGACAACCACCGGGCGCTGTTCATCGCCGCCGGCCTCGCCCACGGCTACCAGACCCTGGTCGACGCCACCGAGGCGACCTACCAGATGAACGTCCCCTTCACCCCGGGACACGATCGCGGCCTGCGCTTCGACGACCCGCGGCTGGCCATCGCCTGGCCGCTGCCCGTGTCGGTCATCTCCGACAAGGATCGTGCCTGGTCACTGCTGCCGGACGGTCCCATCGGCGGTCTCGCCGCCGCACCCGCCGAGCCGGTCGGCGCCCGCACCGCCCCCTGATCCCGCCGACGTTGTCGGCGCCGTCGCCCCCCGTTGTCCCGTCCTCCGACGGACCTGCGAAAATCAACGCGGACGGGGACGATGGCGCCGACACCCCGCCGCGCGCTCTGGCGGTCCCGCCCGACCGCGCGCTGGCATCATGTTCGGCCCGCCCAGCCGTCCGTCCTCATCTGTGCAAGGGGAGCGCATGTCATCCGGAACTCCGGCCGCCACACCCGTCACCGCCTGCCGGTCCTGCGGTGGGCCCGCCCCACGGCTGTTCCTCTCGCTGGGGTCCACGCCGATCGCGAACCGTCTGGTGCGCGCCGACGGCCTTGACGCCACCGACCCGTCCTTCCCGCTCGAGGTCGGCTTCTGCGAGGCGTGCACCCTGGTGCAGCTCACCCACGAGCTGCCGGCGCTGGAGATCTTCGACGCGGACTACCCGTACTTCTCGTCGTTCTCCGACATGCTGGTGCGCCACTCGGAGAAGCACGTCATCGACCTGATCGCCAGCCGCAACCTCGGGCCGGACAGCCTGGTCGTCGAGGTGGCCAGCAACGACGGCTACCTGCTGAAGGCGTTCGTCGAGCGGGGCATCCCGGTGCTCGGCATCGAGCCGACCCCCGGCCCCGCCGCCGCGGCCCGTGCGGCCGGCGTGCCGACCCGGGAGGAGTTCTTCGGTGCGGAGCTCGCCCAGCGGCTCGTCGCCGAGGGCCTGAAGGCCGATGTGATCATCGCGAACAACGTGATGGCGCACGTGCCCGACCTGAACAGCTTCGTCGAGGGCTTCCGGATCCTGCTCGCCGACGACGGACTGGTCGACGTGGAGAACCCCGGGGTCGGCGCGCTGCTCGCGCACACCGAGTTCGACACCGTCTACCACGAGCACTTCTGCTACTTCTCGACCATCGCGGTGCAGTCCCTGATGCGCCGGCACGGCCTTGAGCTCGTCGGTGTCGAGGAGTTCGCCGAACTGCACGGCGGAACCCTGCGCTGGAGCATGCAGCACGCCGCCGCCGCGAAGCCCACCGCCTCGGTGGACTCGGTGCTCGGCGCCGAGCACGACGCGGGCCTGGCCACCTTCGACCGGTACGCCACCTTCGGTGACGACGTCCGCGCCGTCCAGCAGGACCTCGTCGCCCTGCTGCGCGGCCTGCGGGCCGAGGGCCGGACGATCGCCGCCTACGGCGCGGCCGCCAAGGGCGCGACGCTGCTGAACTCCAGCGGGATCACCACCGATCTGATCGACTTCGTGGTGGACCGCAACACCCACAAGCAGGGCCGCTACATTCCCGGCGCCCGGCTGCCGATCCTCGACCCGGCGGCCCTGCTCGAACGCCAGCCCGACTACCTGTTGCTGCTCGCCTGGAACGTGAAGAAGGAGATCATGGCCCAGCAGGAGGAGTACGCCGCCCGCGGTGGCCGGTTCATCGTCCCGGTACCCCGTCCGGTCGTGTTGTAGGCGGTACCCACATCGTGGAGTCGGGTCGCCGTCAGCTGTTCCTGTCGTCAGCCGGCTTCCGGCCAGCGGATCTCCGCCGGCCGGAAGGGTGAGCATGGCGGACATCGACGTGGGCAGCTGGAATCCGGACGAACCGGGCGATCTGCCGCCCAGGCCCGACCGTGGCCCTCGCGACCCGGGGCCCCACGACCCCGGGTACGTGGGCTTCGAGGTCTCCACGGTGCTCCCGCCCCGCGCCGAACCGCCACCCCCAGCACCTGGTCCCGCGGGATCGTCCTGGCCCGCCCAGCCCCGGCAGACCCGGCCCCGGCCCACACCCGGCGATGGTCATCGGATGGGTCGGATTCCTGCCGTTGGCCGGGATCCGACCGGACCCCGCCGTCCCAGCTGGTCCGTCACCGGCCCGAGCACCTCCGGTGGTCAGGGCCCGCCCAGCGGTCCTGGCGGACAGCCGCCCGTGGCCGGCGCCCGTCCGATGCCGGCCCCCGTGGCCTGGCGGACGGGGCCGTCCAACCCGGATCCGCGCCGGTCCGCGCCGGCCGACCCACCGGCCGCGTGGGCGCTGCCAGGTTCCTCCCCGCCCGCGGCCCCGTCGCCGGCCGTCGCGCCGGCGCCCTCGCCCCCGGCCACCGGACCACCACCGAGGCCGGCGGGCACGCCCGCGCCCAGACCCGCGCCGGCGGCCGGACGGTCCCCCTCACGGGTACAGCCCCCCTCGTCGGTGCAGTCCCCGCCGACGACCGCGTTGGGCCAGCGTGGGCCGGTGCGGGACGCGTCCCGCGGGACGCCCCCGCCGGGGGCGGCGCCCTCCTGGTCGGCGCCGCTGCCGGCCACGATCACCTCGACGATGGATCTCAGCGCACTGCAGGCGCGGCTGCGGGCCGAACACGTCGCGCGCGAGCGGGAGGTCGTTCGGGAACGAACCGTTCGGGAACAGGCCGAGCACACCACGGCCCTCGCCCGCGTCCCCGAGCCCGCGCCGGCGACCACACGGCTGCGGATCGGCCCGGCCGACGTCGAGGCCACCCAGGTGGTGTCCCGCGGGACGGCCCCGCCCGCACGCCGAGGGCGGCGTCCCATCGGAAACCGGCCCAGCGGTCGTACCCCGGGCCGGCCGGACGCCCTGCGGGGAGCGGGCCCGTCCAGCTCCGGTCGCACACACGAGGCGGACACCGGTACCGCCGGGGCCGACCCCGGGCGCCGTCGTGGACTGGCGACCGCGGACGGCGTCGAGCCGGCGGCGGAGCACGAGGACGGCGCGGCCGGCGGCAGCACCCGGTCGAAGGCGCTGTGGACGCTGGCCGACCAGGCCGTCTCCAGCGCGACGAACGCCGCCATCTCGTTTCTCATCGCCCACCAGGTGGACCGGATCGAGTACGGCGCCTTCGGCATCGCGTACACACTGTTCGCCCTGATCATCGGCATCTCGCGCGACGCGACCTGCATGCCGCTGAGCATGTTCTACACGGCCGGATCGCGTGCCTCGCTACGCTCGGCGTCCTCCGCGATGACGGGGGCGTCGCTGACGTTCGGTATCGGCGTCGGAGCGGTGCTCGCCGTGATCGGCCTGGGTGTGGGCGGGGCGGTGGGGTCGTCCCTGGCGGCGATGGGGCTCGTGCTGCCCGGGCTGCTGCTGCAGGACGCCTGGCGGTATGTCTTCTTCGCGACAGGTCGGGCGTCCGCGGCGTTCGTCAACGACATCGCGTGGGCGTTCGTGCAGCTGCTGGGGATCTGGCTGCTCATGCACCGCGGGGTCACCGATGCCTCGCCGCTGCTGCTGGCCTGGGGGGCGTCCGCACTGGTCGCGGCGCTGCTCGGGGTAGTCCAGGCGGGTTTCTGGCCCTCCCCGGGTGCCGCCGGCAGCTGGTTCGCCGAGAACCGGACCGACGCGACCTACCTGGCGGGGGAGTTCCTGACCGTGCAGGGCGCGCTGCAGACGTCGATGCTGCTGATCGGCGCGTTCGGGTCGTTGGCCACGATCGGTGCGCTACAGGGAGCTCGGACGCTGCTGGGGCCGATCACGGTGGTCGGTGTCGGTGTGGTGAGCTTCGCGCTGCCGGAGTTCTCCCGGCGGACGTCGATGGACGTCCGGGCGCGTGAGCGGGCCGCGTATGCCCTGACCGCGGTGGTGCTCGGGGTCGGATCGGTGTGGAGCCTGATCTTCCTGTTCCTGCCGGATCGTTATGGGCAGTCGTTGTTGGGGGACAGCTGGCCCGGGGTGAAGAGCATCCTGGGCCTGTCGATTCTGCACTATCTTGCGGCGGCGGTGCCGGTAGGACCATCGTGCATGGTGTACGCGCTGGGCAAAACCAAGATCACATTTCGGCTCAACCTCGCCTTCGCGCCGATCCTGCTGGGTCTACCGGTCGTGGGGGCGCTTGTTGGCGAAGCGCGCGGCGCCGTTGTCGGATTCAACCTCGCCTTCTGGGGACTTGCCCCGGTGTGGTTCGTTCTGCTGCGCCGGCTCGGCCGCGAGCATGATGTGGAGCAGGCCGCGCTGCGGGCGGCGAATGCCCGGCGGCACGGCGAGGGAAGTGCCCGGACGAAAGTTCGTAAGTCCGACGTTCCGGAAGATCCGACGTTCCGGAAGAGTTGCGTCGGGGTGGCGCGCGGTCGCCGGCCGAATCACCGGGCGGCAGGTCGCGTGTGGATGATGGGAACGGCCCGCGGCCCGGCCGGTCCGGTCAGCGGGCGGGAAGGCCCGGGCGTGGCCACCCCGGGTCCTGAACGGCAGCATTGCGTCAGTTGTAGCTATGACCGTTTACTATCCGCTATCGGCTAAGCTCGCAAATCGGTTCGTCAGATCTCGACCGTGGGTCCGGCAGTCAGCCGGATGCTCCTCTGGGGGGCTACATTGAGTCCGCTTCACGTCCTGCCGGAGCTGCCGGTGGGTTCCGCCGGCGCTTCGATCCGCGTGCGGGCGGCTGCCCCTCGTCTCCAGATCGGGGTGAGCGGGTCATGAGCCGCAACGCACCGGCCAGTGGCGAGACCAGCCGGGCCCCGTCAGCTCCGTCGCTGTTCAAAATCATTCAGCCGCGACTGCTGATCATCGCCATCGTGGTGGTCATCTTCGCGGCGCTCGCGGCGATCTACTCCAAGGCGCAGACAGCCTCGTACACCGCCAGCGCCCGCGTCTTCCTGTCGACGGACCAGGACTCGCTCGGCGTGAGCTCCGTCGACGTGACCCGCTACGTCCAGACCCAGGCGCAGTTCGCCCAGTCCTCCGCGGCCGTCACCGAGATCGCCAAGGCGCTGAAGCTCAGCGAGAGCGACGTCTCCGGCCGGCTGAGCACCACGCCGTCGGACGCCGGCTACTTCTTCGTCATCAAGGGTGAGGGTGCCTCCGAGGCGGCGGCGGTCGACCTAGTCTCCGCGGCCGAGACGGCCTACGGCAAGCTGCTGATCAGCAGCACCCAGACGACCCTCACCGAAATGCTCAAGGTGCGCACGCAGCTGACCACCCAGCTGCAGGGGCTGCAGACGTCGCAGGCCACCCCCGGCACCGAATCCGGGGACCTCACCGCCCAGCTGCAGGGGCTCAGCGGTGAGATCACCAAGGCCCAGACCACCGTGGCGCTCGGCAGTGCGGCGATCAAGCTCGCGGAGCCGCCGGTGTCCGCCGGGCAGGGCGCGTCAGGTCTGCTGCGCAACACGCTGGTCGCGGCGATCGTGGGTCTGCTGCTCTCGGTGCTGGCCGTGTGGATCATGTACCAGCGGCGGCCGACGATTCTTGACCCGCACAACCCCTCCGACGCGCTCGGCGTGCCGCTGATCGCGGCGCTGGAGCCGGGGCGCACCACGGCGAGCGCGGCCGAGACACTGGTCTCGGCGATGTCGGCGGTGATGTCGCCGACCAGCAAGGTGGTGGCGTTCACACCGGCGTCCCGCGGGGACCTCACCGCAGATCTGGTGTCATCGGTCGCCGCGGCCTGGTCCGACGACCAGGGCGTGGTGCTGATCCTGGACACGTCCCCGTCCTCGGAGGTGCGGGCGTCGCTGGAAGGGCTGCCGCGGGCGACCTCCGCCGAGCTACCCCGCTGGGCGCACGAACCGACCTGCCTGGCCCGCTCGTCAGGCACCGGGCGCGGTCACATCCTGTACAACCGGGTCTCGCCGGCCCGGGCGGCCCGCCCCGGCGGTCTCGCGCCGATCCTGGCCGACCGGGCCCCGGTCGTCGACCTGGTCATCCTGGTCACCTCGGCGCTGGCCGAACTGCCGATGACGGCGGCGTCCGCGATCCAGGCCGACGCGGTTGTGGTGATCACCTCGCCGGAGACGCACCTCAAGGAACTCGAGCAGGTCCCGCGGGACTGGCCGGCGCTCGCCGAGCGAGTCGTCGGGGTCGTCCACGACGGCCGCACCGGCATCCGCCGCGTCACCGGCAACACGCCGGACCGGCGCTCCTCGGTCGAGTCGATCACGTCGAGCTCACCGGTCAGCGACGGCGCGTCGAGCAGCCGTAACAGCAACCCGATGGACGCCGAGCCCACCGACCGCTACGCCCGTCCCGCCCGGTAGCAACCCCCAGGCCGGGCAACCCCGCCAGCCAGGCGGACGTTTCCCAGCCAGCGACGAACGGCCCCGCTGCGCGTCTCGTACGCGCCGCGGGGCCGTTCGCGTGGTGGTGGGGGGCCTAGCCC
>NZ_CADCWS010000124.1 GCF_902806475.1 Candidatus Frankia nodulisporulans
TTAACCTACGGCCATTGGACCAGGGCCCGCAACTGGTCGTCGAGATCCCGCACGACCTGGGTGTGCTGCCAGGGGCGCAGGTGTTCGCGGGCGCGGCGGACGCGGGCTAGTCCCAGCGAGAAGTCGGTTTGCGCGACGATTGCGAGGGATTCGGCGGCGAAGTGGCAGGCCGCGTCGATCTCACGGCGCTGGATATGCACCTCGGCGATGTCGCTGAGAAGCAGGGAGCGCTTCTTGGTGGCCCCTGGTCCGGCCACTCGCAGTGCTTCGGTCGCCGCGGCGTAGGCGGCCGCGGGACGACGCAGCCTGGTGTATGTGGTGACTTTCAGGCCGTCGAGCCGGCCCCGGTCAAAGAAATGCGTCCAGACCCGGCTGCCGTCGCTCTCGCCGCGGTCGAAGGCATCCTGGGCGCGGTCGAGGGCGGTCAGTGCGGCCCGGCCCTCACCGCGGGCGGCCTGCTCCTCGGCCTCGCGTGCGGCCAGCCAGGCACGGGTCATCGCGGTACTGCCGGCCGCGGCCCGTCGCTGCGCCTCACCGAGCAGCGCGCAGGCCTGGTCGTGGCGGCCCTGGCTGGCGGTCTGATAGCTCTCGTAGCCCAGCACGCAGGCCCAGAGCCCGTGGTCCTCGGCGTCCCGGGCGGCCTCGATGGCGACCCGGTAGTAGGCCGTCGCCGCCGGCAGGTCGTTGCTGTCGAAGGCCAGCCAGCCCGCCAGTGCCGCGGTCTCGCCGGCCGTCGAGGTCAGCGAGCGGCGCAGGGGGGAACGGCCGGTGGACTCCAGCAGCTGGATGAGGCGCCCCAGATGCTCGGTGACGCGTGGCATCAGCGTCCGGGCGGGAACGCGCTCCTCCAGGCCGTACAGGCCCGCGGTGCGCTGGCCCAGCTCCTCGGCGAGCTCGGGGGTGACGCTGGCGCGTCGCCGCAGCGCCGCGGACAGCCGTTCCCAGGGGGGGCCGTCGGCGCCCGCGCCCAGCGGGACGACCGCCGCACCGCCGCCGGCGGCCAGTAGACGCAGCACGTCGCGGCGCTCCACCGGCGGGCCGTTGGGGTCGATCACACCGCCGGTGCCGTGCAGGGCCGCCACCGGACCCGCGGTGACGGTCGCCCCGCCGACCGTCACGCCCGCGACATCCGCTGGTCGGCCGGGTTCCGACCGACCAGCGCCGCCGATGGGGGCCAGTGCCTCGTCGTCGACGAATCCGAGTTCCACCGATGACCGACCGAACAGCGCGCGCAGCAACCGCTGATAGCGGAGACTGGGCTTTTTATCGCCCTTCTCCCACTTGCAGATCATGTTGCCGGTGACGCCGGCCTCGCGACCGTCGTGCACCATGGAGAAACGGCGGATCTCGGTCGCGAGCCGTTCCTGCGACCAGCCCCGCTCCTCCCGACTCAGCCGCAGCCGGGAGTTCGGTGTGCGTGGCGCCGGGCCGCGTCCGGATGGCGCGCCATCGTCGACGGAAGCACCGGTGGGGGAAGTCCGGGACGCCCCCGAGGGAGCGGTCGTGAGCTGCATCGGGGCCTCCGAAGTCAATCGGTTGACTCCTGGAGCTTAACCCTCAGTGAGATATGCCGGGCATGCCGTCCGTGGTCCTTCCGGGACCAGAAGCGGAAAAGGTGTGGTCCCTGTGGTCTGTGTCATTCGTGGACGGTGTGATTCGTGGACAGTCGGTGTGCCACTGCGGAGGGTGGCGCACCCTGTGGCGCGGACGGTGGCGCAGCCGGTGGCCGTCCGTCGCGGACCGTTGGGCCCCGGGCGTCGCCTTCGCCCGCACGGGTCCGGCCTTCTACAGTGTGGGGGTGAGAGCCGGACCCCTCGACCGCCGACCTCGACCGACCGGATCCGGCGCCCCTGCCCGTCCACTGCGGGCGTGGCAGCAGGCGGCTCTGGAGATCTACCGTGCGCGTTCGGTGTCGGGCGCGCGGGA
This sequence comes from Candidatus Frankia nodulisporulans, assembly GCF_902806475.1. Classification (GTDB taxonomy): domain Bacteria; phylum Actinomycetota; class Actinomycetes; order Frankiales; family Frankiaceae; genus Frankia; species Frankia umida. Next base: position 1,927 of record NZ_CADCWS010000124.1, read on the forward strand.
CTTCCTCGCGGTCGCGACGCCGGGCGCGGGCAAGACGACCTTCGCCCTGCAGATCGCCGCCGACCTGCTCGCCGCCGGCGAGATCAGCCGGATCACCGTGGTCGCACCCACCGAGCACCTCAAGCGGCAGTGGGCGGCGGCCGCATCCGAGGTCGGCATCGACCTGGACCCGGACTTCCGCAACGCGGCCGGCGCCACGTCCTCGGACTACACCGGCGTCGCCGTGACCTACGCGCAGGTCGCGGCCCATCCGGCCCTGCACCGGGCCCGCACCGGGGCGCGGCGCACCCTGGTCATCCTGGACGAGATCCATCACGCGGGCGACGCGTTGTCGTGGGGAGAGGCGGTGCGGGAGGCGTTCGCCCCGGCGACCCGCCGGCTCGCCCTGACCGGAACGCCCTTTCGCTCCGACGTCAACCCCATCCCGTTCGTCACCTACCTGCCCGGGACGGACGGCGTGCTGCGCAGCATCGCCGACTCCTCCTACGGGTACGCCGAGGCGCTGCGCGACGGGGTCGTCCGTCCGGTGCTGTTCCTGGCGTACTCGGGGGAGATGTCCTGGCGCACGAGCGCGGGGGCGGAGCTGTCGGCGCGCCTGGGCGAACCGTTGACCAGCGACCAGACCGCCGCCGCCTGGCGTACCGCGCTCGACCCCCGCGGCGACTGGATGCCGGCTGTGCTCGCCGCCGCCGACACCCGGCTCTCGCAGGTCCGGGGCGGTGGCATGCCGGACGCGGGTGGCCTGGTCATCGCCACCGATCATGCGACCGCCCGGGCCTACGCCGGGATGCTCGCCCGGCTCACCGGCTCGTCGCCGTCGGTCATCCTCTCCGACGACCCCACCGCGTCCTCGAAGATCGAGAACTTCCGGCGTTCCACCGACCGGTGGATGGTCGCCGTGCGGATGGTCAGCGAGGGCGTGGACGTGCCACGGCTGGCCGTCGGGGTCTACGCCACCTCGGCGTCCACCCCGCTGTTCTTCGCCCAGGCGGTCGGGCGGTTCGTGCGTGGACGCGGCCGGGGCGAGACCGCCTCGGTGTTCCTGCCCAGCGTGCCGTCCCTGCTGGGGCTCGCCGGCGAGATGGAGGTCCAGCGCGACCACGCGCTGGAGAAGTCCCCGCGCGACCCCGACGCCTTCGACGACGACGCGCTGCGTGAGGCCAACCGCCGCCGCGACGCCCCCGACCAGCCCGACACCCTGTTCACCGCGCTCGGCTCGTCCGCCCACCTGGACCGGGTCATCTTCGACGGCGGCGAGTTCGGCACCCCGGCCGCGATCGGCTCGGTCGAGGAGGAGGACTTCCTCGGCCTGCCCGGCCTGCTCGAACCCGACCAGGTAGCCACGCTGCTGCGGCAGCGGCAGGCGGCCCAGCAGGCCGCGGCGCGCAAGGAGGCGGCGAAGTCTCCCGGTCAGCCGCAGCCGGTGGTACCCACCGCCCGCACCGCGAGCACCGCCGGAGTCGCCGGTGCCGGTGCCAGCACCAGCGCGGGTACGGACGAGGACGGCGCCGCCCGGCCCAAGCACGAGATCATCGCCGAGCTGCGCCGCGAGCTCAACCGCCTCGTCGGCATGCACTTCCACCGCACCGGCAAACCGCACGGGATGATCCACGCGGAGCTGCGCCGCAGCTGCGGCGGGCCACCGAGCGGCCAGGCCACGGCCGCCCAGTTGCAGGCCCGCATCGACACCGTCCGGCGCTGGGCGAGCTGACCCGACCGACACCGACCCACGTCATCAACCGACCGCCGACCGCCGACCACTGACCGCCACCGCCGACCGGTGGACCGGATGCTGATCGCCGGTCGGCGGGGTGGGGCACGGCGGGGCTGGCGACGCGGTGGGGTCAGCCGCCCTGGGAGACGGTGATCGAGGTGATCTTGGCCTTGCTGGCTGGCGCGCCGTCGGAGCCGCCACCCTCGACCCCGGGCTTGGTGAGCTTGTCCAGCACGTCCAGACCCTGGGTGATCCTGCCGAAGACGGTGTAGCCACCGGCGAGCGCGGCCGCGCCCTGCGTCGTCGGGGTGGCGTAGTTGATGAAGAACTGGCTGCCGTTGCTGTCGGGTTGCGAGCTGTGGGCCATCGCGAGGACACCGCGGTCGTAGGTGACACCCTTGGTGTTCTCGTAGCCGTAGCCGTAGCCGGGGCTGCCGGCACCGGTGCCGGTCGGATCCCCGCACTGCAGGACGAAGATGCCGGCCTCGGTGCCGGCCGTCTCACGGTGGCAGGCGGTGTCGTCGAAGTACTTCGTGGCGGCGAGGGTGAGCAGCGCGTGCACGGTGCAGGGGGCCTTGTCGGCGTCCAGGGTCGCGGTCATCGTCCCGGCACTGGTGTTGATCACCATGGTGGCGGGGGAGGTGTCGACCTTGGCGGCGGCCTTGGGCAGCGTCGCGTTGCGGGCCGGGCTCTCGCCGTTGGACGTGTAGACGCAGTCCCCGACCTTGCTGGTCGGCGCGGCGGCCGCGGCGGAGGGGGTCGTCGCCGGGTTCGCCGTGGCGGTGGCGTTGTCGTCGTGGTCCTTGCCGGTGAGCAGGATGGCGGCGATCGCCGACGCGGCGACGACGACCACGATGAAGCCGGCCACGATGGCCAGCCGCTGCTGGCGGCGGCGCTGGGTTTGGCGGCGGCGCTCGGCCTGCCGGGTGGCCCGGGCCTCGGCGAGCTCGCGTTGGCGTCGATCCCTCGAACTGGTGGCCACCGTCGCCGGCCCTCCTCATGTATCGACTGACGGTTGTGGACGCCCTACGCCTGCCGGAGTCGGTCCGCACCAGGGGCGGTACGCACCGATGGGCACCGGGACGTGGGCACCGTCACCGTAACCGTTCCACACGGTAACTGTTGTTCCAGGTCGACCGTGGGGGGCGCTCCGACCCACGATGCCGCTTCCGGGATGCCCGGGCTGCCTGTGTGGGGGCTGTCCGTGGCTGGGGAAGGGGCGCAGGGGTGGCTGGTAGCGTGGCCGTGGGGGTGCGATGCGGCATCACCACGAGGCGTGATCATTCAGGGGTTGACGCGACGCATGCTCGACAAGCGATTCATCCGGGACAACCCGCAGGCCGTCCGGGACGCGGTCGCGGCCAAGGGCGTCGACCTGGATGTCGACGAACTGCTCCAGCTTGACCAGGAGAACCGCAAGCTGCAGTTCGAGGTCGACGAGGCGCAGGGGCAGCGACGCAGCCGCTCGAAGCAGTTCGCGAAGGCCGACGAGGCCCGCCGCGCGGAGCTGCGCGCCGAGCAGGAGGCGTTCGACCGACAGCTCAAGGACAACCGGGAACGCCTCGCCCGCACCGGTGCGCGGCTGGCCGAGCTGATGCTCGCCACACCGAACATCCCCTGGTCCGGCGCGCCGGTCGGGCCGGACGAGTCGGCCAACGTGGTGCTGCGCACCGTCGGCGCCCCGCCGAGCTTCGACTTCGACCCGCTGGATCACGTCGAGCTCGCCGAACGCCGGGGCTGGGCCGAGTTCGCCCGGGCCCGGCGGGTGGCCGGCGAGCGGGCCTACGCCCTCGTCGGCGATCTGGTGCTGCTTGAACGCGCGATCCACTCCTACGCGCTGGACCTGCTGCGCGGCAGGGAGTTCACCCCGATCTCGGTGCCGGCGCTGGTCCGTGAGGAGCCGCTGGTCGGCACCGGGATGCTGCCCAAGGGGCGCGAGGAGATCTACGAGATACCCGCCGACGACCTGTTCCTGGCCGGCACCGCCGAGGTCGCTCTCGTCGGGCTGCACGCCGGGGAGATCCTCGAGGCGGCCGCGCTGCCCGTGCGCTACGCCGGCATCTCCGCGTCCTTCCGCCGGGAGATCGGCAGCGCCAGCCGGGATGTGCGCGGCCTGCTGCGGGTGCACCAGTTCGAGAAGGTCGAACAGTTCGTGCTGTGCGCCGCGGACGAGGCCGAGTCGGCCCGCTGGCACGCGGAGCTGCTGGCCACCGCCGAGCGCATCCTCACCGACCTGGGGCTCAGCTACGAGGTGGTCGAGTGCGCCACCGGTGACATGGGCGTCGGCAAGTTCCGGATGAACGACATCAACACCTGGTTTCCCTCGCTTGGCCGCTACCGGGAGACGCACAGCTGCTCGACCCTGCACGACTGGCAGGCCCGGCGGGCGAACCTGCGCTACCGCGACGCCGACGGCACCATCCATTTCGCGCACACGCTGAACAACACCGCGGTCGCCACCCCGCGGCTGCTCGCGGCGCTGCTGGAGAACCACCAGACCGCCGACGCCGGCATCCGGGTGCCCGAGGTGCTACGCCCCTACCTGGGCGGACGCGAGCTGCTCTGAACCCGCGGGGCTGCGGCGGCGGGCCCGGTGGGCGCGGACGAGGGCGGGGCCGGCGACGGCGAGCCGGCGGCGCATCGCCACCGAGACCCGCTGGTCCAGCACCTGGTAGTCGGCGCGTTCCACCTCGTCCAGGATGGCGCGGTAGAGCACGAACGCGGTGCGCATGCAGTCGCGTGAGGTGGGGTGCAGCAGCCGGATACCGGGCTCGGCGCAGCGGAACAGCTCCCGGGCCCGGCTGATCTCGAAGGCGAGCAGCCGGCGCACCGGACCGTCCACCACGCCGGTGGCCAGGCGCTCCCGGGTGACGCCGAACAGCGCCAGTGACTCCGCTGGCAGGTAGACGCGACCGCGACGCAGGTCCTCACCGACATCGCGGATGAAGTTCGCCAGCTGGAAGGCGAGCCCCAGGTCACGCGCGTAGGGCAGGGCGCTGTCGTCGGACGGTTCGAGCAGGGGCACCATCTGCAGGCCGATGACCGCCGCCGAGCCGTACATGTAGCCGACGAGGTCGTCCCAGGTCGCGTACTCGGTGACGGTGAGATCCATCGCCATGGACGACAGGAACGCCGCGAAGTGGCCCGGGTCGAGGGCGAACCGGCGGATTGTGTCGATCGTCGCCGGCAGCACCGACACCTCGGCCCCCGGGCCACGGCCCGGCCGAGCCTGGCGCCAGCCCGGGCCGTCCGGGCCGTCCGGGTCATCCCGGGAGCTCGGGTCATCCGGGCCATCCGAGTCGTCGGGGGCGTGGCGGTCGTCGGGGTCGCGGCCGAGGGCGGCGTCGACATGCTGGGGGGTCACACCGGTACGCAGGGCGGCCAGGAACCGTTCGCCCCAGGCGCGTAGCGCGACGGCCCGTTCGGCGTTGCCGAGCTGGGCGTCGAGGTCGTCGACGAGGTCGTCGGCGTGCCGGGCGAAGCCGTACAGGGCGTGGACGTGCGGGCGTTTCCACGCCGGCAGCAGCAGCGTCGCCAGGTAGTAGGTGCGTCCGTGCGCGGCGTGCAGCGCCCGGGCCCGGGCGTAGGACGCCCGCAGCCGCGGATCGGTGATGCCGGCGGCGGCTACGGCGTTCACGGCAGCCGGGAGGTGAAGGCGAGCGAGGTGGCCGCGGCGGCGAAACCGAGAGCCACCGACAGGCCGAGGAACCAGGTGGTGACCTCCCGGTACTCGGTGCGGTAACCGATGGAGCTGCCCAGGTTGCGGTAGACCGAGCGCAGCTCGTCGCCGGTGGCGGCGCGATGGTAGGAACCATCGGTCTCGTTGGCGATGTCGTGCAGGGCCTGCTCGTTGACGGGGACGGGAACCTCCTGGCCCCCGACGTCCAGGGTGCCGCCGGGGGTGCCGTAGGCGATGGTGTCGACGGGGACGTGGGCCGCCCGGGCGGCCTCGATGGCCTGGGAGTTCGGCCGGCCCCGGGTGGTCTCACCGTCGGAGAGCAGCACGATCGCGGCGGGCGGTGGGTTCTGGCCGCCGGCGGACAGGCGCTGGCTCGCGGTGGTGATGCCCTGCAGGGACGCGAACACGCCTTCGCCGATCGCGGTGGCCGGGCCGAGCTGCAGCCCTCGGATGCCGGCGCGCACCGACTCGCGGTCGGTGGAGGCCGGCACCAGCACGGTGGCGCTGCCGGCGAAGGACACCAGGCCCAGGTTGATCCGCGGGGGCAGCTGGTCGACGAACGCCACGGCGCCCTGCTTGGCCGCCTCCAGCCGGGTGGGGGCGATGTCGGTGGCGGCCATCGAGTTCGACACGTCGATCGCCAGCATGATCGTCGCGCGTTCGCGTGGGACGCGTTCGGCGCGGGCCGGGCGGGCCAGCGCGAACACCAGCCCGGCCAGGGTGAGCAGGAGCAGCGCGGCGGGTACGTGCCGGCGCCACCAGGCCGGTCGGCGGGGCAGCACCGAGGCGAGCACGGTGGTCGAGGACAGCCGGGCGGCGTAGACGCGCCGGCGCAGCGACAGCACGACGTAGGCCGCCAGCAGCGCCGCGACCAGCAGGTTGAGCCACAGCCAGTGGCCGGCGAGGAAGTTCACCAGCGCCTCACCGCCGCTGCCCCCGCGGGCGCGGGGGTGAGCGGGGCCGGGGCCGTGGCCGGGGCGAACAGGGCCCGCCCGGCCGTGCCCGCCCGCCCGACCCGCCCACCGGCCGGTGCGGCCGCGACGGTCGCGGCCAGTGGTGGCCGGCGACCGGCGCCGCGCCCGCGCCGGTTGGCCGCGGCGAACCGGGCGATGTCGACCAGCCAGTCGGAGTCGGTGCGCAGCACCAGATGGTCGGCGCCGGCCCGGCGCAGGGCGAGTGCCACCTCACGCCGGTGCGCCGCGGCCGCCTGGGCGTACCGGGCGCGCAGCCGCCGCGACGAGGTCGGCACCTCCAGCAGGGCGCCGGTCTCGGCGTCGACGACGGGCAGCAGACCGACGGCGGGCAGTTCCAGTTCGAGCGGGTCGAGCACCTCGATGGCGAGCACCTGGTGGCGGGCGGCCAACGCCCGCAGCGGACGTTCCCAGCTCAGGTCGGTGGACTGGAAGTCGGTGATGACCACCGCCAGACCCCGCCGACGCGGCGGACGCATCAGACCCGCGAGGGCGACGGACAGGTCGGTGGCCGCGGTCGGCTCGGGGCGGCGCAGCGGCCGGTCGTGGGCGGTGCGGGGGGTGGTGAGCAGGTTGCGCAGCAGCGCGCGCAGACCGGCACGGCCAGGGCGGGCCGGGTAGGCCCTCGTCCCGCCGCCGGTGAGGGCGACGGCGCCCATCCGGTTACCGGTGCGGGCAGTGAGGAAACCGACGGCGGCGGTCGCGGCGATCGTCAGGTCACGCTTGTCCAGCTCGCCGCTGCCGAACTCGGAGCTGGCGGTCAGGTCGACCAGCGCCCAGGTCTCGAGCTCGCGGTCGGCGATGAGATCGTGCACATGCGGGACGGTGGTGCGGGCGGTGACCGCCCAGTCCATCCGGCGCACGTCGTCACCGACGGTGTACTCGCGGCTTTCCGCCTTCTCGCTGCCGTGGCCGGGCAGCAGGCCGAGATGGTCGCCGAGCAGCATGCCGTCGAGGCGGCGCAGCACGGTGAGTTCGAGGCGGCGCAGCGTCCGCTCGATGACCGGATCGGTGCCGGCCGTCATCCGCGCGGGCCCTGCTCGAGGTACTCGGGGAAACCCGACCGTGGGTTGGCGCCCCAGCCACCGGTGTGCGGGCCGGTGTACGGGCCGCCGGGCCCGCCGGTGGCATAGGGGGCCTGCTGGCGCGGCGCGACCTGCGGCGGGACGATCGAGGAGACGATGCGCGCGGCGATCGCGTCGGCGGAGAGCCCCTCGGCGAGCGCCTCGTAGGACAGCACCAGCCGGTGCGGCAGCACATCCAGGGCGACGGCGATGACATCGTCGGGGACCACGTAGTCGCGGCCGCGCAGCAGGCCGAGGGCCCGAGCGGCGGCGATCAGGCCCAGCGACGCCCGCGGCGAGGCGCCGTAGGCGAGCTGGCCGCGCAGCTCCGGCAGCCCCGCCTGCTCCGGCGCGCGGGTGGCGAGCACGAGGCTCACCGCGAACTCGACGATCGCGTGGTGGACGAACACGTTATCCGCCCGTTCCTGCAGGCGCAGCAGCTTCGCCGGGTCGAGCACCGGCTCGGGCACGGGGGGACGCACCCCCATCCGCCGCACGATCTCCAGCTCCTCGGCCGGGCTCGGGTAGGGCACGGTGACCTTCATCAGGAACCGGTCGCGCTGGGCCTCGGGCAGCGGGTAGACGCCCTCGGACTCGATCGGGTTCTGGGTGGCCAGCACCAGGAACGGCCGTGGCAGCGGATGGGTGACTCCGCCCAGGGAGACCTGCTTCTCCGACATGATCTCCAGCAGCGCCGACTGCACCTTCGCCGGCGCCCGGTTGATCTCGTCGGCCAGCACGAAGTTCGCGAACACCGGCCCGAGTTCCACGTCGAACGACTCGCTCGTGGACTTGTAGATGCGTGCGCCGACGATGTCGGACGGAACCAGGTCGTTGGTGAACTGGATGCGGACGAACGAACCGCCCACCACCGTCGCCAGGGTCTGCACGGCCAGGGTCTTGGCGACCCCCGGCACCCCCTCGAGCAGGCAGTGCCCCCGCGCGAGCAGCGCGACGAGCATCCGCTCGACCATCCGGTCCTGCCCGACGATGACCTTCTTGATCTCGAACAGGGCGCGTTCGAGCAACGCCGCGTCTGTCGTGGTGTCCGGTGCCGCGAGGCCGGCCGGGCTGCGCCCTTGGTCCATGCCGGTATTCTCCCAGCCGCCGGGCGAAATGGGGGACCAACCGAGTCGGCACGGCGAGGTTCCAAGGGACTTCTAACCCCCTGTTCAGGAACTATCGCTCAGCGCAGGGCTCGGGAGCGGTAGTCGCGGCGCGGTCCGAGTACGCGCTCGGCGGCGAGCCGTCCGGAGACGAGCACCATCGGCACGCCGACGCCCGGGCGGGTGCCGCTGCCGGTGAACACCACGTTCGCCAGCCCCGGCGCCAGGTTGCCCGGGCGGAACGGGCCGGTCTGCCCCAGCGTGTGGGCGGCGGCGAACGGCGCTCCCGCCGCCATCCCGCGGGCCCGCCAGTCCGCCGGCGTCGTCGTGGCCGCCACCTCGATGGCCGCGCCGAAACCTGGATAGCCGCGCCGTTCACAGGTGGCGATGACCTCGTCGCGATAGCGCGGGCCGAGCACCGACCAGTCCAGACCGGCGGTGAGGTTCGGGGTGGGAAACAGCACGTAGTAGGAGTGCCCACCGGCCGGAGCCAGCGTCGGATCGCTGCGCGAGGGCGTGCTGACCAGGAAGGACGGGTCGCTCATCAGCTCGCCGCGGTCGATGATCTCCGCGAAGGTGCGTCGCCAGGCCTGACCGAAGTGGATGGTGTGATGGGCGGTGTGCGGGTAGTCCACCCGGGCCCCGGCGTGCAGCAGAAAGCAGGACGGGGAGTAGCGCAGTCGCCGCAGCCGCCGTGGCGCCGTCCCCGGCGGCAGCAGGTCGGCGTAGGCGATCGGCAGGTCGGGGTTGAGCACGACCACATCGGCGGGCACCCGTTCACCCGCCGCGGTGTGCACGGCCACCGCCCGTCCGCCGTGCACCTCCACCCGGGTCACGGTCGTGTCATAACGCAGGGTCACGCCGTGTTTGGCGGCCGCGCCGGCCAGCGCCTCGGGCACGGCGTGCATCCCGCCGGTCGGGTGGTACACCCCGGCGACACAGTCCATGTACGAGATGACCGCGTAGAGCGCCAGCGCGTCGTGCGGGGCGAGACCCGCGTACATCGCCTGGAAGGAGAACAGCCGCCGGGTCCGCTCGTCGCGCAGATGACGGTCGACGACCGGGGCGAGCCGGCGGAACCCGCCGAGCGCGGCGAGCCGGGCCAGCGCCGGACGCATCAGCGTCAGCGGCGAGTCGACCTGAGCGTCGATGAAGTGCGCGAACTGGACCCGGAACATGTCCGTCACCAGCGTGACGAACCGTTCGAAGCCCGCCGCCTCCGCCGGCCCGCACAGCGCACGGATCTGCGCGGCGGTGTCGGCCGGGTCGGCCCGCACGTCCAGCGACGAACCATCGGCGAAGAACGCCCGGTACATCGGGTCGAGCCGGGTGAGGGTCAGCCAGTCCTCGAGGTTCTCCCCGACGCAGTCCAGCGCGTCCGCGAGCAGCTCCGGCATCGTCAGCACGGTCGGCCCGGTGTCGAACTGGTAGTCACCCAGGGCGAGCCGGCCCGCGCGCCCACCGGGGCCCGCCTCCCGTTCGAGCACGGTGACCCGCCGTCCGGCCCCGGCCAGGCGCAGCGCCGCCGACAGCCCG
>NZ_CADCWS010000125.1 GCF_902806475.1 Candidatus Frankia nodulisporulans
AGGGTATCCACGGCGCAAATCCGATGACCTGGGGCAGGCTGGTACGCCGATAGTTCCAGACCCAGCGCCAGAAGTCGGCGCGTTCCCACGACCGGCGGACCGCGCGCCACGCGCACCGGGCGAAGCCGAAGTCCAGCACGATGACGGTGTCCGCCGCCCGCAGCCGGACGGGGAGAACGTCGTAGGGGCCCAGGTCGCCGTCCATGATCCAGCCGTCGCGCGCGGCGAGAATCGCCTGGACGGCCGCCCACTCCTCGGGCGGTGTCGCGACCAGACCTCGCTGCCAGAAGTGCTTGTCCAGCTCGATGACCGGCAGCCCCGTGAGCCGACCCAGTTCGGTGGCCAGAGTTGACTTGCCGGCGCCGCCCCGGCCCAGAATGACGATCCTGCGCATGGTTGCCATGCTCACCCACCCGATCCCGTCAGGGCTACCGGGTCGGGGTGCCGGGTCGCGGCGCCGAGTGGCTCGTCAGATCCGCAGATGTTGGCGGGGACCGGCGAAGGTGCTGGCGACCTCGCCGAGGGTGGTCTCACCGGGGTACGCCCCCAGCGCGACGATCGCGTCATCACGATCAGCACCGGTGCCGGTACCTACCGGGACGGCCCACAGGATCGACTCGGCGACGGGGAGCAGCGCGACGAGCACGTCGTCGTCGTCCATCTGGGCCGCGAGCCACGAGACTCGATCGGACTGCAGGGCGCAGACAAGGGTGACCTCACCGCCGCCGCTGACCGGTTCGGAGCGCACCCGCGCGAGCTGGCCGGACTCCTCCAGCGCGTCGGTGAACTGTACGGCGAGGCGCTCCCGGTCGTAGAGCTGCCCGTCCTGGGCGACCCGCAGGACGACACCATGCAGCTCCCGCTCGTGGTGCACCTGGAACTCGATCTCGGTGTCCTCACCGAAGTACCAGCTGAGCACCTCGGGCAGCACGTCGCGCAGCTCCGCCGCGGCCGGCTGCACCATGGCGAGCCCGGGACACTGCGGCGACCACGCCGACCAGGAGGGACCATCCGGCCGCACGATCAGTGAGACCGGCCTACCCACGTTGGAACACCATCACATGACCCCTCCGCCGACCCGGCCGGTGTGGATCAGTATCCGCGTTCCCCCGGTCGCTCGGGAGCCGTTTGGGCTAAAGGTTGCGCCGATTACGCCCAACATCAAGCGCAACCCGCACAACAATCACTCCGTACCGGGGGCCACGGCCGACTGACTGTGGGACATTTCCGACGTGCCGGAAGACGGACCACAGCCGGAAGACGGACCACGGTCGGAGGGCCGGCCGCGACCGGAGGACCGACCGCGGCCGCGGACCCGAGTGGCAGGCCCCGCGGGTGGTCAGCATGCTCGTCGCACCGGGGACATCCTGGTCCGACCGATCACCGCGGACGAGGGGCCGCTGCTGCGCCGGCTGCGGTTGGCCTCGGTCGCCGACGCCGCGATGGCCTTCTGGCACACCGCCGAGGTCCTGTCGTCGTGGCCCGCCGACGAGTGGACTCGCCTGGCCCGGGCCGCGACCGACTCGACCACCGACCTGATCGTCCTCGCCCAGCACGGCGATCAGGCGGTCGGTCTGCTGCAGGGGCTGACCCCGTCGAACCGGCCCTGGCTGCGGGAGCTGGCCTCGATGTGGATCGCGCCGCGGGTCCGCGGGCAGGGCGGCGCCGACGCGCTGGTGCTGGCGGCGCTCGACTGGTCGTACCGGGTCGGCGCCGAGGCCGTGAAGCTCTGGGTGGCCCCCGGGAACCTGGCGGCCCGCCGCCTCTACACGCGGCACGGCTTCGTGGTGCTGGGCGGGCCGGAACCGACGACGTCCGACCCGCTCGTGCGCACCTTCATCCCGATGCTGCGGACGTTGTATCCGGCCGCGCCCCGTCCGGCCGCGCCCCGTCCATGATCATTTCATGGACGAAGTCGAGTTTCGCCCGGACGGCCGGGGTCAGGACGAACGGGTAGAGGTCGTCACGTCCCATGCTCCGGTTGATGGCGTTGAGCGCGTAGGTCAGCGGCAGCCACTGATCGATGATCGCACGGATCGACGCCCGCCCGACCGAACCGTCTGATCCGTTGGCACCGACCGACCCAGCGCCACCGACCGCATCCCTGGGAGCGGCTGAACCCCCGGCAGCGACAGAGCCCTGGAGAGCGACCGGGTCACTGGGATGGGCCGTGCCCCAGGGATCGGCACCGTCGGAGAGGTTCGTGAGGTCGCACGGATCAGGCGGGCCGTACAGGTCGGACACGTCGGCGGGCTCGGCGGAAAGGCTGTTCGAGGGCACTCCGAACGCGGCCAGGTCGGGGCCCGCGACCTGGAGGCCGAACTCCGCGGACGTCCGCAGGGTGTCGCGGATGTGCAGGTAGTGGGCGAAGGTCTCGGCCCAGTCCTCCCACGGATGCATCGTCGCGTAGGCGCTGACGTAGGTGTCCCGCCAGTTCGGCGGCGGCCCCTGGGCGTAGTGCCGCTCCAGGGCGGCGCCGTAGTCGAGGTCCGGGTCGCCGAACAGCTCCCGGAACCGGGCCGTGCGCGCCGGGTCGGCCTCGACCAGGGCCTCCCAGTAGTAGTGGCCGATCTCGTGACGGAAGTGCCCGAGCAGGGTGCGGTACGGCTCCCCCAGGTGCAGGCGGACCCGCTCCCGGTGGGCGTCGTCGGACTCGGCCAGATCCAGTGTGATCAGACCGTCGCTGTGACCGGTCACCACCGCGTGTTCGGAGCTGTTGAGCAGATCGAACGCGAGCCCGCGCACCGGGTCGTCCCGCTGCGCGACGACCGGAAGGCCGAGTTCCAGCAGCTGCGCCACCAGCCGTCGCTTGGCGGCCTCGGCGCGAACGAACCGGTCCCGTCCGGTCGGGTCGTCGTCCGCCGGGCGGGTCCGGGTCAGCCGGCAGCACCGGCACAGCTCCCCCACAGCGGACGAGTCGGCCGCGCTGGCCGGCACCGGCACGAGCCAGTTGCAGCCGGCCCGCTCGCTGGCCGCACAGCGCTGGAACCAGCGCCGCCGCTCGGGTGGGACACCGTCGAGCAGGTCCTCGGCGATCGGGTCGGCTCCGATCGCCCGGTCGATGAGATCCGTGGCGGTCACCAGGCGCACGAGCGTCGGCGAGGCCACCTGGTGCACCGCCTCGGCCCCGGCCTGCCCGCCAGCACCGTCGAAAGGTGTCCGCCCGATCGCCGCGGCGATCACCGCCACCGGCGGCAGCTCCAGGTACGCCGTGGCCGACCCCGACCGTGCGTCAGCGAACGGCTGGCTGCCAACCGACGGCTCGGTGCCAACCGACGGCTCGGTGGCAGTCGAGAGCTGGGGTGATCGGCCGGTGACCAGCGTGATGACCCGGCCCTGGTCCGGGTCGAAGCCGAGGGGCGCTCCGCAGCGCAGGCACGCGGAGTTCTCAAAAAAGACCAGCTGCCCGCACCGAGCGCATCCATTGACCTTCATCGACCCCTCCGCCTCTGCCGTTTCGCGCCGGTGCCTACCCCCGCCCGCGCGTGCAACGCCTCAGGACGGAACCTCGGCGCACGTTGTCTTTCGTCGTCCCGCCCTGTTGGCGACGGAGATCACGAAGACCCGGCAGTTACGGGCATCCACCCTGCGGTTATCCTTGACAGGCCCCCGAAACTTCCTCTATGGAGGACCAGCGCGAGGAGGTGGCCGCTGTGAGTTCTGGCGGGTGCTCCAGTAACGGCCGCTTCCTGCTCCTGGACGACAGCCGAGGCTGACTCCGGCTGTGGCGGCCCGGTCCCGAAGCGCGCTTCGCGCCCGCGGCCGGTGACGCCCAGCCCACGTCCATGAAACCCGGGTGACGACTCCCCGGGGCACTGCCTGGGAAGGCCGGCTGCGAGCCGATCCTGGTCCTCCCACGTACCCGTTCACCCAGGTGAGCAGCGCGTGGTCGCGATCCGGGTCCTGTTCCGCTGCCGTGAACAGTCGCAGGGCGTTCCGTCCGGGCTGGCGTGGCACCGCGGGCGGATTCGCGCGCCCACGCAGGTCGCACGATGGCGTGTGTCGGGTGTGCTGGATGTCCGTTTCAGGCAGGGCACGAGCAGGTGCGGTCGATCAGCATCGTGAGTCGACCTGAGGCCGTCGCATCGCGCTCAGCATGCGCGCGGCCTGCTCGAATAACGCGCGCCCGGACGATCTCCTCGGCGCGCGGAGGGGGAGCTGTCATGGCCATCACCGCAACCCGCAACACGGGCCGCCGCCGGCCCCGCACCGATCGGCTCGATCTTCCCGGTACCAGCCGGGTGACCCTGCTGCCCCGGGTGGACCGGGAGAACGCCAGCCGCATAGCCGAGACGATCGCCCGTTTCCTGGGGACCGGACGGTATCTGGCGATCCAGACCGGCATCGTGATCGTCTGGATCGGGCTGAACGTCGCCGTGCCGCTCATGCGCTGGGACCCGTACCCGTTCATCCTGCTGAACCTGGCCTTCTCCACCCAGGCCGCGTATGCCGCGCCGCTCATCCTGCTGGCCCAGAACCGCCAGGACGACCGGGACCGGGCCAGCCTGACCGAGGATCGCGCCGTCGCCGGACGGATGCGCGACGACACCGAGTTCCTCACCCGCGAGGTCGCGGCGCTGCGGCTCGCCCAGAGCGAGGCGGCCACCCGGCAGTACGTCCGCGGCGAACTCGCCGGCCAGTTCGAGACCTTCCGCGGCGATCTGGAACGGCTGCTGGCGGCTCATCTGCCCACGACCGGTCTGCCCACGACCGACGAGGGCCCCCGCCTGACACCCCGCGCGGACACCCGCGGGGACGACCAGGGGAGCACCGAAGGCGCCCCGTCCGCCGACCCCCACCCGGCACCGGACGCACCCGACATACCGGCCGCACCCGTCACACCTGGCATACCCGTCACACCTGGCACACCTGTCGCCGCGGCCACCCCCGCGGCCGCCCGGACGGGGCACACCGGCGCCCTTCCGACGGCCCGGGTCGCCGCCCGCACCAACACCCGCACCTCGACCGGACGGGCACATCACCGGACCGCGGCCTACGCCGGAGCCACCCACAGAGGGACGGAACGTCCGAAAAAGGGGGATTAGCCGCCGGTGGGCACCCGTCCGCGACACGTCGGCCGACTGCCCGATGCGGGCCGGCTCAAACCAGTAGCGTTCAGTAGGTGCGTGCCGGCCGGTCGTATCACTCTCATCCTGCCTCGTCTTCGGCAGTGAGAGCGAGCCGCACGTTGCGTACGGGCCGCGGCGCGAAACGTCGCGTCTGGGCCCTGCTCGCCGCCGGTGCGCTGCTCACGCTGACGCTGTGCGCGCCGGTGTCGGCGGCGCCCGTTCCGGCACCAGCCGCGCCCGCGGTGACCCCGCCGCGCACGGGCGACGCGGCCGCCCCGCCGGCGAACCTGACCGCCAAGGACTGGGTGGTCGCGGATGCCGACAGCGGGGCGATTCTCGCCGCGTCGCATCTGCATGACCGGGACATGCCCGCCAGCACCATGAAGATCCTCACTGCCCTGACGATTCTGCCGAACCTGCCGCCGGACCAGGTCGTCACCGTCGGGCCGGACTCGTCCCAGGTGGATGGCACCAAGGTGGGGCTCGTGCCCGGAGTCGGCTACTCCCTGCACGACCTCGCCACCGCGATGCTGATCTCCAGCGGCAACGACGCGACCGTGGCCCTCGTCGACGCGGACGGCGGGTCGACGGCGGTGCTGGCGCGGATGAACACCCTCGCCGGCTCGCTCGGTGCCCACGACACCGTCGCCGGCGACCCGACCGGGCTGGACAGCCCCGGCCAGCTGACCAGCGTCCATGATCTGGCCGTGCTGGGGCGGGCCGCGATCCACGAGCCGTCCGTACGCCCGTACCTGACAGTCCCGCGCGTGTCCCTGCCCGGCCGGGGCGACCAGCGTTTCGAGATCCAGAACCACAATCTGCTGCTCAACCGGTACGAAGGCACCATCGGGGTGAAGAACGGCTACACGGTCGCCGCCGGGGCGACCTTCGTGGGCGCCGCCACCCGCGCGGGCCGTACCCTCGTCGTCGCCCTGCTGCGCACCGCGCCCGAGTTCGACCGCGACGCACGCGCCCTGCTCGACTGGGGTTTCGCCCACGGGAGCCAGATCACCCCGGTCGGCTACCTGCCGGACGCCGCGACCGGGCTGGCCGCGAGCGCGGCCGGCGCGGGGCCCGCGGGCGCGTCGGCCCGGACGGCACCCAGGGCCGACGCCCTGCCGGCGCCGAAAGTGGACGAGCACGGCGGCATCCTGCACAGCATCGGCCCGACCACCTGGATCGCGGTGTGCCTGACCGTGGCCGCCCTCCTGCTCACCATGGCCACCCGACGGCTCGGGCGGCGGACCCGGCGGGCCCGGGCGGCCCGGGCGGCGGCGATGCGGGCCCGGTTCGCCGCGCAGGACGACGGCGGCGTCCGGCCCGGGCGGGTCGAACGACCACCGCTGTCACGTGAGCGACGCCCGAACCGACCCGGTTACCGTCCCGACCACCAGGCCACCGACCGTCGTCTCGGACGCACGTCGACGGGCCGGCCCATCGATCGGTCCACCGCTCCGGTCCGCCGGCCGCCCGCGCCCCCGCGTCCCGATCCCGCCGGACGCGGGGAGGCCCACACCGACGAGCTGTACTACGACCTGCCGCGCGAAGCACCGCGGGAGCGGACCTACGAGGCGCCCCGGCGCCGACCCTCCTGAGCCCGCGGCTCCTCCTCAGACCCGGTCCCCACCTCGGTCCCGGGCGCGCCGAACGCGAAGAACCGCAGGGGCCGCCACCGTTGGTCGGCGCCGCGTCGGTAGAGGCCGAACCCGCTGACGTCGAACCGGGCCTGGTACTCGGCGAGCGCCGCGTAGGCACGATCGAGGCCGTCCGCGGGGATGTCGTGCGCGACCGTGACATGCGGGTGGTAGTCGAAGGTCAGGGGCCGCTCCAGCGGGCCGGAACGCACCGCGGCCGCCAGGCTCGCGCACTGCGTCGCGCCGGCCACCACCGCGACGAACACCACCGGTGACAGCGGGCGGAACGTCCCCGACCCACGCAGCCAGATCGTGAACGGCTCGGGTGTCTCGGCGGCACGGGCCAGGTGCGTCTCGATCGCCGGCAGGTCGGCGACGCGGACCGTGGTCGGGCCGAGCAGCGTCACATGCGGGACGATCAACGCGGCGTTGGGGTCACCGAGACGCTCCCGCCAGTCCTGCAACTGGGTTCGGTAGGGCTCGGGGATGCCGATCGCCACGCCGATGTCGGCCAGACCCGCCGCCTCGGACGTGCGGAACGGGTCCGCCGCCCGGACGGTGGTGGTCATCGCCGGCCGGCCCGCGAACGTCACATCCGCGCCGTACGACGGCGCCGTCTCGTCAGCGAGCGGCGCCGACTGGGCCCGTGCGGCGTCCTGGGCCCGTGCGGCGTCCTGGGCCCGTGCGGCGTCGCTGCCCGTCACTGACACCGGAACCGGGTATCCGTTCATGCGACCGACAGCACGGCACGGTCGACCCCGCCAGGTTGCACCCCGAGCGCCGTCACCCTGCGTGTAGGCATCCACGCGGGTGGGGGATCGATGGCCGGCCGGCGGGATCGGTGTCGGCAAGGTTGCATGCCGACATCATGGCCCACCGAGGCCGTCCGTCACCCGCGGACTGCCGGACCAGGCGGCCCACCCGCGCGGACCATCCGAAAATCGGGCAACACGTCCATCCCGAACTGGTCAAACGCGCTGGACGTCCCGTACGTCCCCCTGCGACGGCCACACCGGCTGACCGTCGCGGACGGTCACAACGCCGAATCCGCCGCCGGTACGCGGCCCGCGGCGACGATGTCATCCGCCAGGGGTGGCCACGCCGCACGGGCCCAGTCACCGAAGTCGCGGTCACTCAGAGCAACGCAGCTGAGGCCGGCCGCGGGATCCACCCACAGGAACGAGCCGCCCTGACCGAAGTGACCGAACGTGTCGGGCGCGTTGGTGCGCCCGGTCCAGTGCGGCTGCTTGTGTCCACGGATCTCGAAGCCCAGGCCCCAGTCGTTCGGTTCGTGGCGACCGAAACCGGGCAGCACCCCGGACAGCCCGGGAAAGGCGACCGAGGTGGCGGTGGCGACCATGCCCACCGAGAGCAGGGTGGGAGCGAGCAGTTCCGCGGCGAATCGGCGCAGGTCGTCCAGGGTGGCGTGCACACCGTGGGCCGGCGAGCCGGTCAGCTGGGCGCCGGCCATCCCCAGCGGGTCGAACACCGCCTCGGTCAGGTAGTCGGCGAACGCGATCCCGGTGGCCGCGGTGACAGCCTCGCCGAGCCGCTCGATGCCGGTGTTCGAGTAGATCCGCCTGGTTCCCGGGGCGGCCAGCACCCGCTCACCACCGAACTCGAGCCCGGACGCGTGCGCGAGCAGATGCGCCACCGTGGACGACGGGGGCCCGGCCGGATCGTCCAGGCCGATCGCCCCCTCCTCCACCGCGATGAGCACCGCGTAGGCGGTCAGCAGCTTCGACACCGACGCCAGCCGAAACGGATGGTCGGCCGGGCCCACCCGCCCGAGTTCGCGCACCCCGGCGGGCTCACGCCGAAGCACACAGACCGCGGCCGTCTCGACCGGCCACCGCGCCACCTGTTCCAGTGCGTCCACGTCCCGCACTGTACGAGGTTTCCCGGCCGGACTCGCCCGACCGGACGGGCCCATCCGGCGGGCTCACCCGACGGGTCGAAGGCTGCCGCGGGGCGCTCGCCACGCACCCTGGGGGCGGCTGCGAGACTGGCGATCGTGCAGATCCCGCCGTCGTCGTCAAGCTCATCGGGCTCATCGAGTCCGCCCAGCTCGCCCAATTCGTCAGATTCGCCCGATTCGGGCGAGGATATCCACTCGATCACCGCGGCCAGCCCCACCAGCCCGGTCGGCCCGGCCGGCCCGGCCAAGGACGCCGGCACGATCACCATGGCCACCCCGATCGTGCGCGTCGACGAACCGGAGAACGCCCCGACCGGCACGATCGACGTGCTGATCGTCGGCGGCGGTCCGGCCGGATGCGCGGCGGCGCTGGCGGCCCTGCGGGAACGTCCCGGCGCGAACGTCGTGGTGGCCGATGCCGCCGCGTTCCCCCGCGACAAGACCTGTGGGGACGGCATCGCACCGCACGGCCTCGACGTTCTGCGCGACCTGGGTGTGACCGACGCGGTCGCCGGCTACCGGGCGGTGGAACGGATGCGGATGCGCACACCGGGCGGCGCCGAGGTGGCCACACCGTCCAGTCGGGCCAGTTACGTCGTGCCCCGGCTGGTCTTCGACGCCCGGCTGATGGCCGCGGCCAGGGCGCGTGGCGCCATGCTGATCCGGCGGCGGGTACGCACCCTGGAGTTCGCCGAGCGGCCACGGCCCGACGGGCGGGGACGCGAACCCGTCGTCGTCGTCAACGGGACGCTGGCCGCCCGGGTGGTCATCGGTGCCGACGGCGCGAACTCGGTCGTGCGTCGCGGCCTGGGCCTGGTGGCCAACCCACCGGAGTCGATGGCGATCGCCGTGCGCGCGTACGCCGCGCTGCCCGCCACGGACGGTCCGGCCGAGCTGTTCATCCACATGACCGACGAGGGCTGGCCCGCCTACGCCTGGTCGTTCCCCATCGGCGACGGACGGGCGAACATCGGCTACGGGATGCTGCGCTCCCGGCTCGCCCCCGGAGACGACGGTGCCAGCGCGAAGACCGTGCTGCACCGCACCCTGGAACGGATGCTCCCGCACACCCCGGCCGAACCGGACACCCTGCGGGCCCACCATCTGCCGCTGTCCACCCACCGACCACGCCAGCCGTCCGGCCCGGTCCTGCTCGTCGGCGACGCCGCGTCCCTGATCAACCCGCTGACCGGAGAGGGCATCTACTACGCCCTGCTGTCGGGAATGCTCGCCGGGCAGGCCGCTGTCAGCGCGGGCCAGCCAGCCGGCGCCGGACGGCTCTACCGACGATCGCTGGACGCCGAGCTGGGCCGCCACCTGCGGCACACCACGCTGCTCGCCGGCCTGGTCGGACGCAGCGCCACCATGATGGACGCCGCCGCCCGGGCCGCCCGGACCCGCACCGAACTGTACGACTCGCTGGTCGAACTCGGACTTGGCCGCGGCACGATTCCGGCGAGCACCCTGACCCGCCTGGCCGTGCGGCGCGCGATGGCCGGCCGGCGCTGATCGTCCGCTCCCGGTGGGCGGCGGCGGGTCGCGACGGCGGCCGGCAGCGGCGGCCGGGCGGGCGGGCCCACGCCGGGACCATCCGTCACACGGTGCGCACTGGCGTTCAGGGGCCGAGGTAGGGCACGGCGGTGGTGAGTCCGATCACCGCCCCGCCCAGCACCAGCAGCAGCAGGGTGTCGAACACCCGGCCGCGCACCGCGAGCAGGCCCACCCGCCGCGCCGGCAACGCCAGCCGGGCGCAGCCCGCCACCACCAGAACGACACCGATCAGCAGCAGGCCTCGCCGCCACCGGTTCTGGAAGACCAGCCCGAACCCACCGGCCACGCCGACCAGGACGACGGCGAAGACCACTTCCCGGCGCAACCAGGCCACCAGCCCGAAGCCACGGCTCTGCCGCTGCCGCGCACCACCACCGGACGCATCCCCACCGGGCACGTCCCCACCGGGCACGTCCCCACCGGGCACGTCCCCACCGGGCACATCGCCACCGGGCACATCGCCACCGGGCGACGGGCGCTGGTCCCGCGCTGACTGATCGACGCCGGGCGAGCTGGCGGCCGGTCGACGCCGTGAGGTGCGCACCGGGGTGGTCGTCTCGGCATCGCTGTCGGGAACGCCGGGCGGCCAGACAGCGGCCCGCGCACGCACCGCCGACCCCTCGGGGCTCTGGTAGCCGCTGCCGCCGCGGTCGTGGCCACCTGGATCCACCGCAGCCCACCTCCGGCGCCGGTCCTGCACGGCAGATGCCATCCCCGCGGCCAGAACCCGGACAGACCGCCACGGATGGCGGCGCCCGGCCACGATGCCACTGGACGGCGCGACCTATCCAACCAGCATGACCGGCCGCGCGGTCAGCCGGTAGGCCGACCTGGCCCACAGCGTGGCCCGGTAGCCACCCGACCGGCCACCGGGCCGCCCTCCGGCCCGCGTCGACGACCACGCGAAGATCGACGCGGATGGTGTGTTACTGCTGGCTGGCGGGGGATTACCCCAGGGAGATAAGCCGCGAACGACGCTATCGCGCACGCAGGAAAGCGAGGTCGGAGAACGTGAACGGGCCGAGTCTTCGGATTGAGGTCACCGGTGAGGTCGTTCCGCTGTGCCCGGAGGTCACCACGGTGGGTCGCGGGCCGGGAGTGGACGTGCTCCTCGACGATCCCAGCGTGTCCCGGCTGCATGCCGAAATCATCCGGCGCGGCCCCTACCTCTACGTCTGGGACCAGGGTCTGTCCCGTAACGGCACCCAGGTCAACGGCCGGCCGGTCGGTCGGCAGGTGCTGCACGACGGCGACGTCCTGCGCTTCGGAGCCGCCGGGGTGCGCGTCCACGACGCCCGGGCGCTGATCGAGTTCGCGATCGAGACCGCGGCCGGACCGTCGGGTCATGACCACACCGCCGAGATCGTCATGCCTGATCCCCCGGACCTGACCCGGCGGGAGTGGGATGTGCTGCGGGCCCTGTCGCGCTCGGCGGGCACCCCGGGGGTGTTCGTCATCCCGCTGTCCACCAGGCAGATGGCGCAGGATCTGGTCGTCACCGAGGGCGCCGTCAAGCAGCATCTGCTGCGGCTCTACCGCAAGTTCGACATCTCCCCCGGGACCAACCGGCGCGGACGACTGGCCAATGAGGTGATGCGGCTCGGGCTGGTCCGCCCGGAGCCGGTGGATTCAGCCTGAGACCAGGTAGAACGCCACGAATGCGCCCCTATCACATGGCCTGAATGCGACTTTTCACTGACCCAGGCGAACCCATCGGGAACACAACCGCGAGTACCCCCACCTGAGGGCGCCCCGCATGCCTAGCCCAGGGC
>NZ_CADCWS010000126.1 GCF_902806475.1 Candidatus Frankia nodulisporulans
TGCCTACTTCCTGCGGACCGGCGACGCCGACGCGCTGAAGCTCTGGCACGAATACGAACGGGAGACCAAAGGCAAGTCGGTCATCCGGTTCAGCAAGGGCCTCCGCGGCCTGCTCCTGCCCGACGAGCCGGAGGCCTCCGACGAGGACCTGGCCGCCGACGGCGAGGGGGTGGAGGTCGGCCGGCTGGCGAACTGGCTCTACCGCCGCGTCGTCGCCCTCGGCCTGGAGGCCGCGGTGCTGCGGTCGCTGGACACCGGCGGCTTCGCCGCCCTCACCGAGCTGCTCACCGCCTACCACCTCGACACCACCGGCCTCCACGGCCCCACCCAGACGATCAACCCGGAGGTGTCGACTGGAGGTGCGGAGTGTCCCGTGAAGCTGGCCATCGGCGGGGCACTCGAGCCCCGGCGATGAGACGATGGTTTACCATGATCAGGAAAAGTTCATCGACTTGATCGATCGATCGACTTGATCATGGCGTGCAGGTTGACGCCGGGGGCTTTGACGAGAGGCTCATCGTGAAAATTCGGGCAGCAAAGGCCCTGACCGCAGCTGTTGTCATCGGCGGCACCCTGTTCGCGACAGGGGGCACATCGTTCGCCGCGCACGGGCTCCTACCGGTCGGAGCAGCCGTGACAGCCGGCGGCCGAGGCGCAACCGCTGAGGGGGCGGAGAGCGAGGCCACGCTGCGCGCAGAGGATAAGTGTGAGTCGGAGAAGGTGACCACCGGCTCTTACGACACCCACCTCACAAATGGGACCTGGACGTCCACCTACACGGGCAACTGCGCCTCCGCTTCTCCCCGCAGAGGAGGAGACCGCCGATGAAGACCTTGTCAGCGATGACGAGGAGGGGGCCGCGGCCGACCCCATGCAGGAGATCAACTTGAGGGGTGTCGACAACGCCGTTGACTAACACCAACGGCTGATCTTGTTCGGTCGTCTGACGCCCCGCCAGGCCCGTCCTCGGCGGGGCGTTGCCATGTCCCCCGCCGGCCCCAGTGGGGCGAAGAACTGGATGCCAGTGGGGGGATTACGTCGTATTTGTCACTGGTCTAGCTAAGGCCTGTATGCTTCTCCATCAAAAAGACGTAGGTAGTCTGGAGAATAAATGAAGCGGAAAAAGGTATGGCTAGCCTCACCTTCGGCGTATGAGGCCGTGACCTGCGACGATGGCCCCGACGCTCCAAGGACGCAGGTCTCTGACCGGGGGCGGCGAGGCCATGTGTGGCGAACGGGGCTAGCCAGTGTTGTCATTACGGCCTTGGCGTCTACTGGAACTATTGTGATGACCGTAGGCACGGCTGCAGCCCAATCATGTGCTGCACCGCAGGGAAAGGCTTGTGTCCTGGTCAGACTCGAGAGCCATCTAGTCAAGAGCATCAGGGTTGATGGCCAATGCCTATATTTGAAACCGCTACCGTTTGACCAGGAAACTTCTGATCAGCGTTTCGGAAGTAAAGGCGTGATTGGAGTTTCTCCGACTATGCAGCCAACCGTGAGCACATATTTGGCTGTCTCTTATATACATCCCCCCCCCCCCCCCCCCCCCCCCCCCCCCCCCCCCCCCCCCAACGGTCCCAGCGGAGGGCACCGCGGGCGGGTTGGTGGCGAGGCCGATCCGGCTCGGACGGCCCTTGACCTGACTCGGCTCGTAGCTGATCAACCCCCGGGCGGCGAGGCTACGCAACCGCCGGCCGCACTCCTTCGCATCGCCCGCCCCGGTCGCCGTGACCATCCCGGCCACGATCGCGACGTCAGCCACGTACACCTCGTCCCACAACCGCGTCCACGACGCGGTGAGCGCCTGGACCGCGAGCAGGACGGCGTACTCCACCGGGGGCAGCCGAGGACGCATCCCGGCCGCAGCGAGGCTGACCGATCGCCACGTCCGCATCACCTCGGCACCGTCACCCCGATCCCCAGGCGCCCGGCCGTGGAACATCACGCCCTGCGCCGTCGGGCCGGCCGTGTTCGTGCTGGTGCTCACCGCGCACCCCCAAAGGCCACGAGGGTGTCCTGGTACGCGGCGAGCGACCGGTACGACGCGGCATGTGCCAGACGTCGGGGGTGAGCGGTTACACGACCGACCGAAAGGGCCGGGTCGGTGGCCAACACGCGTGGGCGCGTGGCATCGTTGTTGGTGAACACGCCGATTCCTTTGAGCAGGGGTGGGCAACAAGCGGGATCACCCGAGTTGGCGCTCGGGCCCCGCACACACGTAGACGAGGGCCGCACTGTCCGGTGCGGTCCTCGTCGCGTTACGACGCCATCGACGCCTCCTGGGCGGGCTCGCCGTCGGTCAGATCCAGCTCGGGCGGTAGCGCCCGTTCCAAGACCTCCAGCACCCACGGCAGCGCCCGCCGTCCGTCCGCTGCGGCGGCCGCGCGGATCCGCTCCTTGAGCTCGGGCGACATCAGCAGTTCCATCCGCGCGCTGCGGGCGTAGCTGCGTCGGTCCACCTGCTCGTCGGTCAACCGTGCTGGTCGCCGGGCGGCGCGACGCGGGCTGCTGTGGTCCATACGCGATGTCTACCGCACCCACCCCGAAATCCTCCGTATTGCACGTACGGACATGCGAGTGTCGGGCGTGTCTTGTTGTGACATGCCGGGGCCCGGCGTCTCCGTTGGGGAGAGCCGGGCCCGGGGTTGTGATGACGGTGGTGGTGGTCATCTGCCTGTCTGGTGTCGGGGACGGGGGTCGGTCAGCTGGTGGGGGTGTCGCGCCAGCCGCGGGTGACGATCACGCCGGCCTTGGTGGTGATCTGGGCGGGGAGGTCGATGCCGAACGTCCGGGCGGTCACGAAGGCGGTGATGACGACGTCGGCCAGCTCGGCGGCGACCTGGTCGAGGTCGCCGGTACGGCGGGCCAGGCCCAGGTAGCGGCGGGCGGCCTGGACGAACTCGCCGGTCTCCTCGGCGAGCGCGAGGGTCTGGCGGATCCGCGGGTCGCTGCCCGCGAAGGCGTTGTCGAGTGCGGCGCCCAGCTGCTCGGCGAGGGCGACCAGGTCGGTGGGGTCGCTCACCGGCTGGTGCCCGTCAGGACGCCGAGCAGCAGCGCGCGGACGTCGTCGAGGGTGCGCTGGGGATGGTCCTGCCACCTGGCGACGGTGTCGCCGGCGTCGATCTGGGTGGGGTCGTGGCCGAGGGCGGCGGCGAGGGTGTCCTCGGCGGCGAGCAGCGCGTCCAGTGCGCGGGGGTCCTCGGGCTGCTCTTCCGGGTGTGTGTTGGTGGTCAGGCGCAGTGCCCCGGTGATGTCGACCCGGCCGAGTTCGTCTTCGTGTTCGCCTTGGGCCCAGTCGCGCTCGGCGAGGGCCAGGAGCGCGCCGGCGAGCAGCGTGATGTCGGTGACGACCGGCCCGGCTACCCGGTACCGGGGCTGGCCGGTACGCAGATCGGGGCCGAGGGTCTCGACGCCGGGGAGGGAGCCGAGTTCCCAGCGGACCCACTGCTCGGAGTGCTCCAGCGCCCGGGCGGCGACCGGGACGGTGACGCCGGCGGGGGTGTGCAGCGCCAGGACGAGCGTGGTCGCGGCCTGGACATCGGTGAGGGGGGTGGGTTCACCCGGAATGCGGTTCTCCCATATATGGGACACCCGCATTCCGGGTGATGTGCTGGTCGGCGCGGTCGTGTCCGCCGGCCTGGCGGGGGTGCGGATCGGGGCGGGGGCGGTCATGCTGTCGGGGACCTCTCTGCTCTGTTGGGTGGTGAGGGGCCCCGGCGCGGCGAGTGCTGTAGGAGGCATGGGCGCCGCGCCGGGGGCGTACTCAGCTGCTGTGGGCGTAGTCCGTGACGTCCTCGATGTCGGGGACGTCGGCGTGGTCTACCCGTCCCTCGCCGAGCAGCGCGCCGGCGAGGATCGATCCGGCGGGCCGGCCGGCCCGGGCGGTGTCGGCGACGTAGGCGATCTCGACTTGGTCGGGGGTGTACCGGCCGGCGCCGGTGAGCACGGCCGGGTCGGTCAGGGCGGTCACGTGACCGCCGACGAGGGCGATCCATCCGCCGTCGCCGGCGGCCCGGGACTCGGCGGAGGCGATGGCCTCGGCCTCGGTTGCCGGCCGCCAGCGACGCGGCCGGTCGGTGGACAGGGTGTCCACCCCGTACAGCCAGCCGTGGCAGGTCGGCGGCCGGGCGGGTGCGCCGGGTCCAGTCGAGTTCCTGGGCGGCGAGGGCGGTGACGCCGATCGCGCCGGCGGTCAGGGCCACATCCCGAATGATGCGGATCATGATGAGGGTCTCCTGTGGTGGGGTGGGCGGGGGTCAGTGGGTCGGGGTGATGGTGATGACGGCGGTCCAGTGGATCGCCGGGCCGCGGGTGGTGGGGGTGTAGCGGCCGTGGATGCGCCCGGTGTCCTCGACGGTGATCACATGGCTGGCCTGGTCGATGTCGGTGAGGGCGCCCTCGAGGACGTCGAGGATGTCGCCGGGCACGACCGCGGCCTCGATGAGGGCGCTGTGGTCGAACGCGAGGCCCTCGTCGAGGGCCTGCTCGACGGGCACCCAGTGGGCGGCCGCGGCGTCGTCGCCGGCGGTCGGGGTCGGGGTGTCTGCGAGCCAGGTGGTGTACGCCCAGGAGACGTACCGGCCGCGCGGATCGCGGCCCGGGGTGCCGTATACCCCGACCAGGCGCAGGTCGCCGGCGTGCAGCCCGGTCTCCTCCGCGAGTTCCCGGCGGGCGGCGGCCTCCGCCGTCTCACCCGGGTCGAGGTGGCCGCCGGGCAGCGCCCACATGCCGGTGTAGGGCGGCCAGCCGCGGCGGATCAGGAGCACGTGCAACACGCCGCCGGTCTCGGACAGGGCGACGACGTCGGCGGTCAGCCGCGCGGTCTCCCTCGTGGTGTCGGTCATCGTGGTCCTCTCATGGGGTGGCGGGTCAGGTGTCGAGGTCGGTGACGGTGATCGTGTAGCGACGGCCATCGGCGCGGATGATCGTGGTGATGGCCGGGTCGTCCGGGCCGCGCCGCTGCGCGTAGCGGCTGTCGACAACGCCGTCCCAGTCCCGGGCGCGGTCGCCGATGGTGTCGGCGATCTCCCACGCGGTCTCGCTGGCCATCAGTCGAGGTCGAGCTGGCGGGCGCGGCGGTGGTAGCTGGCGGCGGCGAGGATCGCGACGGCGCCGGCGAGGGCGAGCCATGGCCAGCCGGCCCCGGCGACCGCGGCGACGATCAGGCCGACGGTGGCGGCCGCGGCGAGCAGGAACCGGCGGCCGGCGGCCCGCTGGGCGGCCCACGTCTCGGCCTCGTGCCGCTCGGCGGCGGTGAGCCGGACGGGCCGGCGGGGGGTGCGCAGCGGCCACGTCCAGCTGACCGGGCCGAGTCGCAGGATCAGGGCGACGGCGCCGGTGCGGGACCGGCGCAGCCGCAGCGGGCCGATCCGCTGGGAGGCGGTGACTCTCGCCTTCATGATCATCTCTCCTTTCGTTTGGTGACTGTGGGTGAGCTTTGGGTGGGGGGTGTGCGCACGGTGCGCACCGTGCGCACACCGGTTTCCTCGCGCACGGCCGCGCGTTAGGGCGGGTGGCGCACGCCGCGCACGCTCCGCACGCCGCGCACGGCTACCCGCGGGTAGGTGACGCTGCGTGTGCGGCTGCGCTGGTGGGCATCAGGTAGGTGCCTTCGCGGCTGCCTTCCTCGAGGGCGCCCTCGTCGAGCAGCTGGGAGAGCAGGCGGCTCATGACGCTGCGGCTGCGGGCGGCGTGTTCGGGCAGGCCGCGGGCGATGTCTGAGGGCCCGAACTCGGTGCCGGCGGGCCAGGCCCGGATGAGGTCGAGGACGGCCTGGCGGACGACGCCCGGCGCCGCCTTGGGCCTGGGCGGCGGGGGCGCGAACGAGAACGTGCCGAGGGTGGGGACCTCGTCGTCGGGGCCGGGCTGGACGTCGGGGTCCTCGTCGCGCTCGAGGCCGAGGTCGGCCGGGTCGAACAGGACACCGTCGAGGCTGTCGTCGTCGCCGGTGGCCGGGGTGGTGGTGTCGGTCATGGTGGGGGTCCATCCCTCCTGGGGTGTGGTGGTGCTGGTGGTGCCGGGGGCGGGCCAGATCGGCCGGCCCGTCCACACCTCACCGAGCGCGTCGGCGAACAGGTCCGGCATCGGGGTGTGGACGTAGTGGGGGCGCACGAGACGGCCGACGACGGGCGGGTCGGCGTGGTCGGAACGCAGCGGGATCAGGTGGCGCTCCTCGGGGATCCCGGGCAGCGGGGCGTAGAACCGGCCGGGGTGGTTGTTGCCCCACGCCTCGGGGTTCGCGCCGGCGTCGACGAGGTCACCGAGCAGGTAGGCGGCGTCGCCCGACCCGCAGCCGAACTGCATGGGCACGATCTCGGCGCGGGCGCTGGTGGGCATGGCGTCGTAGGTCCACCGCTGCCCGGACAGGATGATGTTGATGCCGAGGCTGCGGACCTGGCGCAGTAGGTCGACGATGACCTGTTTGGTGTCGTCGTCGAGGGCCAGGACCTCCTCGATGACCAGCAGGATCGCGGGAATGCCGCAGCCCGGCGTCCAGTTCGGCAGCCCGCGCTTGCCCAGGTAGCTGGAGATGACCGGCACGAGCCGGTCCCGGATCGCCCGCAGGAGTCGCTTGGCGTCCTTCTTGTCGGTGACGAAGATGTCCAGGAGGTCCTGGACACCGGACCAGGTCTGTTCCTTCTTCACACAGTCGATGACGATCACCAGGGACTCGCGGCGGCACAGCCGATCCCCCGCGATGATCAGCACCGGTCCGCTTTTGCCCGCGCCGTTTTTCCCGCCGATGCCGAGGTGGTAGGCGTTCTGGTCTTCCTCCTCACCGCCGGACAGGGCGGCGAGGACGATTTCGAGGCGCTCGCCGTCCTCGTAGGTGCCGATCGAGTGCGGGTCGGTCGGCAGCCCCCCGACGTGCGTGGGGCCGGTGTACGGGGTCTTCTGACGCAGCATGTCCCGGCGTACGAACGTGACCTCGGCCAGCGATGCGTCGTCGGGGTCGGCCTGGATGCGCACCCCGGACGCGGGAACACCCGCCATCGCCGCGATGACGTCACGGTGGCTGATCGCGTCCTGGACGGTCTGGCCCTCGGCGAGCTCGAGGACGGCGCGGCCGCGATCCTCACCGACCTCGATCGTCTGCATCTGCGAGGCGGGCAGACCGGCCTTGTCCGCCCGGGTCTGCCACCACGAGCGCAGCCGGTCGTCGTCGTCACGGGTGCCGTGCAGCGCGTTGCGTAGGTTCCAGGCGAACGCGGCCGTGGCCCCGCCGAGCAGCCAGATGTCGGTCACCGGCCGGTGCAGCCCGGTGATCGTCGCGACCGTCACCCAGCCCAGCGACAACGCGGTGTTCAGGGACACGTGCACGCGGCCCAGGACGTGGCGGGCGTGGGACACCCGCCACGTCAGCCGGGTCAGCCCCGCCGTCGCCAGGGTCATCCCGGCCGCCGCCCACGGCGCCGTCCCGGTCCCACCCCACAGCAGATGGCAGCTCTCCGCGAGCACGGGCAGGGTGCCCACCGCGATCCACGGCGGGGTGAACCGCACCCAGCCCGCGGCCACGTCCGCCGAGGCGGAGGCCAGCCCCCGCCCGGCCCCGTCCACCGCCTGACCCGGCACCTGCGTCAACGCGCCCGCAGATCCCGATCCCGAGCGCCGGCCTCCACCTTTCCCGCTCACTGTCATCTCCTCTCACTCGCCGTGCGTTCAGGAATGCGCGGGAACCGGTCAGAAGGTGAAGGTCTTCGCGGGCTTCTTGCCAGCCCGCTCGAAACCTTCCGAGTAGTTGACTTTGAACAGTTGGCCGGATTTCACGATCTGGATGGCGGAGAACTGGCTGGCCTCGGCGACGCGGCGCAGGGGGGCGGTGGTCCGCCGGGCCCGCATCCGGCCCTCCACGTCCGCCCAGCCCAGGACCCCGCCGGCCGTGCCGAGGGCGTGGCGCAGCGCCTCCGCCCCGAACTCAATCTCCCGGGACAGGTCCTTGTAAATGGTGCAGGCCTCCCGCAGCCAGGTGTTCACACCCTCGGCGTCATACAGATCGATGTCGGCGAGGGAATCAATACGACCGGACATACATGCCTCCTACATAAGGGTTGGAAAAACAGGGTGGAAACTCAGGGGGGATGGTCAGGAGTCCGGGTCGATCCACAGATCGGCCCGCCGGGCACACCACTCGACCGCGAGGTCGGCGGCGCGCACGACGATGGCCACCGCCAGGGCCAGGCCGGCGAGCACGTGCAGGGCCAGCACCCCGGGCACCGCGGCCAGCCGCCAGCGCCGCGGCGCCGACCGGCGCACCAGGTACACCCACAGCACCGGCGCCGCCGCATGCTCACCCGACACCTCGGTCACCCGCTCGGCGCCCTGGGGCGGCAGCACCGCCCACGTCACACCAGTGACCAGGCCGAGTAGCAGCAGGCCCATCACCGGCCTCCCGCCGTGCCTCCCGACGCCAGCGCACGCGGGCCGGTCGGGGAGGGTGCCGGGAGGATGTCGGCGTCGGCGATGTCGCTGTCGGAGGTGGCGTCGTCGTCGACCGGGGAGAACACGGGAAGGATCATTGGGGTGTCTCCGACGCCTTCCCGGGCGGCGGTCAGGGCGGCCTTCGCGGCGTCGTAGCGCACACCCAGCGCGGTCTGCGCGGCCGAGTAGGTCAGCCGCCGTCCGGTGCGCCTGAGCTGCACGGACTCCAGCACCGCGGCCAGCACGGTCAGCTCGCCGGCGGTGGCCTCACCGGTCCACCCGGACAGCCCGCCGCCCTTCTGCGCGTCCTTCCCGGCGGCCCGGGCGGCGGCGGCCCGGGAAGACTCCCGGGAGAGCGCGGCGTCAAGATCCGTGCGGGTCTGGGAGAGCGCCGCGGTGGTGTCCGCGAGGTCGCGGGAGAGCCGCTCCCCCTCGGCGCGGGCGTCGCCGAGTTCACCCAGCACCGCGGTCTGCGCGGCCCGGGCCCGCCCGCTCTGCTCGGCGGCCTCGGCCAGATCGGCCGCGAGCCGCTCCCCCTCGGCGGCCGTCTCGGCCAGCGCGGCCAGCGCCTGGTCGCGGGCGGCCGCCGCCGTGACGGTCTCCGCCCGCGCCGCCGCCAGCTGGCCGGTGGTCTGCGCCCGCGCCGCTTCCAGCTCGCCGGCGGTCTCGGTCAGCGCCCCGGCGAGCTGGCGGTGGGCGGCCCGGGTCGTCTCCAGCTCGCCGGCGACCCGGTCACGGTCGGCCTCGGCGGCCACACGGTCGTCGTGGGCCTGGCGCAGCGCGTCGTCGGCGGCCTGGCCCTGCGCGGCGAGCCGGGCGACCGCACGCCGGTAGGCCACCGCCGCCTCGGCCAAAAGGATCAGGATGACGGGCGGCACGGAGTGGGACACGACCGCGCCCGGGTCGATGTGCCCGTGCAGCACCGCACCGTGCGCGTCGTGCAGCACCTCGCCATGAGCGCCGTGCAATGGCAGGGGGAACAGGGCGTCCCAGACGTTGAGCGTCCACGTCGACAGCCCGGCGAACCAGCGCAAACCCGCCGCCCACGGCCCAGGCGGAGCACCCGCGGTCGACAGCGCGCTGTCTGCGCGGATCGCCGCGATCAGCGCGATGTCCACGATCGGCGCCAACAGCCACGCCTGCGGATCGCCGGTGCCGTGGTGCACCGCGACGCCGTGCACGTTGACCAGGCTGTACGTGCACACCAGGGCGGTCACCAGCCACAACGCCCGGTCCAACATCACGCCCAGCGGGTGGGCCTGCTCCGGCGTCATCCGCTCGAGCACACCCACCCGCTCCGACACCTCCGACACCGGCGACACCGGGTCGGCCAGCGCGATGCTGGTCATGCCAGCCACCCCCCGCCCAGCAGCACCACCGCGGCGGCCAGCAGCACCACCAGGGCGACGTCGCGGACCGCGGCGGCTCCCCCGGGCCCACCAGCGCCGCGGCCACTCGTCAGGGTCGGCCGGGTCGAGCAGGGCCGTGAGCACGTCAGCGGCGCGGCGGGCCAGGACCGCCTCGCCGACCAGTGCCATCGCATGCCCGCCGGTGCCCGTCCGCCACAGCAGCGTCTCCAGCCAGGCCACATTCACCCCGGCCCGGTCCGGGCCGACCAGGTGCACCAGCAGCCCGGCCACCGCCAGTAGCAGCAACACCGCGGCGGCGTGGAACAGCGCCCAGTCCACGACCAGCGCCAGGCGGCGGCGCCAGAGCGGCGCCGGGTCGGGCTGGGTGGGCTGCGGTGAGCGGTGCCCACCGGCTGCCCACCAGCCGCAGTGCCAGGACTGCGGGGCGCAGCACTCGGGCTGCCGGGACCGCCAGCGCACGTCCCGCGCGTCCAGCCAGCCCCCCACCCGCGTCAGCAGCGTGTCGTGCAGCCAGGTCTCCGCCGCCGTGTCAGTGACGTCGCGGGAGAGCAGCAGCACCGCCGCCCCGCCGTCGAGGGCCGGGGTCACCAGCACCTGGACGGTGGACCCCGTCTCGCTCGGCCCGGACAGGGCCATCGTCTCGATGTCGTGTGAGTCCGGGGCGACCCGCGGCGGCGCCGTGTCGGCCAGACCCAGCGTGTCGGCCAGCACGGCCAGCAGCGACCAGCCGTCGACCCGTCCGGACGTCGTCTCGATCCAGGTCTGCAATGTCGTGTCCTCGGTCATGACGCCACCGGCCTGTCCGCCAGCGGCATCCGGTGTGACACCGGGTCGACCAGCGGCACATACCAGGCCAGATCCGCGCCGATCGCGCTGTCCAGCCGGCCGATGGTGTAGTGCGACCAGGCGGCGGTGCCCTCATCGGCCGGGTCAGCCGACCCGCCTGGCACTGGCCATCCGTCCGCGTCGAGCACCGCGAGCAGCCGCGGCTCGACGGTGTCCTCGTCCAGACGCAGCGCGGCCGCATCCCGGTACGAGCGGCGCACCCGGGCGGTGATCCGCGCCAGCAGCAGCCCCGCCAGATGCCCACGGGCGGCGTCGAGCAGCTCGTCGAGCGTCGGCGCGGCCCGTGCCACGCGCAGCAGTGCCGTCCGGGCCTGGTCGGCCTGCACACCAGCGCCCCGGACCGGGGTGCCGGTGCGCGCCTCGTCCACAGGACCGGCGGCCGCATCCGGCTCCGGCCATACCGCCCGGCCGGTCAGCTGCTCCCGCAGCGCCCGCGCCAGCAGCCCCGCCTGCACGCTGTCCAGCGGAATGTCGTGCTCGGCGCCCAGCGCCATCACGCCACCGCCACGATCGACGGGACGGCGGAGGTAGAGGCGGCGGTGGTCATGCCCTTGCCGCCCCCCGGCATCCCCGCATGCCGCAGATCCACAGCCGGAGAGGAGACGGTGGGGGTGGCGTGCACGGCCGCGGTCTGCACCGCGGCGGCCATCAGCCGGGTCACCGCCCGGTCCATCCCGGGCTGCGGGGCCAGGTAGAGGCCGGCGAGCGCCTCCACCGTGGCGTGGCGGGCGTCCAGGGCGAACGCGGCCAGCTCGCGCAGCTCCGCCTCGGTGGCACCACCGGCGGCGACCGTCAGCGCCAGCGCGCTGACCGTGTCGGCCTCGGTCTCGAGAGCAGCGAGTGCCTCGCGCAGGCCCTCGTCGCCGGCGGCCACCTGGGCCAAGGCGCCGTGCGCGGAGGCGACCAGCTGCCGGTACAGGCCGTAGGCACGGGCGATCGGGTCCCGATCGGCGGCGTCCAGGCCGCTGCGAACCCCGTACGGCTCACCAACACCGTCACGCAGGCAGTCGGGACGGACAGGGCAGCCAGCGCACACCCGGCGCGCCGCCGCAGTCGCGGCGGGGTCGCCCTCCACGGCGTCGTCGTACAGGTCGTACAGGTCACGGCACTGGGCCTGATGGCGCCAGTCCAGGACCGCATGCTCAGTGGTCAGGGGCGAGGTTGGGGCAGGATTGCCCATGGGTTCGTACCTCCCGGGTGCATCGGGGCGTGCGGATCAAGGCCCCCCGACAGGAGGTGAGAGCTCCGTCGGGGGGCCGCCCAGCGGAGGTGAGAGCTCCGTTGGCGGTCTTAGTGCTAGACGAGG
>NZ_CADCWS010000127.1 GCF_902806475.1 Candidatus Frankia nodulisporulans
GGTGGGGAGAGCGGGTGCGCGCGCCGGTGTCGTCTCCGGCGGATCACCGGGAAAGCCGTCCGCCACCCGGGCGACGCGCTCCAACCCGACGGCTTCCAGGACGCGACGCCGCGCGACCTCCTCGGACACCCCGAAGAGATCATGGAATGTGATGGCCCGTAGCAGTCCGGGCATCGGAACATCGCTGATCCGCAGCGGAACAAGTGTCCGCTCGGCGAGGGCTGTGCCCCACTCCCATCCGTTCCAGTATTCGCCGAAGTAGGACGGCGAGCAGACCGCGATGGTGCGCCGGGCGTTCTGCATCTGGACCGAGGTCCACGCCACGATGTTGGTTCCGGGCACCACGTCCCAGGCTTTGATCGCCACGGACTGCCCGCGCTCCTCCAACACGTGGGCGATCCATGTCGCCCAGGGCTCGTCCGCGGCCACATACGACAGGAAACAGTCGACAGCCGGACGCTCGGCTGTCGACTGCCCCGCCGGCCCCCGCATCGACGGTGGTGCCGGCTCTCCTGCGTCCGCCTGTGAACCCCCGACGTCCATAACCGACAGCCTGACGCAGGACGACCCGATCGTCACCAGTCTGACGCGAGTCGTGACACTCGGCGCTTGCCCGCCGTCAAGGCCAGGGTCGAGATCCAGGCCAGGGTCGATCTCGAGGTCGGGTCAGCCGAGCTCGACGATACGGGTGGGACGCAGGGTG
Organism: Candidatus Frankia nodulisporulans; assembly: GCF_902806475.1. Classification (GTDB taxonomy): domain Bacteria; phylum Actinomycetota; class Actinomycetes; order Frankiales; family Frankiaceae; genus Frankia; species Frankia umida. The sequence continues at coordinate 704 of NZ_CADCWS010000127.1, forward strand.
ACGGCGACGCGGCCGTCGGTGGGGATGTCGCTGCCTTCCAGGTCGGCGCCGTAGTGGGCGAGCACACGCTTCATGACCTCGAGGCCTGGGTCGTCACTGATCTCGGCGGTGGCCCGGATCTCGAGGGTGCGCTGCGCGTTGGCCGGGTCCACCACGAACACGGTGGCCCGCGGATGGGCGACGAGGTTGCGGTACTTCTGCCGGTCCTTCGTGATCGAGATGAGCACGACGTCGTCGCCGGAAGCGGGGTCGGACTCCAGCAACGCCCAGACCGCGGTGACCTGCGGCTGTCCGTTGCCGCCGACGGTGGCGAGCACGACGGTTGTCCGCTCTTCCAGCAGATGACGATGACTCGGTGCGATGGTCGGCATGTCGTTGGCTCCCTGACTGGTGTGTTCACGCGCTTCCACCCGCGTCCTGCCTCGCCGGGCCGGGGGCGTCAGTGGGTCTGGGTGAGCTGGATGAGGTTGCCGCAGGTGTCGTCGAGGACGGCGATGGTGACGGAGCCGGCGTCCGTCGGATCGAGGGTGAAGCGGACACCGAGGTCGCGTAGCCGGGTGACCTCGGCGCGGACGTCGTCGACGGCGAACGAGGTGAGGGGGATGCCGTCGGCGACCAGAGCCGCTTTGAACGCCTTCGACGCGGGGTGGGCATCCGGCTCGAGCAGGAGCTCAACACCGTCGGGCGCCTCGGGTGCGACGACGGTGAGCCAGCGGTGCTCGCCCAGCGGGACCTCGGTCTTCTTCACGAAGCCGAGAACCTCCGTGTAGAAGCGCAGGGCCTTGTCCTGGTCGTCCACGTACACGCTGGCCAGGTTCACTCGCATCCGGTTCCGCCCGCCTCTGCTCCGGCCGCCGCCAGGACCATCCCAGCTGTCCGCGGCTCCACGCTATGTGGTCGTGGTCGTGGCCGTGGTTCCCGTATCGAACCGTGTCACACCGACCGTCGCCAGGACTTACCGGGCCAACACCTCCTGCGGTGCCGTGCGGAATTCCGGTGCGGGGGCGTCCGACGGGGTAGGCGTACCACGATCGGGTGAATTCCCGAGTCGAACCATCGGGCCATCGGACGGTTGGACTGTCGGAGCGAAGCTCCGCCGTCCTCCGCATGCGTCGCAGGCAACCGGAGGGAAAGATCCATGGGGTTCATCACCGTCGGACAGGAGAACAGCACGCCGATCGAGATCTACTACGAGGATCATGGCACCGGCCGGCCGGTCGTGCTGATCCACGGTTATCCACTCAACGGCGCCTCCTGGGAGAAGCAGACCCGGGTCCTGCTGGCGGACGGCTACCGGGTCATCACCTATGACCGGCGCGGGTTCGGGAAGTCGAGCCAGCCGACCGTCGGCTACGACTACGACACGTTCGCCGCCGACCTGAACATTCTGCTCGAACAGCTCGACCTGACCGACGTCTCGCTCGTCGGCTTCTCGATGGGCACCGGCGAGGTCGCCCGATACCTGGGCCGATACGGCTCCGGGAGGATCGCGAAGGCGGCTCTGCTCGGCGCCATCCCGCCGTTCCTGCTCAAGACGGCGGACAATCCGGGCGGGGTCGACCAGGCCGTGTTCGACGGTATCAAGGCGGCGGTCCTCGCCGACCGTCCGGCCTATTTCAAGGCTTTCCTGGACAACTTCTACAATGTCGACGTCCTCGGTGGGACCCGGATCAGCGATCAGGCCTGGCAGAACAGTTTCATCGTCGCTCTCGGCGCGTCCGCGCATGCGGCGTACGCCTGTGTCGACGCCTGGTTGACCGACTTCCGCGACGACCTGCCCGCCTTCGACATCCCGACCCTGCTCATCCACGGTGACGCCGACCGTGTTCTTCCGTACGAGAACACCGCGGCCCGGCTACCCGGCCTCGTCAAGGACCTGACCACGGTCACCATCCACGACGGCCCGCACAACATCGCCTGGACCCATCCCGACGAGGTCAACGGCCCACTGCTGGACTTCCTGCGCTGATCATGTCGCTCCGCCAGGCCAGGTGACGGCCAGCGAGGTGGCCGCGCCGAAGGCTCCGGCGGGGTCGGCGCCGCCTCCGATGGCGAGCCCGACGAGGAAGGCCGAGACCGGCGCGGCCGGGCGGGCGACGGCGTGAGCGGCGTCCCGGGCCAGGTCGAGCACCGCCGCGATGTCGATCCGGTCCGGATCGAGGCCGAGCTCACCGCACAACGCGGCCACCCAGGGGCTCAGATCAGGCTCACTCATCGGAGGCCTCCACCTTCCTCGTCACCGAGTACACCGTCATCAGGGTGTCCCGTCACCAAAGTGTCGGAACGACCCGCCGAAGCGACGGGAGCCGACCGGCCGCGCACTCCGCCAGGGCCACACATGGTCGCACGTTGATCGAAGAGGCTTCACCACCCCAGCCGAAAAGCAGGAAATACCCCCTGAGCAGCATCGATCCGGACGGCGACGGTCCGGCATCCACCATGGCACAGCATGATCACCAAAAGATGACCACATGCTCGCCCTCAGGCGCCCGCAAACCCACAGAACACGGTGTATCTTGCGACGGTGCGCAGTCATACCCTGACGCGTAACACCAAAGCGTGTTTCGGCGGGTATCTCACGGTGTGACCGTGAGTGCATGAGTGACCTGGCACCCGGGGGGTCGGGCGCTGCGTGAGCCTTGGGGGAGGCCACACTGATGGCGAACCGAACCGTTGGCTCCGTTCGCGGGCTGGCCCGTGTGCTGATGGCCGCCGCGGGTGCCGTTGTGCTGGTCGCGCCGCTGGGGGCGCCGGCTGTCGCCGCACCGGCCGGCGGGCCCGCCACCGTGGGTGCCGACGGTCGGCCGCGGGTGCACGCCGTGGTGCTCGTCGACGAGTCGGGAAGTGAGACTCCCGAGACCATCCGGCAGGAGGCCGAGGCCGCGGGCCTGATCGCCAGCAGCCAACAGGTCGACAAGGACTCGAAGATCGCGGTGGTCGGGTTCGGCACCGACGACTTTCCCGAGGTCAGCCGTGGGCAGCATGGCGCGACCGATGAGGCCTGCCCGCTCGCACAGGTCGGCAGCACCGACTTCCGGACCTGTCTGGGCAAGCTGCACCCGCGGAGCATCGAGGAGGGCAACGGCACCGACCACGCCGCGGCCCTGACCAAGGCGCTGGACATCCTCGAGGCGGCGAAGGACCCGTCCTACTTCAACGTGGTGTTCCTGCTGACCGACGGCGGTCTGCGCGTGGACAACGTCCAGCGTTACGGGGCGAAGCTGCCCAACGCCGACGCGACGACGCAGTCGCGGATGACAGCCGCGATGAGCGTGACCGAGAACGACGTCGCGCCGCGGGCCAGGGCGCTGGGCGTGCAGATCTGGCCGGTCGGTTTCGGAAACGGCTTCAACCGGGAGTGGCTGGCCAGGCTGCCCGGCTTCGGCGCCGGCACCAGCCAGGACTGTCAGAGGGTCCCGGTGGCCGCGCCAGCGCCCCTGTACGCCGAGTCCGCCGCGGACATCGCCGAGGCCCTCGACCGGGCGCTGGCGAACGCGAGCTGCATGGGCTTCGCCACCAAGCGTGGCCAGGGCGGACCGGGCAGCCCGGTGACCCTGGCCCTGAACATCCCGGCCACCGCGTCCAGTGCCACCATCAACGCGCTCAAGCGCGAAGCGGGCATCAAGGTCGGCTACACCGACCCCCGGGGCCGGGTCATCCAGGGCTCCGGCCAGCAGGACGGCTCGTTCTTCACCCTGAACAACAGCGCCCCCACCTCCGAGTCGCTGTTCATCGCCAACCCCTACCCGGGCACCTGGAAGGTCGTCTTCACCTGGCCCCCGGACGCCAGGCCGCAGACGGTGCAGGCCGACCTGACCTGGATCGGCCAGCTGAGCTCGGTGGTCCGCCTCTCGCCGGCGTCCCCGAAGCCAGGCGAGTCCGCGACGGTGCACGTCACGCTGCAGACCAGCCGCGGGCAGGCCGCCGACCCCCGCGACCTCGCCGGGCTCGTGTTCGACGCACGGCTGGCCGGGGACGGCTTCATCCCCGTGCCGGTGGCCCTGAGCGACAACGGCCAGGGCGGTGACGAGAAGGCCGGTGACGGCGGCTACGCCGGCCAGGTCACCGTGCCCGCCGGTGCGACCGGGTTGCTGTCGCTGACCGGCAGCATCACCGGTACGGGTCTGCGGGGCACCGTGCAGCGCGCGACCTACCGGATTCCGGGGGCTCGCGGCGGCGGCGCGGTCGTGGAGGTGCGTACGCCGGCGGACGTCCACCGCGGGGCCTCGGTCAGCGGGGTGCTGCGGGCGGACAACCCGTCGGGCACGCCCCGTGAGGTCGCGTTGAGCCTGGCCGGCCTGGCCGGGGTGTCCCTCGACCCGGTCACGGTGACCGTGCCGGCCGGGGCCAGCGGCTTCGAGCGGAAACTCACCCTGTCCGTGGCGTCGGACGCCACCTACGGGCCGCGGCGCGGCGTCATCCGCGTCTCCGTCACCCCCGGCGGCTCGACCGGCGGCGGCGCGACGAACGGCGGCGGCGCCACGAGCACGGGTGTCGTGCTCACCGAGGAGCCAGTGAGTTTCGACGTGGACGAGCCACCCGGGTGGTTCGCGACGTACTGGTCGTACCTGCTGCTGGCCGCCGGCGTCCTGCTGCTCGCCGTCGGCGCCGCCCTGCTGCTGCTGGCCCGGCGACGGCGCGACGGCGACGTCTCCCAGCTGCGGGCCTTCGCCACCCGCGGGGACGGGGCCGGCGCGGACCTGCCGGCGTCGCGGCAGCGCGCGTCCGTGTTCCGGTTCACCCTCAACGACGTGCCCGGGGTCGCGCTCACCCTCACCCAGGCGAACCCGGGCGAGACCGGTGTCTACACCGTGCGCCGGGTCAAGCACGGGCAGCTCGCCGTGCAGACGCCGGGTGGTGAGGTACGCACCCTGCCCGCGGGCACCCGGTTCCCCGCCGGCATGTCCGGCACCCAGCTGTGGGTCGAGGACCGGCGGCTGCAAGGTGGCGCTGCGGCCCTGCCGCCTTCCGACGATCCGTGGAGCGGAGGCGGCGCCCACGCGAACAGTGCCGACCCGTTCGGTGGTGGCGGCGCCGAGGCTGATCCGTACGCGACCATCGGCGGCCAGGACCCGTTCGGCGGCGCCGGCAACGATCGACACGTCAACGGTCACCGCGGCACCCCGCCCGGCAACCCCGCCCACAACGACAACCCGTATGGCGGCGATCCCTACGGCGGCAGTCCGTATGGCGGCAGTCCGTATGGCGCTCCGGCCCGATCGGCGCCAGACGACTACCGAAACATGTCCGAGGCACCCACCGTCCAGCCCGGCCAGCGTCCGGCGGTTGGGCCCGGGCAACCGTCGGCGACCCCCCGGCCGGCCGACGACTGGAACGACACGCAGTTCTGACCGGCAGCAGGCAGCAGAAGCAAGGCACCAGGCAGGAACGGGCAGGAGCGACCCGCCCGACACCGGGCACGACCCAGCGCAGAACACGGATCGGGATACGTATGCCGACACGCGACACCGCCTTCGGGCTGAACATCTACCAGCCGCTGGTCTTCGTGGGGCTGGGGGCACCGGCTGCGCGATCGGCACCGAACTCGAGCGGCGGCTGCGTGAGTCGCTGTGCGGGCCGGACGGCACGGCGTTCGCCGAGCGGATGGGCACCCACGGCAACTCCGGCTATCTGCCCTACCAGCTGCCCGGCTGCCTGCAGTTCGTCTACGCGGACCTCAACGAGGCCGAACTCGACCGCATCCACGGCGCGACCGTCCCCGCGCCGACGCACCATCAGGCGGCGGCCCGTAACGCCCAGCTGGTCCGCGGGCTGGTGCCGAAGTTCCAGACCTACGCGGAGGTCGCGGCGAACCTGCGGATGACCGCCGGGCAGTTCGTCCAGTCGTGGCTGCCGCCGATCCTGGACGAGCCGCTGGTCGCACCGATCACCAAGGGTGCGGGGCAGCTGCCGACGGTGGGCCGGGCGGCGCTGTTCGAGACGGTGCGCGAGGACATCGGCCCGGGCCAGCAGCCGCTGCGCGACGCCATCGACGCCGTCAGCCGGGCCGGTGCCGAACTCGGTGTGCTCGGCGGGCGGTCGAACCGTTCGTGCGACGTGTTCGTCGCCTTCTCGGTCGCCGGCGGCACCGGCACCGGCATCTTCTACGACTACCTGCATCTCATCGCGGACGCGTTCGACCGGGCCCGCATCGGTGCGCAGATCTATCCGCTGGTGCTCATGCCGAGCGCGTTCGACGAGGGCCGCGGCGGGGGGCGTTCGGCGCAGCTCAACGCGGGACGTGCCCTGCTCGACCTGTTCCGCCTGGTGGACGACCAGAACGCCCGCAAGGCCCGGCGGGTCCTGGGCCATTCGGACAACATCGGCCGTCCGATCGACGTCGCCTACCCGGGACGCAAGATCCAGATCGCGTCGGGCACGGTGCAGACCGGGTTCCTGTTCAGCCGCACCCCGGGCATGGACAAGGACGACATCCACCGTTCGATCTCGTCGCTGGTGCTGTCGCTGATCACCTCCGAGCAGCAGGCCGAGCAGGCGGCGGTGGTCGGTCAGTCGTTCCAGTCGTTCGCCGACTCGTTCATCAACAGCGCGGCCGAACGCCATACCGCCGCCGACTCCGGCATCGGCCATCGCGGCGTGTCCACGGCGCTGGTCGCGTCGCTGACCGTGCCCGGGGACGCGCTCGCCGAGCTCGTCGCCGGCCGGCTGCTGGCCCGGGCCGTCCCGCTGCTGGAGGGGCCGACGCCGGGCGGGGAGCGCAACGTCCCGCTGATCGGGAAGATGGCGCGGGCGGCGAACCTCGACGAGATCCTCGACCGGCCGGACCTGCCGGTCAGCACGCCACGGGTCACCGACGGCGCCGCGGAGATCAAACGCTCGCTGACCGACTACTCCGACACCATCGGCGCCGTCCTGCGGGCGCAGGCCACCCAGCTCAGCGGCCAGGTGCAGGAGATCGCCGGGCAGCGGTTCCAGCCGGTGCAGGCCGCCCGGACGATGCTCGGCGAGGTCGACGTCCTGCACCTGCGCCGGATCATCCGTGGGCACCCGGAGCTGCTCGACCCGCCGGACCGCAGCGGCCTGATCGGCCTGCTCGAGGCACGCAAGAACACCCCGCCGCAGGTCCCGAACCGGCCGCCGGTCAGCGCCGCGGCCCCGGTGCTGCCCGACATCCGCAACCGGTTCCCCGGCAAGGCGAAGTGGGGCGACCCGCCGGTGCAGCAGGCCATCGCCACCCTGCAGCACTGGCACCGCTGGAACACCTGGCGGCTGTGGCATGAGGCGTGGGGCCGCCAGACCCGGGTCTGGCGGCAGAAGGTGAACGTCGCGATCGGCCATGTGGACGACTTCGCCGACGCCCTGATCGTGTTCGCCCGCGCCGAACCGGACGAGTTCGATCGCCGCACGGTCGCGCTCAGCCAGGACCGCACCGGTATCCGCCAGCTGCTGCCCGCCGGTGGCAACCTCGAGGTGTTCTACCGCACCGTGCTACGGGCGTTCCTGCAGCGTGGCGGCCTGCCCGAGGGTTCCACCGAGGCGGATGTGCTGCGGCTGCTGCTACGCGGTTCCGACTGGCAGAAGGCGTTCGAGGAGATCACCGAACGGTCCGCGCCGCAACGGGCGGTGGCGATCCTGCGCGACCGGCTCAAGCAGGAGGTCCGGTCGCTGTTCGCCGAGGCCGAGGGCGGTGGGGTGCCGTTGCTGCCGTCGATGGGCCGGCTGCTGGCCCGGGCCGCCAGCAGCGCCGCACCCGACGTCGACCCGCTGGACCTGCGCCAGTTCCTCGACCAACTGCGCGCGCTGCTGCCCGGCGGGTTCAGCCCCGACGGCTCCGGCCGCCTGAAGATCCTGATCGCGCATCCGGCGGTGAAGCACGCCGGCGCCGGCGAGGTCGAGGCCTGTCTGCGCGACGAGTTGGCGCTGCCCACCGGACAGGGTGTGACACCCGACTTCCGGCCCGGGCAGCCCGACTCGATCGTCGTGGTGCTCTTTCGCAGTTCGATGGCCGTCAACGAGGTGCGGGAGGTCCGGGAGCTGCTGCGGTTCTGGTCGCAGGCAGTCACCCACAACGACCCGGCCGACTATCTGCGCTGGCGGCAGCGGCTGAGCTACAACTACGGCTGGCTCGCGATGACCGAGGACAACCGCACCACGATCCTGCACCGGCTGCTGTGCGCGATGTGGAACGGGCGGGTGCGGGTCACGGGGTCGCTGGAATCCCCGGAGTCGATCCAGGTCAGCGCGGTCGAGTACGACGAGGCGCAGGCCATGTACCTGCCGCTGCATCGGATCGGGCAGACCTCGTCGTGGGGGTCGTTGCTGCGGGTCTACGAGCAGGCGATCGTCGAGGACGACGACGAGGCGCGCCGGGCGTTCACCCGCAGCCTGCGGATGATCCGTCCGGAGGGGCTCACCCACGAACCGGTGCCGCCCGCCGCGGTGTTCCGCGCCTTCGTCGACGTGGCCGGGTCGGAGGTCGCCCGGATCGAGAAGTTCCGCGCGGGGCTGCCGCCGGCCAGCCGTGGCCGGCTCGACCAGGCCCTCGAGTTCTGGTCCACCACCGTGCCCGCCGCGCTGCACCGACCGTTCACCGAGGAGGGTGCGATCCGCGGCAACCTGCACGACCTCCACACCTACCTGACCGAGGTCGAAGGGGCGGACGAGCGATGACGTCCACCGTGGCGCCGCCCGGCGCCGGCGATGACCATGCCGGGCGCGACGAGGACGACGCGTCGATGGTGGTCGTCCTCGACCTGCGTGACGATCCGCGTCGGGTGCTGTCCACCCCGATCGGTACCCTGCAGCGCGAGCACGCCAGCCAGGCGGGCCGGCGCGACGTGGACACCAGCCGGATCCTGGTCGTCGCCGACGTGGCCCGCCTCGAGGAGTACAGGGACTTCCTCGTCCGGGTGTCCGCGGCGACGACGCAGCTGCTGGTGCTGGGCCTGGGCCGGCGCCCGCACCCCGAACGGCTGTACCTGCCGGCCGTCGCCGAACTGCCCGTCCTGTGGGCGGGGGACCTGCGCGGGGTGCGCTGGACTCCCGGTCGGCCCGGACGGGTGCTCGGCCCGGACGAGGACGCCCAGCCGAACCTCGCGGCGCTGTTGCAGGCGTTGAGCATCCCCAGCGTCTTCAGCCGGGCGCGCGGTGTGGTCCTGCGCTGCACCTACCAGGTCGCCGCGCCGGCGATCCACCTGCTGCTCGGTCGGGTGAGCCGGGACGTCCTCGACCAGGCCGCAGGGCAGGCCTTCGAGCATTTCACCCAGGACGACAACGGCATCCCGCCTGGTCCCGGTGGCGCCGGTCCGCCGGGTGGGGCGGGCGCGGGCCCCGGCGACGGGACGAGGTCGGTGGTGCCGGAGGAGGCAGCCCGCATCGACCGGCTGCTGACCGGGTCGGCTACCACCGATGTCGCCGGCATCGGCTCGATCATCAACCCGAACGGCCAGCTGCCGGCGGCCGCCGTCGCCGCGCGCCGGCATCTGGACGAAGCCGCGGCCCTGATCACCGCGCTGCGCGACGAACCGTTCGCCCCCCGCCGTTCGGTGGCCGCGGAGGGTCTCGTGCCCGTCGGGTCGCTGGTCTGGACGGAACTCACCCAGGCCGGCGCCCACCTGGGCACACTCGCCGTGGAACTGCACCGGGCACTGACCGATCAGGGTGGCAGCGACGGCGTCGGCCCGCAGCAGCGCCACACCCTGGCGCTGCTCGGCGTGCAGATGGTGCCCGTCCCCGCGGCGGCGGCCGCCCAGGTGCGCACGGCGCTGGCCCGCCAGACCGACGCGGCGCTGGGCGCCCGCGAGACGCTGGCCGCCACCGCTCGCCGCCTACGTGACCTGGCCGTACGGGCCCGCCCCACCGGCAGCGCGCAGTACGCGCAGCAGGTACCGCAGATCTGCCCGCCCGAACTCATCACGACCCTGCGGACCCCACCGCCGTTCCCCCGCTGGCTGCACCCCGGCATGCTCTCGACCGCGTTCCTGAGCACACTGCTGGCCGGACTGTGGTTCCCGGTCGGCGTTCTCGGTGCGCTGGTCACCGCCGCGCTCACCGTCGGTATCGCCGTGCGCCTGTACCAGCGCCGGCCGATCCCCCAGCCCCGCGAGCCCGCCGACCCGCGGGACCTGCCCCTTTCCGCCCTGATCTGGTACGGGTTGGACGCGCTGGGCGGCGCCGTCGTCGGCATCGGCGCCGGCGTGGTCCTGCCGAGGCTGAGCCTGGGCATCGGTGTGGTGCTGCTGCTCGCCGGGCTCGCCCTCGCGTTCGCACCGCTGGTGTGGTGGCGGCGCGCGGTGAACGCCTGGCAGCGCAGGCTGCGACTGAACGAGGCGGCGAACGCCATCAGCGGGCTCGGCGCGCTGATGGTGTCGGTCGGTCTCAACGAATGGGTGCTGGCCGACGAACGGCTCGGTGCGGCCCGTCTGGCCAGCGCCGTCGCCGACGCGGTCGACGCCGCCCAGGCGACGCTGCGCGAGCTGCGCCCGGCGCCTGCCGGTCCCCGCGGTCCCGCCCGGCCCGGTGGTTTCGGCCCGGCCCCCGGCGGTGCCGCGGCGAACTCGGGCGTCCTCGGCCCGGCCGGCGACGGCAGCACCCTCGGCGTGGGCTCGGCCGTCGGCCGCCAACTGCTGGCGCACCAGGGCGCACTCGCGGACATCGTGACCGGGGACGTCGCCGCCGCCATCCGCACCGTGCTCAACACCCACGGCGAGGAGATCGCCCGGATGCGCCGCGAGGACCTCGGCCGGGACGTCCACGACGCCCTGCACACGCTGCTCACCGCCTACGACCGGCATCTGGAACGACGTGGCCCGCTGGCACCGCCGCCGTTCGACACCGACCAGCGTCGACGCGTCGAACTCGCCCGCAAGGTCTGGCAGCAGTCCCCCGAGCTCGGCCAGCTCGGCCGCGCCACCTCCAGCCACCCGCAGCTGCTGCAGCTCACCAACGAGGAGGACCTGCGCCTGCTCGATCCCACCCCGGACACGGCGGCGTACATCCGGTTCATCCCCCGCATCGCCAGCCCCGGACGGGAGGAGGCCACCGGCTCCCCCGACATCGCCGGCCTCATCCGGCTGACCGAGCTCACCTCCGGCTCCGTCCGACGGGCAAGTCCCCCGGCCACATCACAGCAGCGGCCCACCTCCCCACCTACACCGCCGGTGCCGTCCGGGACACCGGATGTCGCGCAGCGGCCGACCGGCGCGGCGGCGAACGACGACACCTCGCCCTCCCCCGCCGCCC
>NZ_CADCWS010000128.1 GCF_902806475.1 Candidatus Frankia nodulisporulans
CTACCTGCAACGACGTTCCCCCGAACTGGAGGGTGCGCTCGAGGCCAGCGACCGGGCGCTCGACGTCGCCGGTCAGGTCACCTCGCTGCGGATCGTCACCAAACTCACCGAACTCGACGACGCGCTCAGCGTGCACTCCACCGTCGCCGTGCGCGAATGGCGCACCCGGGCCCGTGTGCTGTCCGCCGCCCGGCCGGCCGGCGGTCCCACCGCCGCCTGAGGCGTCCAGCGTCGCCGGTCACTGGCTCGCCGCACGCCCGGCCGCTGGACGGGGAGCCCTGGACGGGGCACCCTGCGCGCGGCCGGGCGAGCGGGGCGGGCACTCTAGGAATCGTGAGCTCCACGCAGGAATCCGGGCAGACCATGCCGGACCCACCGTCCCCCACTCCGCCCTCGACGTCGGCGCCCGGCGACATTCCGGTCGCCGCCGCGGAACCCACCACGCCGACGCTGCCCAGCATCCCGACGGTGATCACCATCGTGGCGTGGGTGGTGACGGGCGGCCTGGCGCTGCTCGCGCTCGGTCGTCTGGTCCACCTCGACGACGCGATCGACTGGCCGTACACCGTCGTCAACGCGCTGACACCGCTGCTGTACCTGCCGGCCTACGCCGCCGTCGCGGTGGCCTTCGCCCGGCGGCGCAACCTGCTGCTGATCGTCTCGGTGGCGCTGATCGCCGTCCACGCGTTCTGGACGGTTCCCGAGCTCCTGCCCGGACACGCCGAGAACGCCGCGTCCGGCTCGGCCCGGATCAGGGTGATGTCGGCGAACCTGCGCTACGACAACGCCCACGCCGACCGGCTGGGCGCGCAGATCCAGAGCGCCAACCCGGACGTGCTGGTCCTGCTCGAACTGACACCGCTGACGTTGGCGAAGGTGGCCTCTACCTGAGCGCTGCGCCCCTATATACCTACCACGAGGTGGGGCGACGAAGGGCGCGTTCGGGGCGGGGATCTACTCCCGGTTCCCGCTGCGCGACGCCGCGGCACCGACGGTCGGTGACGGGATGTCGCTGCGCGCCACCGTCCAGGTCGACGAGAACCGGCGTTTCGTGATGTACGCCGTGCACACCATCTCGCCGACCTCCAGCACCTACACCACCCGCTGGCGGACGCAGCTGACCGAACTACGCCACGAGGCGCGCACCGCCACCCTCCCGGTGATCATGGCCGGGGACTTCAACGCCACCCGCGACCACCGCCCGTTCCGCCAGCTCGTGGACGCCGGTGTCCGCGACGCGCACGACGTGGTCGGCGGCGGCTGGGAACCGACGTGGAGCGCCACGGCCGTGATCGTCCCGCCGGTCCTGCGCATCGACCACGTGCTGGCCTCCCCCGCCTTCGCGGTGACCGGTTTCAGCGTCGGACGCGAAGACGGCAGCGACCACCTGCCCATCCTCGCCGATCTGGCCATGCGCTAGCGCGGACGCCGGTCAGCGGCCGGTGAAGACGGCCTTGCCGGGGCCGTCCGAGACGAAGGAGGTCAGGCCGACCCGTCGGTCCTCGGTGGCCCACAGGCCGGCGAACAGCGCCGCCTCCAACCGCAGCGCCTCCGACAGAGCGAGCTCCGCCCCGTCGTCGATCGCCTGCTTGGCCGCGGCCAGCGCCTGCGCCGGACCGGCCACGTACCGTCCGGCGATCTCCCGGGCCCGCGGCAGGACCTCCGCGGCCGGCACGACGACGTCGGCGATGCCGATCCGCTCGGCCTCCGCCGCCCGCACCTGACGGCCGCTGAAGACCAGGTCCTTGGCCCGCGACGGTCCGATCAGCCGCGGCAGCCGCTGCGTGCCACCGGCCCCCGGGATGACACCCAGCGTGATCTCGGGCACGCCGACCTTGGCGTTGTCCGCCAGGACCCGTACGTCCGCGCACAGCGCGAGCTCGAGTCCACCGCCGAGCGCGAAGCCGGTGACCGCGGCGACCACCGGCTTCGGGATCCGCGCGACCAGCTCGAACGTCGAGGACAGGTCGCGCACCCAGGCGGTCACCTCGGCGAAGTCCATCGACGCCATCTGCTTGATGTCCGCGCCGGCCGCGAAGACCTTCTCCCCGCCGTAGAGCACGACCGCCCGGACCGCCGGATCCCGGGTGGCCTCGAGCGCGGCCGTCCGCAGCTCGCCGGCGACCGTCGCGTCCAACGCGTTCATCGGCGGTCGATCAAGCCGGATGGTCCCGATCCCGCCGTCGACCTCGAGCCGCACGACGCTCATCTGCCTGGTCCTCCCACCGTCGGAAATCTCCCCCACCCCCGATCGCGGAGGCAGGCAGTGCTGTGCGTCCGGCCACCGGGACGACGTCCCGTCCGAGCCGAACACGCGCCGTGGCCGGTCCATCCGTCCGGCCCGTCGCAGGCCACGATAGGGCGACCGGCACTGATCTTCATCGCTCACGAACCGTCACGACAGTTCGAACATCGACATCGACGTCGACATCGGTGTTCGAGCGACGCCATGGCGGACGGTGGGCTAGCGTCAACCGAATGTCTGATGTCGGCGCAGCTGAGCGGGTTCGTGAGCTGGGTCAGGTAAGCCGGGCCGACCGGAGCGCGGCGGCGCCGCTCGGGGTGACGTTCGACGGCGCCGGGGTGAACATCGCGGTCGTCGCACCGGGGGCGGACGCGGTCGAGTTCTGTCTGTTCGACGCGGCGGGCGCCGAGACCCGGCACCGTCTGCCCGAACGCGACGGCGGGGTGTGGCACGGCTACCTGCCGGGGGTACGTCCGGGCACGCGGTACGGGCTGCGGGCCCACGGGCCCTACGACCCGGATCGCGGGCAGCGGTACAACCCGGCGAAACTGCTGGTGGATCCGTACGCGCGGCAGGTGACCGGCGCCCTGCGGGCCGACCCGGCGATCTACGGCTTCGGTGGTGGCGATCCGTACGGACGTGACCCGGACTCCCGCGACTCCGCCCCCTACGTCCCCCGCTGCGTGGTCACCGATCCGCACGGCGACGCCCGCGACACCGGTCACCCCGACGACACCGGACGTCCCGGGGATGGTGCGCGGGAGCGGGGTCAGGATGGTGGGTACGGGCATCCGGCGCGGAATCGGCCGGCGACACCGTGGTCGCGCACGGTGGTGTACGAGGCGCACGTCCGCGGGCTGACCCGTCGGCATCCGGGGATACCTCGGGAGCTGCGGGGCACCTACGCGGGGCTCGCGCATCCGGTGGTGGTGGAGCATCTGGTCCGGCTGGGGGTCACCGCCCTCGAGCTGCTGCCGGTGCACGCGTCGGTCTCCGAACCGGTCCTGCTCGAGGCATCAAAGATCAACTACTGGGGTTACAACACGCTGGCGTTCTTCGCGCCGCACGCGGCCTACGCGGCCAGCGACGATCCGGTGGGCGAGTTCCGGACGATGGTGGCCACCCTGCACGCCGCCGGGATCGAGGTGCTGCTCGACGTCGTGTACAACCACAGCGCCGAGGGCAGCGAGCGGGGTCCCACGCTGTCGCTGCGCGGCCTGGACAACACGACCTACTACCGGGTCGAGCCCACCGATCCGCGGCGCTACCGGGATGTCAGCGGCTGCGGCAACACGCTCAACGTGACGAACCCACACGTGGTGAAGCTGATCTGCGACTCGCTGCGGTACTGGGTCAGCGAGATGGGTGTGGACGGGTTCCGTTTCGACCTCGCCAGCGCCCTGGCCCGCAACCCCGACGGCTTCGACCCGGCGTCACCGCTGCTGACCGCGATCCACGCCGACCCGCTGCTGTCCGGGGTGAAGCTGATCGCCGAGCCCTGGGACGTCGGCTCGGACGGCTACCAGGTGGGCGCGTTTCCCGCGCCGTGGGCCGAATGGAACGGCCGTTTTCGCGACACGGTGCGCGACGCCTGGAACGGACGCACCAGTGCCGTCGCCGACCTCGGCTATCGGCTCACCGGCTCGTCCGACCTGTTCGAACATGGTGGACGTCGGCCGTGGGCGTCGGTCAACTTCGTCACCTCGCATGACGGCTTTCCGCTGGCCGACCTCGTCTCGTACGCGACGAAGCACAACGAGGCCAACGGGGAGGGCAACCGGGACGGGGAATCCGACAACCGGTCGGCGAACTACGGCGTCGAAGGACCCACGGACGATCCGGGCACCCTCGCTCTGCGGCGCCGGGTCCGCCGTGGACTGCTGACCACGTTGCTGTTGTCCGCCGGGGTACCGATGCTGCTCGCCGGGGACGAACTCGGCCGCACCCAGGGCGGCAACAACAACGGCTACTGCCAGGACAACGAGACATCCTGGCTCGCCTGGTCCGACAGCACCTCGACTGACAGCACCTCGACTGACAGCACCTCGAGTGACAGCGCGGAGGCGACCGGAAGCGACGATCCGGCCGGCGACGATCCGATGCTCACGCGCCTGGTGTCGGGGCTGGTCGGCCTGCGCGGTGAACTGCGTTCGCTGCACCGCGACCGGTTCTTCCACGGCGGCGAGTCCGACACGCGGGAACTCGCCGACATCACCTGGCTACGGGCGGACGGACAGGTGATGTCGCAGGCGGACTGGTGGGCGGCCAGGCTGCTCACCCTCATCGCCCATATCGCCGGCGACCCGGCCGGCGACGAGCGGTCGGGGCTGCTGTGCGTCCTGCATCCGCACGGGGAGGACACCGTCGTCACCCTGCCGGGCGCCCCCTGGGCGCAGCGGTTCGAACTCCTGCTGGACACCGCCGAAGAGGATCTCGGTGGTTTCGCGGCGCCGCGGCCGGCCGACGGGCGGACGCCGGCGGGCGGGCGGGCACTGGCGGTCGGGGAACAGCTGGCCGTACGCGCCCGCAGCGTCGTGCTGCTGCGGGCGCGTCGACCGGCGACGACGGATGCGCCCGACCACCGGCCGGCGGCGACGAACCCGGGCTGGTGAGCACCACCAGCCGCGCGGGGTCCGACGGCCGGCGGGGAAGCCGGCCACCGGATCCGAGGGTGGTTACGGGTTGGCGACTAGGCCCAGTTCGGCGACGCTGGCGGCCAACGGGTGCCGGGGCAGGACCCGCACGGTGTAGCCGAACGGGCCGGTGCGACCCAGCGGGATGACACCCTCGTAGCGCAGGGCGCCCTCGGCGTCCTCGACCCGCTGCAGCGACAGCGTGGCGGGGACGAGGATGCGGTCGGCGAGGTCCACCCGGCCGTAGGAGGCGATCACGTCGACGTCGGTCGGGGCGAGCCCACCGAGGTCGACCGTCGCGCGGACCACCAGTGACTGGCCCACCTGGGGGGTGTCGCCAAGGCCGGCGGAGTCGACGTTGAGCACCCGCACCCCCGACCAGGCGCCGCGCACCCGCGCCTTCCACGCCGCCAGGTCACGTGCGCCGACGAGGCCGTCGGCGGCGACGGCGCGGGCGGACGCCCCGGCCGGCACGTAGTACCGATCGACGTACTCCTGCACCATCCGGCTGGCCAGCACCTGCGGGCCGAGGGTGGACAGGGTGTGGCGGACCATCGACGTCCAGCGCCGCGGCGACGAGGTGGGCGTCTCACGGTCGTAGAACCGGGCGGCGACGGTGTTCTCGATCAGGTCGTACAACGCGGCGGACTCGATGTCGTCACGACGGTCGGGGTCCTCGACGCCGTCCGCGGTGGGAATCGCCCAGCCGTTCTGGCCGTCGAACATCTCGTCCCACCAGCCGTCCCGGATGGACAGGTTCAGGCAGCCGTTGAGCGCCGCCTTCATCCCGGACGTGCCGCAGGCCTCCAGCGGACGCAGCGGGTTGTTCAGCCACACGTCCGAACCGGAGTAGAGGAACCGGGCCATGCCGATGTCGTAGTCGGGCAGGAAGACGATCCGGGCACGGACGGTTGGGTCGTCCGCGAACTGCACGATCTGCTGGACGAGCTGCTTTCCACCGTCGTCGGCGGGATGCGCCTTGCCGGCGATCACCATCTGGATCGGGCGTTCGGGATGCAGCAGCAGACGGCGCAGCCGGTCCCGGTCGCGCAGCATCAGCGTGAGTCGCTTGTAGGACGGCACCCGGCGGGCGAAACCGATCGTCAGGATGTCCGGGTCGAACACCGACTCGATCCAGTCGAGTTCACCCGGTGCCGCCCCGCGCTCCAGCCAGGATGCCCGCAGCCGGCGGCGGACCTCGGCGACCAGGCGCTCCCGCAGCACCCGGCGGGCCGCCCAGACGACGTCGTCGTCCAGGGTGCCGAGGGCGTCGAAACCGGCGGTGTCGTCGCCGAGCAGACCCGCGCCGGACGCCCGCTCGGCGAGTTCGAGCACGGTGCGCGACACCCAGGTCGGGGCGTGCACACCGTTGGTGACCGAGCCGATCGGCACCTCGGCGGAGTCGAATCCGGGCCACAGGCCGGCGAACATCTCCCGGCTGACGATCCCGTGCAGCTTGCTGACACCGTTGGAGCGCTGCGCCAGGCGCAGGCCCATGTGCGCCATGTTGAACACGTTCGGGTCGGGTTCGACACCGAGGTCGAGGATGCGCTCGACGTCCACCCCGGGCCAGGCGTTGTCCCCGCCGAAGTGGCGGGCGACCAGGTCGCGGGGGAACCGGTCGATGCCGGCGGGCACCGGGGTGTGCGTGGTGAACAGCGTGCCGGCGCGGGCGGCCTCGAGCGCCTCGTCGAAGCTCAGGCCGGTCTCGACCAGTTCGCGGATGCGTTCGAGCCCGAGGAAGCCGGCGTGCCCCTCGTTGGTGTGGTAGACCTCCGGTGCGGGCGTCCCGGTGACCGCCGCGTAGGCGCGCAGGGCCCGCACACCGCCGATGCCCAGCAGCATCTCCTGTAGCAGCCGGTGGTCGGTGCCGCCGCCGTAGAGCCGATCGGTGACGCCGCGTTCGGCCGGCTGGTTGTCCTCGACGTCCGAGTCGAGCAGCAGCAGCGGTACCCGGCCGACCTGCGCCTTCCAGATCTGCGCGTGCAGGGTGCGGCCCTCGGGCAGGCCGACGGCGACCTTGACCGGACGTCCGTCGGCGTCGGTGAGCTGGGTCAGCGGCAGACCGTGCGGGTCGATTCCCGGGTAGCGCTCCTGCTGCCAGCCGTCCCGCGACAGCGACTGGACGAAGTACCCCGCCCGGTACAGCAGGCCCACGCCGATGATCGGCACGCCGAGGTCGCTGGCGGTCTTGAGGTGGTCGCCGGCCAGGATGCCCAGGCCACCGGAGTACTGCGGCAGCACCTCGGTGATGCCGAACTCCGGGGAGAAGTACGCGATCGCCGACGGTGCGCTCGCCGCGTGCCGCCGCTGGTACCACAGGTCCGCGCTCAGATAGTCCTGGAGGTCGTCGGCGAGGTCGGTCAGCCGGCGGACGAACCGGCGGTCAGCCGCGAGCGCGACGAGCCGATCGTGGTCGACCTCGCCGAGCAGGCGAACCGGGTCACCCTTGGTAGCCCGCCACAGCTCCGGATCGACCGTCTCGAACAGGTCGAGTGTCTCGGGATGCCAGGACCAGCGGAGATTCAGGACTAGTTCCCCCAGCGGAGCAAGCTGCTCCGGGAGCTGCGCACGGACGGTGAACCGTCGGAGGGCTCTCACGAAGTGGTGAGCCTAGACAGTCCGGGTGACGTCAGCACACGCGGGTTCGACCTGCAGGTTACGTTCACCGAACAACTCACGTGGTGGCGTGCCGATCGGTCACGTTCCTGCGCGGTTCGCCCGGCCGGACGGCTCATCTGACCGTCCGGCCGGGCGCGCCGGGGCGGCTACTCCTCGTCGTCGCGGGCGCCGCGGACCCGGTCGGCGATGACGGCCATGACGGCCGGGTCGCGCAGGGTCGTGACATCCCCGAGTTCGCGGCCGGCGGCGACATCGCGCAGCAGACGGCGCATGATCTTGCCGGAGCGGGTCTTGGGCAGGTCGTCGGCCCAGATGATCCGACGCGGCCGGGCCAGTTTGCCGATCCGCCGGGCGACATGGTCGCGCAGCTGCGCCTCGACCTCGGCGTCACCGATCCGCTCCCCGGCGAGCGTCACGAACGCGACGATCGCCTGCCCGGTCTGCTCGTCGGGTTCGGCGACGACGGCGGCCTCGGCCACCGCCTCGTGGGCGACGATCGCCGACTCGACCTCGGCGGTGGACAGCCGATGCCCCGACACGTTGATCACGTCGTCGATCCGGCCGATGATCCAGAAGTAGCCGTCGGCGTCCAGCCGGGCCGCGTCGCCGACCACGTACGTCGACGGACCGAACCGGGAGAAGTAGGTCTCGACGAACCGTTCGTCGTCCTTGTAGAGGGTGCGCAGCATCGACGGCCACGGTCTGGTGATCACCAGGATGCCGGTGCCCTCGGTGAGCGGCATACCGTCCTCGGCGAACAGCGCCGGGCTGATGCCGGGCAGCGGACGGGTCGCCGACCCCGGCTTGGTCGCCGTGACGCCCGCTAGCGGTGAGATGAGCACCGAGCCGGTCTCGGTCTGCCACCAGGTGTCGACGATCGGGCAGCGGCCGCCGCCGATCACCAGGTGGTACCACAGCCAGGCCTTCGGGTTGATCGGCTCGCCGACCGTCCCCAGCACCCGCAGCGACGACAGGTCGTGGCGGCCGGGAAACTCCGGCCCCCATTTGATGCAGGTCCGGATCGCGGTCGGCGCCGTGTAGAACACGGTGACCCGGTACTCCTCGATGATCCGCCACCAGATATCCCGGTCCGGATAGTCCGGGGCCCCCTCGTACATGACGGACGTCGCGCCGTTCGACAATGGTCCGTACACGATGTACGAATGGCCGGTGATCCAGCCGACATCGGCGGAACACCAGTACACGTCGGTGTCGGCGTCGATGTCGAACACCATGCGGTGGGTGTAGGTCGCGCCCAGCAGATAGCCGGCGGTGGTGTGCAGAATACCTTTCGGTTTCGCCGTGGAACCGGAGCTATACAAGATGAACAACGGATGTTCGGCGGGCAGCGCCACCGCCGGGCAGTCCGGTTCCGCGGCGGCGAGCAGTTCGTCGTACCAGACGTCGCGCCCCGCCGTCATCGGCACCACACCGGGGTGTTCTCCCGGCCCGCGCACGACCACGATGTGCGCCAGCGCCGGCAGCTCGCCGAGTTCGGCGTCCACCGCCGCCTTCACCTCGGCTCGTTTCCCCTTGCGCCGCGCCCCATCGACCGTGACCAGCACCTTCGCCTCGGACACCGCCATCCGCTCCGCGACGGCGGACGGCGCGAACCCCCCGAACACCACGTTGTGCACCGCCCCGATACGGGCGCAGGCCAACATCGCCACGGCCACCTCGGGGATCATCGGCAGGAAGATCCCGACGACGTCCCCGGCCTGGACGCCCAGCTGACGCAGCCCGTTCGCGAACGCCTGCGTGTCGGCGAGCAGCCGCGCGTAGGTGACGTCGCGCCGTTCCCCCTCCTCCCCCCGCCAGTGGAACGCGACGCGTTCACCGCGACCGGCGGCGACATGCCGGTCGAGGCAGTTCACCGAAAGATTCAGCGTCCCGTCGGCGAACCAGGTGTAGAAGGGCGGGTTACTGTCGTCGAGTACCTGGGTGAACGGGGTCTCCCAGGTGAGCAGGTCACGGGCGGCGTCGGCCCAGAACCCCTCGAGGTCGGCGTCCGCGGCGGCCTGGTCGGCCTCGATGTGACGGCGGCGGGTGAATCCGGCCGGTGGCTCGAACCGCTCCACCGCCAACAGTTCCTCGAGTGTGCGCTCGAGTGAGACCTCGGTTCTGGCCTCGGGCGTGGCTTCCACATCGGTCACGGTTCCTCCCACGTCGCTGTGTCCTGGGAACGGCTCTCCGGTGTACCACGATTGTTCACCGTCAGGCCGGCACCACCGCCCCGCCATCCCAGCGGCCGTCGGCGCGGACCTGGGCCAGCAGGGCGCTCAGGAGCTGCTCACCGGCCCGTCCGCCGGCGTCCGCGGTGATCGTGACATGGGGGGCTGTCCAGGCGAGTTCGTGCAGTTCGCCGTGTGCCGGTCGGACGGCGGCGTCCGCGGCGAGCAGCATCGGGATGTCGAGCACGGAGTCACCGGCGGCCAGCTGGACCCGGGTGCCGGTGCGACGGCGCACCTCGTCCACCGCCCGTTGCTTGGTCAGGGCGGTGGGCACCAGGTAGACCTTGCGGCCCTGCTGGGACACCGACCAGCCGCCCGCCTCGACCTGGACGGTCAGGGCGGCGAGATCGGGGATGTCGAGGCGGTCGTGGGCGACCACGTAGACGAACAGGTCGTCGGCGGCGCGCACCGTGCGGGCCCAGCCGGCGGCGAACCGCTCGGCGAGCCCGAGCATCGTGGCAGGCGGGGCGCAGCCGGTGAGGTCCGCGGCGACGGTGGCCGCCCAGGCGGGGTCCGGCTCGCCGTCGACCAGCAGGTGCCCGCCGTTGGCGGCGATCGCGTACCTCGGCCGGATGCCCAGGTCGACCCGGCGGTACTGGGCCAGCGTCCGGGTGGTGACGGGGACGACGACGGCGACGCGGTCCAGTTCGGCGAGCAGTTCCAGCTCCCGCGCGGTGGCGTAGGACTGCGGCGCGCCGTTGTACCGCTCCACCTCCCGCACCACCACCGCGGCACCCGCCGCACCCGCCGCCGAGGCCAGGCTGTCCTCCGCCGACGAGACCGCCGCCGATGAGCCCTCCGCCGGTGCGACCGGGATGGGCAGCAGCAGCGAACGGGCGGAGAAGATCAGCGTCTTGTCCAGGTCAAGGGCGGCCAGGTGGAGCGGCCCGGCGCCGACGGTCGCCGAACCGACGGTCGCCGAACCGACGGTCACGGAACCGGGCAGGCGCGACCCGGCGGCGACCGGTTCGACGGTGCTCACGTGGTCGGGGGACGCCAGCGGGCCCCGGGGGTGTGGAACGTGGGGGTGGCACCGAGTGGACGGACCAGGCCGACGCAGGAGAAGGGCAGGTCGGCCCGCTCCTCGACGGGGACCCCGCGGTCGGCGGCGAGGGCGAGCACATGGGCGAGTTCGTCGAGGCGGTCGGGGGCGACCAGGATGCGCCAGGGCACCCGGCGCAGCAGGACCCGGGTGGCCTCGCCGACACCGGGCTTGACCATGACCACGTCGGGGATGTCGTAGTCGGCGGCGATCCGTTCCACCGCCGCCCAGCCCTCCCAGGTCGGCGTGCGGTCGGCGGCCCACAGGGCCGGCCAGGCGGCATCGACCTCGTCCGCGACCGCGTCGAACTGCGCGGCGACCGTCTCGATGAAGTGGCGGGACAGGTCGTGCGGGGCGAGGTCACGGTAGAACTTGGCGCCGTGGAAGTCGTCCGGGCCGATGTGCTCGGCGTTCAGGACGGTGCGGCTGACCAGGCCGCTGACGGTCGAGTTCAGGCAGGCACTGGGGATGAGGAAGTCGTCGCGGGTGCCATAGAGGGACACGCAGCGAGCCGGGTCGGCGAGCACGGCGAGGGTGTCGTCCAAGCCGAGACCGGCCAGCGCCTCGGTGAGCACCCGGGTCATCACGCCCTTACCGGTCCAGCCGTCGACGAACTGCAGCGCGGCGCGGTCGAAGCGGTCGGTGAGGTGGCGCACGGCGTTCATGTCCACCCCCCGATCCTTGATCACCGAAATGGCGTGGTGGGGGACGTCCAGGCCGTGGCGGAAGACGTACCAGCGACGCATCAGGATGCCGACCGGGGTGCCGGCCCGGGCGATCGACACCAGCACCGGCTCCGGCTTGGTCACCCGCACCAGTTCGGCGACCACCCCGGTGGCCAGGGCCACCCGCCGGGCCGACCGTTCCAGTGCCTGGTGGTAGAGCCGCAGGTAGCTGTCGTCGGGCTGGTACTCGACCGGGAGATCCTCGGAGTAGTGCCGGCCGGCCTGCATCGCCTCCTCCCGGTCCTCGGTGGGCCGTTCGAGGTCGACGTCGCTGAGGTCGGTGAGCAGGAACGTGACGTCCGCCGGGTCGTAGGACCCCGACCCGATCGTGCGCACTGGCGTGGTCATGGAAGCGTTCTGTCCCCTCAGAGGGAGGCCACCATCGGCG
>NZ_CADCWS010000129.1 GCF_902806475.1 Candidatus Frankia nodulisporulans
GGTCGATCCGCCGCCGGCCGTCCCCTCGCTGCTCGATCCGCCACTGATCGATCCGCCACTGATCGGCCCACCCCTGGTCGGCCCACCGCCGGTTGACGCCGATCTGCCACCGGCTGTCCACCCGACGAGCGGATCGCTGCCCGTCGAGCAGCCGGCCCGTCCGGCCCCACCGGCAGCACCACCGCCCACGGTGACACCACCGACTGTCACCCCCGTCGTGGGTCCACCGCCCGCCAGTGCGCAGCCGCCCGGTTACGCCCCGCCCGTCCGACCGTGGCCTGTCGACGCCGAACCACCCGCGCCCATGGGGTCGACCGAGGCAGAGGCTGGCTCCACCGCGGACACCGCTGTGGAGCCAGCGAGCACCGTGGCGCCGACACGCACCGTGCAGCCCGAGGCCGCTGGCCCGACGGGTGCCGCGAGCTCCGTCAGGCCCGCACGCGGCGTGATTCCCGAGGCCACGAACCACGGTGAGACGAGCGCGCCGACGCCGAAGCATCGGCCCGGCTCGCGTCATCTGCCGGTCTCGGAGCCGTCCGGACCGCAAGCCACCGGTCCGGTGCCGGAGCCGCAGGACGAGGTCCCGGTCCGGCTGTCCATCCGGGATCGCTCCCGTCTTCCGCTGCCCGGGTCGTGGCGGATCGCCGTGACCTCGCTGTTTCCGTACTCGGGAACGACGACCCTGGCCGGCGTGATAGGCCTGACCCTCGCCGGCGTGCGCGCCCAGCCTGTTCTCGCGGTCGACCTGTGGCCGGGCGAACCCGACCTCGACACCGGCCCCGGCCCGGCCGGCACCGCGAGCGCGGCGGCCGCGTCCACCGAGGAGGACGAACCGCGCGGCGATCCGCTGACCAGCCGCGTCGGCTCCGCGGGGACGACGACGGTCGCCGATGTCATCCGCCACCAGGTCGGGGACGGGTCGCCCGCCGAACTGCGGCTGCTGATCGGCGGGCAGCGTTCGGGCAGTGCCCGGGACCTCGACGTGCTGCCCATGCGACGCGACGCCGGCCATCTCGCCCGGGAACTGCCGGGGGGCACCGGGACGTCCGCGACGCTGCCCGTCGTGCATGGCTCCGACGAGCCGACCGTGACCGCCGGCGGCCTGCGTTCGACGTTGGGCATGCTCGCGCACTCGTATCCGTTGGTCCTCGTCGATGCTCCGACCGACGCGCCCCTCACCGACGTCGCCGTACAGGCGGCCGACCTTGTGGTGCTCGTCACCCTTGCCACGGCCGCGGACCTCGAGGCGACCGTGATGCGACTGCGCGCGTTCCGGGAAAGTGCCGGTGACCGTCCGGCCGCGGTGGGGCCGCTGGTCGTCGCGGCCGTTGTCGCACCTCGCCGAGGACGCCCGTCGCCGCGCACCCGGGCCGGCGCCGCTCGACTCGGACGCCAGGTCGATGCCCTGGTGCGGATTCCCTACGACCCGCGGTTGGACCCGAGCCGGCACACACCCGTCCGAATCCCGCGGCTACGGCGGCGGACCCGGCGTGCATACCTGCGCCTTGCGGCGGCCACCATCGAAAACCTCTTCATCCTGGCAAAAGCCGAGGTAGGAACACCGAAAGCAGTGGGCCGGAAGCCAGGCACACCCTCACCTGGCACTGTCGACCTGATCACGAAGCGTGCGCAGACTGACCCCACCAGCGGCGTACCGACCACTACCGAGGATCACGGGGCACCGATGGGCGTATCATTCGGCGACCTACGGTCACCCACGGCCCCCTCGCGGATCGCCGGACCGGATCGTCCGGGCGGAGACCTGCCCGCGAGAAAGGAACCGCGATGATCCACGACGCCGCCTACGTCAAGGCGACCGTCTACCTCGCCGTTGAGGTGAAGCCGGATGACTCGAAAGCGCCTGGCATCAACGCGCTGAAAGACCTGGTCAACGGCCTGGCCGCCTATGCGGTCATCGCCGCTGTTGCGGCCGTGTTGCTAGGCGGTATCGCCTGGGCGCTCGGCGAGCGGATGGGCCTCGAGCGCGCCTCGTCGGTCGGAAAGAGCGGGGTCATCGCGGGCTTCGGCCTGGCATTCCTCGTCGGCGCCGCCGCCGCCTTCATCAACTTCTTCCTGGTCACCGGCGCAACGGCCACCGCACCAGAGCCCAACATCAGTGACCTGCGCCCACCCGCCGTCGAAGTCTCCGCTGCCGCTGACCCCGGCGTGGTCCATGCCTCAGCGTCAACGCTGTTCTGACCGGATCCCCGGGTATCCGCGGGCGGACATTGCGATGATGGTCCTGCCGTCGTGGAAGGGGAGTGGGCGTTGCCGGGCGTAGCCGAAATCGTGGCCAGGCGGCTGATCATCATCGTCGTAACCGCAAGCGCGTTGAGCGCACTCGCCGGTGTCGTGATCGGCCGCTACGGCCTCCCGTACAACCCCAAGTCTCCTGACACCGCCTCAGTGCAACCGTCGCCGAGTTCGGGCGCAACGCCCACCCCCCAGGTTTCAGCAAGTACTCAGGTGCTCGTACCTGCCGCATCAGCTACGGCCGCCCCGGATGGCTCAGCCGCCGACCGCAGCCAGGTTCCTGGAATCCCCACTCGGATCAATCAATATGGCATTCCAGTCGGCTACCCGCGTACACAGGCAGGAGCCGTGAGTGCATGCGCCAACTATGATGCCATCAACGGCAGCCTGCGTAACCGCGAGCCCACCTTGATCCGAAATATGTACAGCTCGATTGCGACACCAGATGCCGCCAAAAAGATTTCAGATATAATAATTTCTAACGACAAAGAAAGCGCGAAAGCATACGGGGTTCCCTCCATCCAGACACCAAATTTCACTCTGATTGGACGTGCGACCGGATATTCGGTCCAAGCGTACGATGAGAATGAAGCAAAGGTCACCATCTGGGGAATCATCGGCTTTGGTATCTACGGCAACTCCAATCCCGACCTAGCGCCGCGAGAAGGATGGGGGACGGATGATTGTCATGTCATCTGGAGTGACGGAGACTGGCGCCTAGCGGACGCGAGCGACGGTCCCGCGAGTCCCGATATAACCGAGCGCGCTGCTGAAGGTTTCAAGGAATTTCTACTAGTCGGAGCTGGCCGTGACTAAAGGTAATGAAGTCGTCGCCGCATCCCTTAGCTCCCTGAATCCCCTGAACCCGCTAAAGCGCGCGATCACGGGGAGTGTGGAAGCCTACTTCGATTCTATGGGGCAGGCTTTCTGTGGGATGGCGGCAGATCTCTCCAGTGCCGTGTTCAGCTTTGCCGCACAGAAGACGTCGATCAATCTCAGCGCAGATTATGTTGTAAAGAACTACAACATTGCGTTCGGGATTGCGGTGCTGGTCGTCACGGGCCTGTTCCTGTGTGCGTGCATCATGGGTGCGGTCCGGGGTGACCCGCATCTTTTCACCCGAGCGGCGGCATCGACCGGTACGGCGCTCATTGGGTCCTTCATCGCGCTCGCGTTGCTTCAGATGATCCTGACCGCGGCCGACGGGATGGCGGAAGCATTCGGCGACGGAAAACCGCTGGGCAACGACCTGGTGACCCAGCTGCGGGCGCTGCCGGAACAGGGCAACTTCGCGCTTGATCTCGTGTTGTCCCTGCTGGTGGCGATGTTCTCCTTCGCCCTGTTCGTCGTGCTCTACATCCGCAAGGTCGCCATCATTGTGATGGCGGTTTTCATCCCGCTTTACCTGGCCGGGCAGCCGACGATGTCCACCAGCGGGTGGATCAAGCGGGCCACCGAGATGCTCCTGGCACTGATCTTCGCCAAGCCCGTCATCTACGCGATTTTCGCGCTGGGCGCGGGGATGGCGAGCGACTCCACCGGATCGCTGGTTGACCAGACACTGACGATCCTCAGTGGCACGGTTGTGATGATCGCCGCGGTGTTCGCGCCGTTCGTCCTCATGCACCTGATGGGCTTCGCCGACGTGCATCTGATGCGTGCGGTCGGCTCGGCCGGTCGGCGTAGTGCGGCGTCCTTCGGTCAGGGTGCGGGGGCGCTGCTTGGTTCGTCGTCGCGGGAGACCTTCCGCGGTATCGGCGCCCGCCTGCAGACCCGCAACCGGGGAATGCTCGGCGATGGCGGTGGCATCGGTGGTGGCATCGGCACGCAGCCAGGACTTGCCCGGCCGGCGGCCCTGCGCAGCGGTCGGGGCGTCGGCGGATCGGCGCTGGGTGCGCCGGTACGTCCCGGCACGGCCACGGCCAGCGTGCGAGGCAGCGCCGGACGGCCACGGACCGGCAGCCCGGCGGCGGTCAGGACCGGCGGTGGCGGCCGGCCCGCGATCGCGGCCAGTGCCGCCACCACACGGCAGCCCGCCCGAGCGGGAGCCGGGGTGGCCGCCCGCACCGGCGGAGGCTCCGGGGCCGCGGCGCGTTCCGCGGGGACGACCACCCGGGTGGCCGCGACCCGCGGTGCCAGCCCGGCGACCACCACGGCGCGTCCGGCGGCCCCCGCCGCGTCCCGGGCGCCCAGGGTTGGCGCGCCCACACCACCGACCCGCACCGGCGGCAAGTGACCAGGCCCCGAACACAGGCTCACACGTGGGCAGGTAGACAGCCCGGAGCACCGGCCCGGGCACAGGCAGGAACATGGGCCGGAGCGCCGGCCGGAACAATGCGGTGGCGAGCGGCGAAGGAGCAAGTGAGGTAGTCGATGGTCTCGGAACGCAGTTACCGCTTCGGGCCGCTCGAGCGCGGCGGTGTCATGCTCGGCATGCGCTGGCCGCAGCTCGGCCTGATGATCGTCGTGATGCTGTGCGTTCTCGGCGCGCTACGCTCACCGCTCATCTTCGTTCCGGTCTGGGTACTGCTCTCACTGGCCCTGCTGTTCGTCGCGTTCGTCCGGGTGGAGGATCGTAACCTCGACCAGTGGGTGCCGATTCTTTTCGGCTTCACGATGCAGAAGGTGACGGGCGAATCGGTGTTCCGCGGCGCGTTCTTCCGGCTCGGTTCCGAGGACGACCAGCTCAGTCGTACGGTCCTACCCGGGCCGCTGTCCTCCCTGGTGATGCTGTCCGTGCCCGTGGGCGGTGGGCGCTACGTCGCCATCGTCAAGGATGCGAAGCGGCAGACCTACACCGCGGTGCTGCAGGTGCGGGGCAGCCAGTTCGCGTTGCTGGAGTCCGGGGATCAGCAGGCCCGGGTCGATGCCTGGGGTGAGCTGCTCGCCGGGCTCACCGCCGGTGGCGGTCGGCTCTCGCGCATCCAGTGGCTGGAACGGACCCTGCCCGACTCCGGTGACCAGTTGCAGCGGCACTGGCGGGTCCGCGGTCACCACGACGACTCGTGGGTCGCCAACGCCTACCAGCAGGTGATCGACGCGGCCGGGCCGGTCGCCCAGCGGCACGAGACCTACCTGTCGTTCCAGTTGCGCGCCAAGGACGCCCGCCGTGCCATCCAGCGGGCCGGCGGCGGGGACCAGGCTGCCTGCGCCGTCCTGCTCGGTGAGCTGCGCACGATGGAGGCGGCGCTGGCCCGCGCGTCCATCAGCACGGTGGGCTGGCTGCCGCCACGGGCACTCGCCGCTGTCATTCGCACCACCTACGATCCGTACTCGATCGAGATGATCGACGCCCGGGGTGGTGCGAGCACCGACCTCGCCGGTGGGCTCAAGGGCCTCGCGTCCGGCATCGACCCGGCCGTCGCCGGGCCGGTCCGCACGGTCACCGCCTGGGATCACTACCGCACCGACTCCGGTTACCACACCACGTACTGGATCAACGGGTGGCCGCGTGTTCCGTCGCCGGCGGCGTTCCTCGCCCCGCTGCTGATGGAGACCACCTGTCGGCGTACCGTTTCACTGATCGTGGAGCCGCTCCCCGGGCGTAAGGCGGAGAAGTCGGTGAACCGTCGACGGATGGCTCACCTCGGTGAGCAGCAGATGCGAGACAAGGTCGGCAAGGTCACGACCCAGCGGGATGTGGCCGAGGCCGATGAGGTCGAACGTCGCGAGCAGGAGCTGATCGCCGGTTTCGGCGCGTTCCGCTTCCACGGGTTCGTCACGGTCTCCGCCGACGACCTTGATGGTCTCGCCGACGCCTGTGGCGAGGCCGAGACCCTGGCTTCCCGCAGCCGCCTGGAGATGGTGCGCCTCGTCGGCGAGCAGGACCAGGGCTTCAGTGTCGGCGCGCTACCGCTGGCAGTAGGAGTGGCATGAGCCCAGCGCACGACAACCGCACCCCCCTCGACGGCCCGGACGGGTACGGCGCCGGTGCCGGTGCCGGTGCCGGTGCCGGCGACCAGTATGCGGACGACGACGAGTACTGGGACGGCGACGCGGATGACGTGATCGACCTCGACGGCCTCGACCCCGACGGCTACCAGATGGCGGCCTACGAGGCCGCCTCCCACGATCCGGGACGAGACGCCGAGGGTTTCGTCGATCTGGGTGGCGGCCCGCGCCGTCCACGCGGCTCAGCTCGAGGGCAGCAGGCCGCGCCGCGCCGCGGCCGTCGGGCGGAGAAGGCCGCGGCCGCCGCGGAGAAGGCGGCGATGCGCCGGGCCCAGTCGGCGCTGCGCCGCGGCGCCCAGCCACCGCGCATCATGGGCCAGTTCGCCGGGCGTAACTACCACAAGCTGCGGTTGCCCGCGCACATGGAGACGACGGCGCAGATCGCCGGCATCTACCCGTTCGTTGTCGACTCGGGGCTCGACGCTCCCGGGATGTACATCGGCCGGCATGTCTGGTCGGGCAACTCGTTCGACTTCGACGTGTTCGAGCTCTACCGCCAGCAGGTCATCGAGAACCCGAACTTCGCCGTGTTCGGCGCGGTCGGTTCCCGCAAGTCGGCGCTGCTCAAGACGCTGATCTCGCGGGGTGCGGCGTTCGGCTACCAGGCGGCGGTGCCCTGTGATCCCAAGGGCGAGTACACCCGGCTCGCCCGCCGGCTCGGCTGCGAACCCACCTACATCGGCCCCGGCATGTCGACCCGGCTCAACCCGTTGGACGCCCCGCCGCGACCGCGTGGCATCGCCGACGCCGACTGGGCCCGTGAGGTCAAACGAGCCCGGTCCGCGCTGCTGTCGTCGCTGATCGAGACGGCGAAGGGCGTGCCGCTGACCCCGGCCGAGCACACCGCCGTCGACCTCGCACTCGACGTCGTCACCCGGCAGATCACCGGCGCCGACCCCGAACGCTGGGCCACCCCGCTGCTGCCCCACGTCCTCGAGGCGATGACCGACCCCACCGACGCGGACTGCGTCGACCTGCCGATGACCGCCATCGAGCTGCGCGACGCCTCCCGGGACGCCACCCTCACCCTGCGCCGGCTCACCCATGGCGCGCTCGGCGGTCTGTTCGACGGGCCGACGACGTCCCCGTTGGACTTCGACCGGCCGATCGCGGTGCTCAACCTGGAGCGGGTCCAGGGCAGCGACGAGATGCTCGCGCTGATCATGACCTGTGCGCAGGCCTGGATGGAAGCGGCGTTGATGCGCCAGGACGGCGTGCAGCGTTACGTCGTCTACGACGAGTGCTGGCGGCTGATGCGCTTCGCCGGGCTTGTGCGCCGGCTGTCCGCCCAGCAGAAGCTCGCCCGCCAGTGGGGATGCGCGAACGCGATCGTCGCGCACCGCATCTCCGACCTGCTCTCCGCCTCCCCCGACTCGGTGGAGATCGCCAAGGGTCTGCTCGCCGAGACCGCGATCCGCATCCTGTACAAGCAGGCCTCCGACCAGATCTCCGACACCCAGGAGGCGCTGGGCCTCACCGATGTCGCCGCTGACCTGCTGCCGCGGCTCGACCCGGGGTTCGCGCTGTGGCTCATCGGCGCCCGGGCGTTCTACGTCGAGCATGTCGTCAGTGACCTGGAGATCCCGGTCGTGCTGAACGGGTCGAAGATGCACGGCGAGGTCGACGACACCAACCTGACGCCGGACGACCTCGACCCCGCCGAACTCGACCCGCCCGACCTCGGGGCCGCCCTGTCACCCGGCCCCAGCGCGTTCGGCACCGCCGCGTTCAGCGACGGTGCCGGGGTCGGCCAGCTCGCCGATGGTGCGGTCGCGGGCCGCGGGGACCATGACCAGGGGGACCATGACCAGGGGGACCATGACCAGGGGGACCATGACCAGGGGGACCATGACCAGGGGGACCATGACCAGCCGGACGCCAGCGGCGAGCCGTACCCCGGCGGTTACGGTTACCCGTCGGTGGAGCCCAGTTCCGCGGGCTGACGCAGCCGTTCGACCGACAGCGCCGACGGCGGCGGCCAGTCCAGCCCGATCGGGTTGGGCCAGGTGAATCCGCCGCCGACGGCGACCCGCTCGGCTAGCCCGTAGAGGGTCTCGTACAACTCGTCGCGTTCCGGCCGGGTCAGCACCCGGTACGGTCCGGCGGCGAGCAGGTCGGTCACGTTCTCGATCTCGGCGCTGGCCTGGGCGCCGAGCGAGGTCAGCGAGCCATCCGGATGCAGCCAGCCGCGGCCGGCCAGGCCGCGCACCGCGGCGGCCCATTCCCCTTCGCTCCAACCACGCGACATCCGCGACTGTTCGGCGGGGCTGCGTCCCGTCGCCGAGGCGAGCACGAGCGCCTCGCACGGCCCGACCTCGGAGCGCACCAGAGCGGCGAGATGCCCGTCCCCACGATGCTCACGCAGGACGGTCAGCGCCTGCCACAACGCCAGATGCGGCTCACCGGGGATGGGCAGCGCGGCGTTCGCGGCCGCCATCGGCCGGCCCGCGGTCACCGCGGCGGCGGCAGCCCGGCCGGCGAGCTCCGCCGCGCGGCGCACCGCCGCCCCGGTCGCCTCCAGCCCCCACAGATCGCGTAGGACGTCGTCCATCGCCGCCAGGCGTGCGTCGAGCAGCCGCGCCGGCGACGAGTAGGCCCAGACATCCGGCACGGACCTGGCGATCCGCCGGGGGGCGAACGTGTAGAAGGTCGCGGTGATCGCCGCGGCCGAGGCCGCGCCGAGCGGCGCCGCCCGCATCCCGACATAGCTCATCCAGAATCCGTGACAGCCGGCCTCCGCGCCGAACCGGGCCACCGCCGGATGGAAGTAGATGACCGCGTGAATCGGTTCGGCCACCTCCCAGATCCGACGCGCGTCGTTCGCGAACGCCGCGCCGAGCTCGTCTCGCTGTCTGCCGTCGCCCATGCAGTCCTCCCGACCGTGAGTCCTTTTCAGACTCCCCCGCGGCGGCGGGCCTATGCCAATGACGGCAGGCACCGTCGGGCACCGATCGGCCGGTCCAGCCGCGGCCCCGGGCCGCATCCAGCGGGAACGTCCCGGAAACGCGATCGAAACGACCCTGGCCCGGCAACCACTCAGGTGCCGGGCAGCGGGCCGTCAGTGCTGGAAGGTCACCCGCAGCACCGCGCGGGCCAGTGTGTGGAAGGCCAGATTGAACCCGACGACGGCCGGCGTCACCTCGTCGTTGATCTCCAGCTTGGGGACGTCGACGGCATGCACGGTGAACACGTAGCGGTGCGGCACATCGCCCTGCGGCGGCGCGGCACCCTCGTAGTGCTTCGTCCCCGGGTCGCTACGGACGTGGTAGGCGCCGGCCGGCAGCCCGGAGAGGTCACCGCTGCCCGCGCCGGTCGGCAGTTCGCCGGTGCCGGCCGGCAGGTCGACGAGGACCCAGTGCCAGAAGCCGCTGCCGGTCGGCGCGTCCGGGTCGTAGCAGGTCACCACGAAGCTCTCGGTCTGCTCCGGGGCGCCGGACCAGGTCAGCTGCGGGGAGATGTTCTGCCCACCGGCGCTGTCATGCACCTGCGCGGTCGGCATGGCAGCGCCGTCGACGAGGTCGGAGCTGGTGACGGTGAACGTCGGGCGCACGGGCAGCACGTCGTACGGGTCCGGGGCGGTGCCGCGGTCGAGCAGGGCCATGGTCTTTCCTTTCGCTGCGCGCTTCACGGTGCGCGCGTCGATGACAATCCGGAGACAGGCTCGTTATCTGCCGGTTCTACGCTGTGGATGAGGCGGTCGACACCAGCGGTGTGACCAACGGACGAGAGGCAACCGTGAAGCTGGTCACCGCAGTTCTGCGCCCGTACCGGGTCGACGACGTCCGCGTCGCACTCGGCACCTTCGGTATCCAGGGTATGACAATCAGCCAGGTCACTGGTTTTGGTACGGAGCTGTGGCGCACCGAGACCTACCGCGGCCGGCGCTTCCACGACGAGTCCGTGCTGTCGGTACGCCTCGAATGTGTGGTCGCGGATACCGATGTCGAGGACGTGCTCAGCATCATTCAACGCGTGGCGGCGACGCCGTCGAGCGGGGCGGGCAAGATGTGGGTGCTGCCGGTCGACTCGCTGACCCGGGTACGCACCGCCGAGCGTGGGACCGACGCCCTGTAGGCCCGACACCGGGTAGGCCCACCGTCGACCCACCTCCGACGGGGGTGAGACGATCGTCACATTATCGAAAATCCTGTGCGCTACCTGCGTCTCTGCGTTCGAATATCTGCGGCACCCGCCCCGGTCGGGCGACAGTCCCGCGCCAAGCCGATACGGTTGATGAGTCCCGGCGGGCGTCCCGCCGACTCCCCCCGTATCGGTGTGGAGCCCGCCGGGACCCGAAATCCGCTGCCTCCCGCGAGCCCCGGCTCGTCGCGGAGGCTTTTTCAGCGCGCCATCAGGGACACAGTGCTAGTTGCGGTACCCGGCAGAGTGCCGACCGCCGCCGCCACTCCCACCACTCCCACCGCCACCGCCACGCCGCATCCGCATCGTGGTGGACGAGTCGAACGGCTGCCCATGCAGCTCCGGCTCGAGCGGCTCGAGCGGTTCCACCATCTGCGCACCAGCACCGTTCGCACCAGCACCATTCGCGGTACCCGGCGCGTCGGCGTCGTCCCGCCAGTCATCGCCCGCCGGGGCGGCCGGGCCCGCGCCGGTGGCGGGCGGGCCGGCCTTGGCGCGGCGGCGGCGCGCGCGCAGCATCTCGATGCCCATCGGCAGCACCGAGAAGGCGACCACGAGGATGAGCATCGCCTCGATGTTGTCGTGAATGAAGTCGACCGAGCCCAGGAAGTAGCCGAGCAGGGTGATCCCGCAGCCCCAGAGCAGGCCACCAATGACGTTGTAGATCGCGAACACCCGGTAGTTCATCCCACCGACCCCGGCGATGACCGGGGTGAAGGTCCGCACAATCGGAACAAACCGCGCCAGCACGATCGACTTGGGGCCGTTCTTCGCGAAGAACTCGTTCGCCTGCTCCAGATGCTCGCGCTTGAACAACCGCGAGTTCGGCCGGCTGAACAACGACGGTCCTATCCTGTGCCCGATGAGATAGCCCACCTGGTCACCCGCCACGGCGGCCAGGCCGATGAGGATCACCGCCACCGGCAGCGGCGTGGAGACCTCGTCCCGGGAAATCAGCATGCCAACGGTGAACAGCAGCGAGTCACCGGGCAGGAAGAAGCCGATCAGCAGGCCCGACTCGGCGAAGACGATCAGTAGGACAATGAGCAGACCCGCCTTGACCAGGCTGTCGGCACTGAGCGCATCTGGTCCGAGAGCGAGCGTGTTCGACGCCAGTGTGGTCACGAGAGCGGGCCTCCGCCGGTTTCGGGACGACGGGATGAACGAACTGTTCCGACCGCGGCAACCACCGGCCGCCGCACCGCACCCGCCTGCGGACACCGTAAGGGTATCCACCCGTTGCCCGTGACCGGCCATCGCCCATGGGCATCTGACCGAGATCCACAGAAGCTCCACAGCTTCGGCTCCGCCCGGGAGCACCGCCCGCACCTTCGGTGGCAGCGAAGATCCGCCCGCCGAGACGCTGGCGAGATGCCGGCGGGTACCGGCGGTCACACCGCCCACGGCTGACTCGTTCCGGCCCCGATCGGACACCAACCAGACACACCGGCCAGTGGCCAACGAGATCACTCGGACCAGCACCAACGGTGCAATTCGCGATCCGGGTTACCTGGATCAGGG
>NZ_CADCWS010000130.1 GCF_902806475.1 Candidatus Frankia nodulisporulans
GACCTTCCCGCCGATGGCGCGGCCCTTCGCGGCGGCCGGTGCCCTGTTCTTCGATGACCAGCAGCGGGTCCTGCTGGTCGAGCCGTCCTACAAACCCGGTTGGGACATTCCCGGGGGCTTCGTCGAACCCGGTGAGTCGCCGTACGCGGCCTGCGTGCGTGAGGTGGAGGAGGAACTCGGCATCACCCCGCCGATCGGCGAGCTGCTGGCCGTCGACTGGGCGCCGCGCCCACACGACGGCTGGCTCGAGGGCGAGATGCTGCTGTTCGTCTTCGACGGCGGGCGGCTCACCGATGACTGGCGCGAGCGCATCCAGTTGGACATGGACGAACTCGTCAACTTCGCCTTCGTGCCGATCGACGAGGTGGGTGCGCTGCTACCCCCGCTGCACGCCCGACGGGTCACCGCCGCCGCCCGGCTGCGCGGCACCTCGCGGCGGGCCGGCTACCTCGAGTACGGCGCCGAGCGTCCCGCCAGCACGGACGGCGCGGTCACCTCCCGAGCGCGCTGAGCACCGACGGGCACGCTCCGTCGCCGCCCAGGCTGGTCACCCGGCGAACTTCGGGACTCTGTGGAACCATTTCAGGACCCGTAGTTATCAAGGTGGACGCGTCCCGCGGTCCGGCCACGGCTCGTGGCGCGTCCCGGTGTAGGGGGGAGGCCACGTGCGTAGGTACCTGGCCGAAGGAATCGGAACGTTCGTCCTGGTCTTCGGGGGTGTGGGAACGGCGGTGCTGGCCGGCGACGTGATGGGCACCCTCGGGATCGCCTTGGCCTTCGGGCTGGCGTTGCTGGTGATCGTCTATGTGATCGGTCCGATCTCGGGCGCGCACGTGAACCCGGCGGTGACCCTGGGTCTGTTGTTGTGCCGCAAGATCCAGCCTCGGCACGCGGTCGGCTACGTGGTCGCCCAGTGCGTCGGCGGCATCATCGCGGCGGCCACGGTGTGGCTGCTCGCCGACTCGGGTCCGTTCGGCTACTCGGCCGGGACCAGGGGACTCGGCGCCAACGGCTACGGCGCCCACTCACCGGGCGGCTTCGGCCTCGGCGGTGTCTTCCTCGTCGAGGTGCTGCTCACCGCGCTGCTGGTGTTCACCGTGCTGGGGGCGACCGATGTCAGGGCGCCCTTCGGGTTCGCGGGCCTCGCGATCGGCCTGGTGCTCACCCTGTGCCATCTGATCAGCATCCCGATGGACGGAACGTCGGTGAACCCGGCCCGTTCGCTCGGGCCGGCCGTGTTCGTCGGCGGCTGGGCGGTGGGTCAGCTGTGGCTGTTCGTCGTCGCGCCGCTGCTCGGCGCTGTTCTGGCGGCCGCCGCCTACCTCGGTCTGCGGCCGGGGCCGCGGATCAGCGCGTCCACCGCGGAGCGTGACCTGCCGCAGGAGTCGCTGAGTCGGATAGCGCAGGAGACCGCCCGCCTCATCCGCGGCGGCGTCGAGTGAACCCTCGGTCGCGCTAGCGAAGCTGGCCGGCGGCACCTCGGTGGCGATCGGCCGATCCGGACGCACAGACTTACCGATCGATCGGTAGGTTGGGGATGACGGCAACATCTGGGCGTACTGGATCGGAGAGTGAGCACCACCATGCCCGCACAGGTGCGCCCCCTGGCCAAGCCCGCGCAGTCACCACAGTCCGCGCGGTCACCACAGTCCTCCCGGTCCTCGGGAGATACCCGGTCGCGCATCCTCGCCGCCGCCGCCGCCCTGTTCAGCGAGCAGGGCTACGCCGGAACGTCGGTGCGGGACATCTCCGAGCGACTCGGTGTGACCAAGGCGGCGCTTTACTACCACTTTCCGTCGAAGGAGACCATCCTCGACGCGTTGCTCGAACCGTTCGTGCAGGACCTCGGGCGGCTGGCGGAGCTGACGCGCCAGACGCCATCGCCGAGCCCCGACCTGGTGATCGAGCGGATCGCCGAGGTGATGGCCAGTGCGGGCGGGATGCTGCTGTTACTGGCGGACGATCCCTCGATCATCCACCGGCGGATCGGCGAGCAGGACATGCTCTCGCTGCAGCGCATGCTCGTGCGGGTCCTGGCCGGTCCGGACCCGTCGGAGGCACGGCTGCTGCGGGCCCGCTGCGCGATCGGAGCGCTGAAGGCCGGCATCATGGGCCGCGCCCTGGAACGGGCCACCGCCGTGGCCTGCTCGGTCACGGCGACCGGCCCGGCCGCGCCGGCCGCCTCGATCGCCTCGTCGTGCCTGGTCACCAGCGAGGAGCGGCGGGAGATCGTGGCCGCCGCACTGGCCGCGCTGGGCAGCGAGGCCCCGGTGGTTGTCCGGCCCCGCGGGTAGGCCGGGATTCGGCCGCGACCGAAAGCCGGATCCCGGTGATCGGCGGACCGGAAACCATCCGGGTAACCATCCGGGTAACCACCCGGGGTAGGGCCTCCGCCGGATGGTCGGACGACCCGATCATCCCCGGTTATCGGTAATCGGGTGGATCGACTGGGTATCCGATCGGGGGTCCCCCTCCTGGTATGACCAACGAACGTGCCGGTGTCGTCGTAGTGTTCGCCACATCTGGACCATCGGCGGACATGAAGAGAGGCGATGTGTCGGATATCACGAGTGGCCGGATATGCCGGCCGAAGGCTCGTCCGCGATGTTCGGTAAATCGTCGCTTTCGAACCTCTTTGTGAGTGCCGGTAGGGTGTTGTCGTGTGGAGGATGGATCAGCGCTGAGACGATGCCCGACCGGGTCGTCCTGTCCGCGGTGTCGACCTGTTCACCGCGGCGCGGGAGGTGTGCCGAATGCGCCTGGTTCCCGGTTGGTTGGCGTCGTCGGGCCCGTTCGGGCCGGGGCGGCGGAGGGTCGTCGCCCACTGCGGCCACGGGGCTGTGCAGCCCGTTTGGGCCGGTCGAGTGCCGGGGAGTCCCCATCCGGGTCGGTGTGTGAATCCGCCCCCCACAATGTGGTGAGAAATCACCGTAATCGTCCGCCCATGAAGTGGTCGTCCGGTTACCCGGAAGATCCCGAAACCATCATGGGTCCGTCAAACGGGTCACTCGCCCGGCGTTGACGGGAGTCACCTCCCTGACCGGAGGGGCATCGCCCGACAGGGAGTGTGATAGGGAGTGCGGAGCCACCCACGGGGTTCCACCCACCCGATGTCGCCCATCTGACCATGGACGATCCGGCGATCGGACGGTGGAATGGAGGAGGCGGTGGACGCGCTCGCGCGGCGCTGCCGATGCACCGTGGTCCGCAGTTCGACAGTTGATATCGAGTAGCTGTTCCGGTCGGTCAGGTCCTGTGCCCGGGGCCATCGCGCCGATCCGGCGGACGAGTTCGCGCGATCGCACCACCTCGCGACGCGGGGCGAGATGAGTGGGGAAAGTAGTAGGTGACGTGCAACCAGTGCCCGCGGGGGAGAACTGCGTGAAAGGAACGACCGGAAGTGGTGTGTCATGAGCACACGGTCCCGGCCTGCTTTCCGTGACGGAGGGTTGACCGTTCTCGCCAACCGGGTCGCGCGCACGGGCGCGACCATGCCAGCCTGGCCGCCGCGCACGGCGGTCGTCACCGGCGCCTCGAGTGGCATCGGTCGCGAGGCCGCGCTGCTGCTGGCCGCCGGTGGCTGCCGCTCGCTGCTCGTCGGACGCAACGGCGCCGCCCTGGACGAAGTCGCTGCTGCTACGGAGAGTCACCGCATCGCGGTCGACCTGGCTGTCCCAGGAGCCGAGATCAATGTGGCCTCCCGGGCCACGGAACTGCTTGGAGACATCGATCTGGTGGTGTGCTCGGCCGGGCTCGGCGCGGCCGGCCCGTTCGACACGATGTCGCCCGACGCGATCGCACAGCTCGTCGCGGTCAACGTCCTGTCGCCAATGGCGCTGGTCAGGGCCATGCTACCGGCCATGCTCGACCGGGGCCACGGCCGCATTCTGATCGTCGGCAGCATCGCCGGCTCGCTCGGCGTGCGCGGTGAGGTCGCCTACTCCGCCACCAAGGCGGCGATGGTGGGCTTCACCGACGCGTTGCGGGCCGAGGTCGGGCGACGCGGCATCACGGTGACACTGTGCATCCCAGGTGTGGTGGACACGCCGTTCTTCCAACGGCGTGGGGCGCCCTACGTGCGTCGCTGGCCGCGGCCGATCCCGCCCGCACTTGTCGCGGAGCGGATGCTCGTCGCCACCGGCAGGGGGCGCGCCGAGGTCTGGACGCCGGCCTGGCTGCGTGGCGCGGTGCGTATCCACGACGCTGTGCCGTCGGTGTACCGGGGGCTGGCCGGGGTGTTCGGATGATCCGTTCCGCCCCGGCCGCCCGGCGGACGCGACCCGTCCCGGCTGACCACCTGGTCGACTATCGGCGCTGACCCTCGATAGTCCGAGTCGCGGCGCCGGTTACGGCGTTCGCGCAGTCCCGATCCGGCACACCGCGCCCGGAGTGCGGACCGTCATCGAAGGAGAGGCGTATGACCGCTATCGACGCCCCAACCGGGCCACCGCGCACGACCGGGCTGACCACCTCCGCCGACCAGCTGCTGCTCGCCGCGCCGGCGGAGAACTTCCCGGTCGCACCGATCGTCCTGCCGGCCGCCGTGCGCACCCACTTCAACGCGTTGTACGCCTACTGCCGCTTCGTCGACAACCTCGGTGACGAGGCCGACGGCGACCGGTTGGCGCTGCTGGACCGGCTCGACGTCGACCTCGCGGTGATCTGGGCCGGCGGTGAGCCGGAACTGCCCGTACTGCGCCGGCTCGCCCCGACCGTGCGGGCCTGCGACCTGCCGGCCGAGCCGTTCGAGCGGCTGGTCGAGGCCAACCGGCAGGACCAGCTGGTCACCCGGTATGAGACCTTCGACGACCTGGTGCGTTACTGCACCCTGTCGGCCGACCCGGTCGGCCGGATGGTGCTCGGCGTGTTCGGTCTGGCCACCCCCGACCGGGTGCTGCTCTCCGACCGGGTCTGTACCGCGCTCCAGCTGGTCGAACACTGGCAGGACGTCGCCGAGGACCTCGCCGCCGGGCGGATCTACCTCCCGCTGGAGGACCTGGACGCCTTCGGGGTGACCGAGGACGACCTGCGCGCACCCAGCGCCGGTCCGGCGGTGCGGCACCTGATGGCCTTCGAGGTCACCCGCGCCCGCGCCGTGATCGACGCGGGCGCGCCGCTGGTCTCGATGGTGCCGGGTCGCCTGCGCCTGGCCCTGGCCGGTTTCGTCGGTGGCGGCCGGTCCGCGCTCGACGCGATCCGGCGGGCCGACTACGACGTGCTCAGCGGCACGCCGAAGGCGGCGAAGCCGCGGATGGCCGCTGCCATCGCCCTCGCCCTGGCCCGCTCGGCCGCCCGCGGTTCGGGTGCCGCGGCCAGCACCGCCGCCGCGGTGGCCAGCGCCACCAGCGCCGGCGGCCTGCCCGCCCGACCACCGGCGACCGGCGACCCCGCCGGCGGCTCGGTCGGCGGCTCCGCTGTGGCGGGACGCTCCGGTGTGGCGGGTGGCGGCCGATGAGCGCCGAGTTCCCGCGCCTGGTCGGCCGGCCGACCGTCGTCGAGGCGTACGCGTCCTGTGAGGCGCTGACCCGCGAGGCGGCTCGTAACTTCTCCTACGGCATCCGGTTGCTGCCGCCGGACAAGCGTGGCGCGCTGTCCGCCGTCTACGCCCTGTCGCGCCGCCTCGACGACATCGGCGACGGTGACCTGCCCGACGCCGAGAAGCTCGCCGGTCTCGCCG
The DNA here is from genome assembly GCF_902806475.1 of Candidatus Frankia nodulisporulans. Taxonomy (GTDB): domain Bacteria; phylum Actinomycetota; class Actinomycetes; order Frankiales; family Frankiaceae; genus Frankia; species Frankia umida. The sequence continues at coordinate 5,678 of NZ_CADCWS010000130.1, forward strand.
AGGTGCGGGCCGAGGTGAACGACCTCGGGGAGAACAGCTCCACCGACCCGGTCTACGTCGCGCTGGCCGACGCCGCCCGCCGCTTCCCGATCCCGTTGGAGGCGTTCATCGAGCTCGCCGACGGTGTCGAGAGCGACGTCCACGGCTCGACGTACGAGACCTTCGACGACATGGTCGGCTACTGCCGGCTGGTCGCCGGCACCATCGGACGGCTGTCGCTGGGCATCTTCGGCACCGAACAGGCCGCGTCCGTGCGCGACGCCCCGGCGGTCGCCGACGCGCTCGGGGTGGCGCTGCAGCAGACCAACATCCTGCGTGACGTCCGCGAGGACCTGCTCGGCGGTCGGATCTACCTGCCCGCCCGCGAACTCGAGGACTTCGGCGTCGACCTCACCGTGGACGCCAGCGGCCGTCTGGGCGGACCCGAGGTGGCGCTGCTGGGCTACCTGCGTTTCGCCGCGCAGCGGGCCGAGGACTGGTACGACCGCGGCATGGTGCTGCTCGACCTGCTCGACCGGCGTAGCGCCGCCTGCTGCGGTGCGATGGCCGGCATCTACCTGCGGCTCAACCGTCGGATCAAGAACGAGCCGGCCGCCGTGCTGGAGAGCAGGCTGGCGCTGCCCAGCTGGCAGAAGGCCGTCGTCGCCGCCCGTAGCCTCGCCGGACGCCCCGAGACGAGCGCCGCATGAGCGCCGCCGGGACGGACGGTCAGCCGCACCTGGTCGTCATCGGCGGGGGCCTGGCCGGGATGGCCGCGGCGCTGGTCGCCGCCGACGCCGGCGCCCGGGTGACGATGCTCGAGGCCCGGCCGCGCCTCGGCGGGGCGACGACGTCGTTTCGCCGCGGCGAGCTGTGGATCGACACCGGTCAGCACGTGTTCATGCGCTGCTGCACCGCCTACCGCGGGCTGATCGCCCGCCTCGGCGTGACCCACCTGACCACCCTGCAGCCCCGGTTGGACGTCCCGGTGCTGCTCGGTGCGACCCAGACCCGCACCCGGCTGCGCCGCACCAGTGTGCGCCTGCCCGCGCCGCTGCATCTCGCGCCGGCGCTGCTGGGCTACAAGGCGCTTCCGCTGGCCGAACGGATCCGGGCCGGGCTCGCGGCGTTCCAGCTCGGCCGGCTCGACGAACGCTCCCCGCGGGTGGACAGCGGTTCGTTCGGAGCCTGGCTCGCCAGCCACGGTCAGGGCCCGGCGGCGACCAGCGCGCTGTGGGAGCTGCTGACCGTGGCGACGCTGAACCTGCCCGCGGACGAGGCCTCGCTGGGCCTGGCCGCCAAGGTGGTGCGCACCGGCCTGCTGGAGGCCGCCGACGCCGGCGACATCGGCTGGGCGGAGGTGCCGCTGTCGCGCCTGCACGGTGACGCGGCGCTGGCGGCCCTGACCGCGGTCGGCGCGGACGTGCGCACCGGTGTGAAGGTGCGCTCGGTCACCGCGGACGGCGCGGGCTGGCGGGTCGCGGTGACCGCCGGCGGTACCAGCCGGGGTGAGGCCGTGCCCGGGGCGGACCCGTCCGGTTCGCTGTACGCCGACGCGGTGGTGCTCGCCACCCCGGCGCCGGCGGCCGCGGGGCTGCTGCCCGACGGCGCCACCGTCGACGCGCGGCGGCTGCACGCGCTCGGCGACTCGCCGATCATCAACGTGCACATGATCTACCCGCGTCAGGTGATCGAGGGCCCGTTCCTCGCGGTCGTCGACTCGCCGATCCAGTGGATCTTCGACCGGACGATCTCCTCGGGCCTGGCCGCCTCCGGGCCGCCCGGAGCACAGTACCTGGCGCTGTCTCAGTCGGCCGCCGAGCCGTGGATCAACATGCCGGCCGGCGACGTCGCGACGCTGTTCACCGAGGAGATGGCGCGGCTGTTCCCGGCCGCGCGGGCCGCCGAGCCGATCGAGGTCTTCGTGACCCGGGAGCGTACAGCGACCTTCCGACAGGTGCCCGGTTCGCTCGCGTTGCGCCCGGGCGCGTCGACCGGCCTGGCGCACTTTGCCCTGGCCGGCACCTACACCGACACCGGCTGGCCGGCGACCATGGAATCGGCCGTGCGTAGCGGAGTCGCTGCGGCCCGTGAGAGCCTGGCGGGCATGGGGGTAGTCGTGGGGGACCTGGCCGACCTGGCCGAGCGGCCCTCGGCCGCGCCAGCCGTGCCAGCCGTGCCAGCCGCACCGGCTGTGTCGGCCGTGTCGGCTGGGCCAGCGGTGTCGGCTGGGCCAGCGGCGTCGGCGGCGCGGGGCGGGCTCGCGGTGGAGCCACGGCAGGCGTCAGACGACCTGCCGGACAGACCAGAACCATCGGATTCGTCGGATTTTCCGGATCCACGGGGAGCGAACGCGACAGCCGCCGGTTCCACGGCGGCTGTCGGACCGGTGACCACCGGCCAGCAGGAGCACTCATCCACAGGGGGATTCCCGGTATGACCATGACGGTTCCGGATGCGATCGAGCGGGGGAGGACCCTCACCGTCCCGGCGCTGCGCGCCGTGGTGGACCGCCTGAACCCGCGTCTTCGCCACGTTGTCGCCTACCACCGCGGCTGGGTCGACGCCGAGAACAAGCCACTGACCGGCTCGGGCGGCAAGCTCGTCCGTCCGGCGTTGGCACTGCTGTCGGCCGAGGCTGCGGGCGCGCCGCCGGAGGTGGGCCTGCCAGCCGCCTGCGCCGTCGAGCTCGTGCACGACTTCTCGCTGCTGCACGACGACCTGATGGACGGCGACCGCGAGCGCCGCCACCGCGCGACGGCGTGGACGGTCTTCGGGGCCGACGGTGCGATCCTGGCCGGCGACGCCCTGCTCGGGCTCGCCGTGCAGATCCTGCTCGAGGTCGAGGGCGACCCGGCGCGCCGGGCCGCGCTGATCCTCAGCGCCGGTGTCCAGGACCTGGTCCGCGGCCAGGCCGAGGACCTGATGTTCGAAAGCCGCACCGACGTGACGGTCGCGGACACGCTGCAGATGGAAGACGGCAAGACCGGCGCGCTGCTGGCCTGCTCGGCGTCGCTGGGCGCCGTGCTCGCCGGGGCCGGCGACGAGATGGTCGACGGCCTGGCCGAGTACGGTTCGCGCCTGGGCACCGCCTTCCAGCTCATCGACGACCTGCTCGGCATCTGGGGCGACCCGGCCGTCACCGGCAAGCCGGTGCTCTCCGACCTGCGTTCGCGCAAGAAGTCGGTGCCGGTGGTCGTGGCGCTGGAGGCCGGCGGAGCCGCCGCCGACGAACTGCGCGCCTTCCTGACCGCGTCGGGTGAGTCCACCGAGGCGGAACTGAGGCACATCGCCGAACTCGTCGAGCGGGCCGGTGGCCGGGAATGGACCACCGCCGAGGCCGACCGGCAGCTCAAGGCCTGCGAGAGCGTTCTGCGCTCGCTGTCGATGCCGGCGCAGGTCGAGGCCGAGCTGCTCGCCCTCGCCCGTTTCGTGACCGAGCGCGATAGCTAGGAGGCCGCAGGTGCGCACCGGCGCTCACGCGGTCGGCGATCACCCCGACGATCGCCTGTTTGACCATCGCCCGTACGACGAGGGGAGTCGTCGATGAGCCTGACTTCGGACCCGTCCCCGGCTGCTCCGTCCGCGCAGGAGACTCCGAAGCGGCCCGCCATCCCGGTGCCCGCCACCGCCGAGGCCTATGGGATCTCCCGGTCGTCGCCGCCGCTGACCGAGGAGGCGGCGGCGCCGACCAGCCCACCGGACGCGTCGGGTGCGGTGACCGCGCCGGTCGCCGCGCACCTCGCCGTCACGGCCAGCGCCCAGGTCGCGACGCAGCGAGCCCGTGACCATCTCCTCGCCCTCCAGGCGGACGAGGGATGGTGGAAGGGCAACCTCGAGACCAACGTCACGATGGACGCCGAGGACCTGTTCATGAAGCAGTTCCTCGGCATCCGTGGCGCCGAGGAGACCGAGCAGACCGCCCGCTGGATCCGCTCCCAGCAGCAGCCCGACGGCAGCTGGGCCACCTTCTACGGTGGCCCGGCGGACCTGTCGACCACTGTCGAGGCCTACATCGCGCTGCGACTGGCCGGGGACGCGGTCGACGCGCCGCACATGGCGCGGGCCGCCGAACTCGTCCGGGAGCAGGGCGGCATCGCCGCCTCCCGGGTGTTCACCCGGATCTGGCTGGCGGCGCTGGGCCAGTGGTCCTGGGACGACGTGCCGGTGATCCCGCCGGAGCTGATCCTGGCGCCGTCCTGGCTGCCGCTGAACGTCTACGACTTCGCCTGCTGGGCGCGCCAGACGATCGTCGCGCTCACGATCGTCGGTTCCCTGCGCCCGGCGCATGACCTCGGCTTCGACATCGATGAGCTCAAGGTGGCGGCGCCGCCCCGCAAGCGGGCGCCCCTGCGCAGCTGGGAGGGAGCCTTCGAGCGGCTCGACAAGCTGCTGCACCGCTACGAGCGTCGGCCGATCAAGCTGCTGCGCAGCCTGGCGCTGCGCCGGGCCGCCGAGTGGGTCGTCGCCCGCCAGGAGGCCGACGGCTGCTGGGGCGGCATCCAGCCGCCCTGGGTGTACTCGGTGATGGCCCTGCACCTGATGGGCTACCCGCTCAACCACCCGGTGATCGCCGCCGCGTTCCGTGGCATGGACCGCTACGTGATCCGCCGGGACACCCCCGAGGGCCCGGCCCGCCAGATCGAGGCCTGCCAGTCACCGGTGTGGGACACCGCGCTCGCCGTCGTCGCGCTCTCCGACGCCGGCGTCCCCGGTAACCATCCGGCGATGGTGAAAGCCGGCAGATGGCTGGTGGACGAGGAGGTCCGGGTCGCCGGCGACTGGGCGGTGCGCCGCCCCGAACTCGCCCCCGGCGGCTGGGCGTTCGAGTTCGACAACGACTTCTACCCGGACGTCGACGACACCGCCGAAGTCGTCCTGGCGCTGCGCCGCCTGCTCGGTGACGGACACGCCTCGGTCACCGGCGCCGGCCGGGCCGGTTCACACGGCGGTGCCGGGGCTTTCGGTAGCCGGCCGAACACGGTGGAGGATGCCGATCCGGCGCTCGCCGCCGCGATCCGCGCCGCCGCCGCCCGCGGGGTCGACTGGAGCGTCGGGATGCGCTCGTCCAACGGCGCCTGGGGTGCCTTCGACGCCGACAACGTCCAGATGCTCGCGATGAAGATCCCGTTCTGCGACTTCGGTGAGGTCGTCGACCCACCGTCGGCGGACGTCACCGCCCACCTGGTCGAGATGCTCGCCGACCTGGGCCGCTCCGATCACCCGATCACCCAGCGGGCGGTGCAGTGGCTGCTGGACAACCAGGAGCCGGGCGGTTCCTGGTTCGGCCGGTGGGGCGTCAACCACGTGTACGGCACCGGTGCGGTCGTGCCGGCGCTCATCGGCGCCGGTGTGCCGACCGACCACCCGGCGATCACGGCATCGGTGCGCTGGCTGCTCGAACACCAGGCTCCCGAGGGCGGCTGGGGTGAGGACCTGCGCTCCTACACCGACCCGGCCTGGATCGGACGTGGCGCGCTCACCGCGTCACAGACCGCCTGGGCCCTGCTCGCCCTGCTCGCCGTCGACCCGCACAGCCTCGCGGTCAAACGCGGGGTTCGGTGGCTGTGCGAGACCCAGCGTCCGGACGGCACCTGGGACGAGCCCCACTTCACCGGCACCGGCTTCCCCGGGGACTTCTCCCTGAACTACAACCTGTACCGGCTGGTCTTCCCTCTGACCGCACTCGGCCGGTACGTGAGCCTCACCGGGGTAACGACACCATGAACACCTCCGCATCCCCGGGCGGGGACGGCACCGTCGCCGGAGAGCATCCGACGCCGGTGGCCGTGCCCGCGGTGATCCCCGCCCAGGACACGCTGTCACCGTCCGTTCCCTCCAGAGCACCCGCGGACCCGTCGCGCGCGCCCGTGCTGCCCTTCCGCACACCGGCCGCCGGCGCCCGTCGCCCCACCGCCGCCGCTGCCCCCGTGGCTGCCACCTCCACCACCATCCCGGCCGTCACCATCCCGGCCGTCACCATCCCGGCCGTCACCATCCCGGCCGTCAC
>NZ_CADCWS010000131.1 GCF_902806475.1 Candidatus Frankia nodulisporulans
ACTTCCGATGACCAACCATCCCTCAAACCTCCAAGGGATCATTTAACCTACGGCCATTGGGATCAGGGGTGACACCAAACCCCGCTATCAGCTTGCTGATCGTGAACCATACGCTTATTGTGTGCCTTTTCCGCGACTGCCCGTGAGTGGTGATTCCCCCCGCCGCGGGATGCGGCTGCCACTGATCGTTCTGCTCCTCGGCCTGGTTCCGTTGACCGCCTGTGGACGGCCCGCCGGTGCGAGCCCGGACGGTCCCCCCTCGCCCAGCGGACCCGGGCGGCCAGGAGACCTGGTCGAGCAGACCGAGGTGCGCGGCGCACCACCCGGAATCCGAGCCTGGCGGATCGTCTACCGGTCGCGGACCTTCTCCTCCTCGACAGCGCTGGTGTCCGGTCTGGTCCTCGCCCCGACCGCCCCGGCGATATCCACAGCACCCACGGTGCCCACCGCGAAGACGGTGCCCACAGGTTCGACGGTGACCACGGCAAGCACGGTGACCACGGCGACGGTGACCACGGTGACCACGGCACTGTCCACAGCCACGGCGGTGCCCACCGGTGGGCGTCGGGTGGTGTCGTTCGCGCACGGGACGACCGGGGTCGCCGACTCCTGCGCGCCGTCCGTCGCCGAGCCGCCGCTGGCCGCCGCCGCGTGGACGTTCTCCCTCGTCCGCGCGGGCTATGTGGTCACCCTCACGGACTACGCCGGCCTGGGCACCCCCGGGGAGCACGCCATCTACGTGGCCGGGCCGGAGGGCCGGGCGGCGTTGGACATCGTCCGGGCCGCGCGTGCCATCAGGGCCAGCGGGGCTGGGCGCGACGTCGTCCTCTGGGGTTATTCACAGGGTGGGCAGGCAGCGCTCTCCGCCGGGGCGCAGGCCACCGCTTATGCACCTGACCTGCAAGTTCGTGGGGTGATCGCGACCGCCCCGCTGGCCGATCTGCCCGCATCGCTGACCGCCCTGGAGCACCATTCGGATGGTGTCGCCTACCTGCTGCTCGCGATGATCGGCGCCGCCGACGCTGACCACCGGATCAACCTCAACAGCTACCTGACCCCGAAGGGTCGTCGCCTGCTCGCCATCGCCCGGACCCGCTGCGCGCCGGACCTGCTGGCCGCGAGCAACGGGGTTCCCGTGGGGGCCGCGTTCCGGCAGAACCCGTTGCGTCTGGCCCCGTTCGCGACCGCCTTCGCCCGGCAACGGGACGAGGTCACCCGCCGCATGGCACCGACGCTGATCCTGCAAGGTGACCGCGACACGGTGATCCGCCGCCAGGACACCGACCGCGTCGTGCGCCGCCTGTGCGCCACGGGCACCACCGTGGACTACCGGCGCTATCCACAGGCGAACCACGGCACCGTCCTCGGTGCCTCCATGACCGATCTGACCAGTTGGACCGCCCGCCGTTTCGCACCCCATCCCCTGGCGGTCACCGACATCTGCCCCTGATGTCACCACGATGCTCATCCACAACGTCGACGGTGACCATCCCGGTCGAGACGCCCGGACGCGGTGTCCGTCCACGGCGATCGGGCAATGCGGTCGACAGGACGACGCACCCCGCCTGGTGGTCATCGCCGGGCCGTCCACAGGGCGACCGGCCGGACGCCCGCGACGCTCTCCCCGGACGGACAGCGAGCGCGCTGTCCGCGGTCCCGTCGGCGCTCGGCCACGGTGCCCGCCCGGGAGTCGAGCCCTGTGCACGGGTGATGGTGGCTGCGGGCACGGTGCCCGCCTGAGGACGGGGTCCCCGTACGCGGTCCTGTCGGTGCTCGGCGATGGTGCCCGTCCGGGAGCGGGGCCCTGTGTACGGGGATGGCGGCTGTGGGCGCGGTGCTCGTCATCGGGCAGGGTGCCGGGTGTGGACGCCGGCCCTCGGGCGGCCGGGGTCGAGTCGCGCGGTGCATCCGCGGTTTCACGGTGACCGAGGCGGGGTATCGCCGGGCGGTGCCCCTGTGCGCGCAGCGATGTGCGGCGATGTCACCGGTCGGCCGGTGGAGGGTGGGCACCGTGAAGGCGACGGTGACCGGGCACTGTCAGTGCGGCCGTCGATGCGATGCCCGTGCTGGATCAGGGTGCGGCCCGCCACGGTGACCATCGCCGTGGGTGGTGCCGGTGTGCTGCTGACGGTGACCGCTGAGGGTGAGGGCCACGTCAACGGCCGCGGACGCTGCCCCTGTGCGTGACCTGGGGCTGACCCCATGGTGTCACGGACACCGCCTCCTCGGGGAGCACGCTGCCCCGGTGGGGAGAACGGGCACGGTGGGCCTCCACAGGCGGCGCACCGTGCCCGTGGATGGGCATGGTGTGGTCGGACCGGCGCGCTGTGCACAGCCGGGGTAAGGCGTGGCTGCGAGGCACGGGGCGTCCCGGTGGTCATGGTCAGCCACGGTGCTCGTCCGCGGTGCGGCTCCTCAGGTGAGGGCGAGAGCGACTGGCTGCACCGCTGGGCTCGGCGGTACCCGCGGATGGGCAGGCACGAGCGAGATCGGTGCCTATCGGCGGACGGTGACCGCTCGGCGGCAGTGAGCCATCCACAGTGGCGAGTCCGGCTTGAGCAGCGGCCGGGCGCGGTGACCGTCCAGGGTGAGGGCTCAGCGCGGACGGTGACCCTGTGCGGACGGTGACCCTGTGCGGACGGTGACCCTGCGGGGATGGTGACCGTCAGGGGGCAGGGGGGTGTTCGGGGCGGACGGCGGCGAGGCAGAAGTCGACCAGGCGGCTGTGGAAGGTCTCGTGGTCGAGGGGCTGAGGGGCACCGAAGGCGTGGCGGACCAGCAGCGAACCGAGGAAGGCGCCGGAGGCGAGGTCGGTGTCCAGGTCGGCACGGGCCTCACCGCGGGTCACCGCGTCGTGGAAGGCGTCCTCGATGGCGGCGGCGCAGCGGTCGACCGACTCACGGCGAAACGCGGCGTACATCGCCGGAAATCGGGGCAGTTCGGCCATGCAGCGGCCGAGGATCGACATCCGTGGCTCGGTGAAGACCGCGTCCACCAGGGGGGCGAGTCGCAGGAGGTCACCGCGCAGGGCTCCGGTGCGGGGCGGGACGAGGCCGGCTGCCAGGGTGCCGAGGGCGGCTAGAACGAGGTCGTCCCGGTCGGGCCAGCGCATGTAGATGCCGCGCTTCGCGACTCCGGCGCGGGCGGCGACGCTGTTGACGCTGAACCCGGCGACACCGTTCTCGGCGAGCTCCGCGACGGCGGCGGTCAGCACCCGGGTGTCGATGGTCGCGTCCCGCGGTCGTCCCCGCCGAGGGCGGGATGCCTCGCCGGTTCCGCCCGCTTCAGTGGGATTTGGACTGTCCGTGATGTCCGTCATGTCCGTCACGCTCACCGTGTCTGCCGGGTTTGCCATACCTGCTGCGTGCGACCTGTCCGGACCGGGATTCTCCGGCCGGCCCGGCTCGATGTGGCCTCCATGTGGGCAAGGCTAAGCCGAGGAGGGGTGTGGACGACTTCCTTTTAGGGCACCGCTGTGGTTACTTAAAATCTATCGCGCGACCTATGGAGGCAGCATGACGAACGCGCTCTACTCGGCCACCTCGACCGCCTGGGGTGGCCGGGACGGCCGGGTGGCATCCAGCGACAACCGGCTTGACCTGCAGCTGTCCATGCCCAAGGGGCTCGGTGGGGACGACGGTCCGGGCACGAACCCCGAGCAGCTGTTCGCAACCGGTTACGCGGCATGTTTCCACAGTGCGCTGAAGGCGGTGGCGCGCGGCCGGAAGATCGACGTCAAGGACTCCGCCGTGTCGGTCACCGTGTCACTCGGTCAGGCTGACGGGGGCCTCGGCCTGAGCACGCGGATCGAGGCGCAGGTCCCCGGACTCGACCGCGCCGTCGCGCAGGAGCTGCTCGCGGCTGCCCACGATATGTGCCCGTACTCCCGTGCTACCAGGGGAAACGTGCCGGCCGAGGTCGTTCTCGTCGACGAGGAGTGAAGCTGGCGCGGTGACCGCCCACGGCGATCGCCCGCTTGCCTGTGCGGGGACGGGGCTCCACGCGGGGCACCGTCCCCGTGGGCACCGTCCCGGCCGCGCGCACGGTGCCCACGGCACAACGAAGCCGTGTCAACTCCAACGATCTCCGTCTTTGCACAGCCTGGGAGCAACTGGGCGTCACGTGATTCGGGTGAAGGTCAACCGCGAATGTCCTAGTGTCGAACTGCACCACCCCCTCAACGTCGAGGGACCAGCCATGGCCCGAAACGGACGGAGGGCGCACACTTGCGGATCGCGTTGTTGTCGTACCGGAGCCTGCCCACCTGCGGTGGCCAGGGGGTGTACGTCCGACATCTGTCCCGCGAACTGGTCGCCCTCGGCCATCACGTGCAGGTGGTCAGCGGACCGCCATACCCGGTGCTCGACCCTGGCGTCGAGCTGACCGAGCTGCCCAGCCTCGATCTCTACGGCGAGGCGGACCCGTTCCGCTGGCCGAAGGCGGCCGAGCTGCGCTCGCTACCCGACGCCGTCGAGGTCGCGATGATGCGCACCGGTCAGTTCTCCGAACCCCTGTCGTTCAGCCTGCGCGCCTACCAGGCGCTGCGGCCACGCGCTGCCAGTGGGCGGCCACCGTTCGACATCATCCACGACAACCAGGGGCTGGGTTACGGCCTGCTGGCGCTGCGGTCGGCGCTGCGTCCCCACCGGATCCCCGTCGTGAGCACCGTGCACCACCCGATCACGGTGGACCGCCGGCTCAGCCTGGAGGCGACATCCGGCTGGAAGGCCCGCACCGGTATCCGCCGGTGGTACTCGTTCCTGCCGATGCAGGCACGGGTGGCCCGCGGGCTGGACGGGATCGTCATCCCGTCCGAGAGCTCGCGCCGCGAGATCATCACGGACATGGCGCTGCCCACCGAGCGCATGCACACGGTGCCCCTGGGAGTGGACTCGGACATCTTCACCCCGGCGCCCGCCGGGGCGTCGCCGGTACCCGGCCGAATCGTGGTCGTGACCAGCGCCGATGTGCCGCTCAAGGGGCTCGGGGTGCTGTTGGAGGCACTCGCCGCGCTGCGCCGCGAGCGGCCGCTGGCCCACCTGATCTGCGTCGGGAAGGTCCGCGAGGGTGGCCAGGCCCAGCGCCGGGTCGCCGAACTGGGCCTGGCGGACGCGGTGACCTTCCGTTCCGGCGTGCCGGAGCTGGAGCTCGTCGACCTGCTGCGCTCCGCCGAGGTCGCGGTCGTTCCCTCGCTGTACGAGGGCTTCAGCCTGCCGGCTGTCGAGGAGCTGTCCTGCGGGATCGCGCTGGTCGCGACGACCGCGGGCGCGCTGCCCGAGGTGGCCGGGCCGGACGGTGAGGCGGCGTTGCTCGTCCCACCCGGTGACCCGGTGGCGTTGGCCGGCGCGATCCGCCGGCTGCTCGACGACCCTGACCTGCGGGCCCGGATGGGTGCCGCCGGCCGCCGCCGGGTGGAGCAGCGTTTCTCCTGGCGCGCGGCGAGTGCTGCCACCGCGGCCTGGTACGCCGAGCGGATCGCCGCCGTGGGCGGCACCCCGACCTCGCCCTATCCCGGTGCGACCTGGTCGTGGATACCGCAACCCACGCCAGCCACGGGCACCGTCTCGTCCACAGGTTCGACGGTGCCCACCGGCGCCACCTCCTCGGCGACGGTGACCGGGCCGTCCGCGCCGGCGAACTGACCGGCCGCCATGCTCACCGTTGACTTCGACCGTTTTCCCGTGCCCGAGGGCACCCGACTGCTCGACCTGGGCTGCGGCGGTGGACGGCACACCTTCGAGGCGTTCCGCCGCGGCGCGCAGGTGATCGCGCTGGACTACTCCTTCTCGGATATCCGGGACGTCCAGGCGATGCTCGGCGCGATGACCCTGGAGGGGCAGGCGCCACCGGCGGGACGATCCGCCGTGGTGCGCGGCGACGCGCTGGCTCTGCCGTTCGCGGACGACACGTTCGACCGGGTCATCGCCGCGGAGATCCTCGAACATCTTCCCGCGGACACCGCGGCGATGGCCGAGATCGCCCGGGTGGTGCGTCCGGGCGGGTGGATCGCGGTCACCGTGCCCAACCGGCTGCCCGAGAAGGTCTGTTGGAGCCTGTCCTCGGCCTACCACACGGTGCCCGGCGGGCATGTGCGCATCTACCGGCGCTCCGAGCTGCGGGAAAGACTGATGAAGGTCGGTCTCGAACCGGTCGACACGCATTTCGCCCATGCGCTGCACTCGCCGTACTGGTGGCTGCGGTGTCTTGTCGGTGTCCATGACGACGACCATCCGGCGACGCGGCTTTACCACCGGATGCTGGTGTGGGACATGATGCGCAGGCCTCGCGTCACGCAGCTCGCCGAGCGGGTCCTCAACCCGGTGCTCGGCAAGAGCATCGTGCTCTACCTGCGTAAACAGTCAACCCAGGAGGCCACTCGTGCGGTCCGTTGAGTCTGCTCCGGTGCTGGATTCCGAGGCGCTCACCGCGACCGCGAAGGCGATCGCCGCCGTCCAGGAAGCCGATGGTGCGATCCCCTGGTACCCGGGTGGGCACACCGACGCCTGGGACCATCTGGAGTGCGCGATGGCGCTCGACCTGTGCGGTCAGGTCGACGCCGCCGACGCGGCCTGGGACTGGCTGTGCCGCAACCAGCGGGCCGACGGTTCGTGGGCGACGAGCTACCTCGGGGGCGCGGTCCGGGAGGACTTCGTCGACAGCAACCAGTGTGCCTACGTCGCCGCCGCGGCCCTGCATCGGTGGCTGCTGTTCGGCGACGAGGAGTTCGTCACCGGGATCTGGCCGGTGGTCCGCCGCGCCCTCGACTTCGTGGCCGCGCTGCAGGCCCCCACCGGGCAGATCTGGTGGGCCCGGTCCGCCGATGGTGCCCACTACCCCGAGGCGCTGCTCACCGGCTGTTCCAGCACCCTCCACAGCCTGCGCTGCGGGATGGCCCTGGCCGCCGTCATCGACGAGATCGGCAGCGACGGCGGTAAGGGCGGCGGCGGCCGCGGCAGCGAGAGTGGTCGGGGGCGGGCCGCCGAGGCCTCGGCACGCTGGGGGCGGGCCGCCGACGACCTGCACCACGCGCTGCTCGCCCATCCCGAGTACTTCCTGCCCAAGGACCGCTGGTCGATGGACTGGTACTACCCGGTCCTCGGCGGTGCGCTGCGTGGGTCCGCCGGCCAGGCCCGGCTGGCGTCGCGGTGGGACACGTTCGTCGTGACCGGTCTCGGCGCCCGCTGCGTCGCAGACGAGCCGTGGGTCACCGGGGCCGAGACCTGCGAACTCGCGATCGCCCTGCACATGGTGGGTGAGACCGAGTCGGCGCGGCGGCTGGTCACCGACATGCAGTGCCTGCGCCACGCCGGCGGCGGCTACTGGACCGGCTGGCAGTTCGCCGATGAGGTGTTCTGGCCGGTCGAGCAGTCCACCTGGACGGGCGCGGCGGTGATCCTCGCCGTGGACACGCTGGCCGGCGGGGTCACCGAGCAGCTGTTCCGCGGCGATGACCTGCCGGCGACCGCCCTGACCGCGCGCACCTGCGGCTGCCAGTCACAGGACGCGGCGTAGCGTCCGCAGCGAACCGGTCCGCGACTGCTCCTCGAAGCCCTCGGCCAGGGCGCGCAGCAGGACGTGGTACGGCGCCTGGCCACCGTCGGCCGGGTCCGGGAACACATCGTGGATGAGCAGTGCCCCACCGGGCACGACATGCCCGACCCACGCCTCGTAGTCGGCCTGGGCCTGCGCCTCGGTGTGCCCGCCGTCGAGGAACAGCAGGGCGACCGGCGTCGACCACCATCGCCCGACCTGCTCGGAGCGGCCGACGACCGCGGTGACCACGTCCTCGACCTGGGCGTTCTCGAGGGTTCGGCGTAGATGGGGCAGCGTGTCCATCCGGCCGGTGCGGGGGTCGACCAGTGAGCTGTCGTGGTACTCCCAGCCTGGCTGGTTCTCCTCCGACCCACGATGATGGTCGACGGTGACCACCGTGGCACCGGCGGCCCGCGCACCCGCGGCCAGGTAGAGCGTGGACTTGCCGCAGTACGTGCCGACCTCGCAGATCAGCCCGCCGGCCGGCACCTGGGCGGCCGCCCGGTGCAACGCCGCCCCCTCGTCGGGGGGCATGAAACCCGTCGCCGCCTCGGCCAGCTCCCGCAACGCCGTGTCCACCGCGTACTCCTCAGATCGACCGAACCCCTGCCAGCATCGGCGGTTCCAACCTAGCCGGCCGGCTGGCGGGCCGCCGCCCGCTCGGCCCGACGGGCGAAGATCTCGTCGCGGACCTCCTCCATCTCCTTGAGGACCTTGCGCCGCCCACGGCTGGAGAGTCGGTCGATGTAGAGGCTTCCGTTGAGGTGGTCCGTCTCGTGCTGCAGGCAGCGGGCGAAGTAGCCGGTGCCCTCCAGGCGCAGCGGCGCGCCGGTCTGGTCCTGGCCGCGCACGACGGCCCGTTCGAGGCGGGCGACCTCCTGCGACGCGCCGGGCACCGACAGGCAGCCCTCGTCGCTCTTGACGAGGCGCCGCTCGGTCGGGTCGGGCTCCTCGAGCACCGGGTTGGCGATGTGCCCCACATGGCGGACGCCGTCGTCGTCGGTGCAGTCATAGACGAACAGGGAGGCATCGACGTCGATCTGGTTGGCGGCGAGCCCCACGCCCTCGGCGACGTACATCGAGGCGAACATGTCGTCGATGAGCGCGGCGAGTTCCGGTGTGCCGAACTCGGTGATCGGCTGGCAGGGCCGGTGCAGGATCGGCTCGCCGACCACGGTGATCCGCCGGGGATTGCCACGCGCCGTCTCCGGGGGCAGCACCGGATAGCTCTCGACCGGTTCCCCCAGCACGCGGACCCGCGGGTCCGGATCCTGATCCGCGTGGTTGTGGCGAGTACGCGAGGCCATGGCGACCTTCTCCCTTCGTCCGACCGGACGTTCGCGCCGGCGGTCGGCGCCGTGCGGCCGGGCCAGCTCGGACGCCCGGGTGGCGGTCGTTTCGGGCCGCCATCGATCCTGCGCCGTGCAGTGAGATAAGCCTATGAGCTTGGCAGAACACCGGAGGGCAGGTGCGACGGCCCGGGCTCCGTGCCGGCCCCGCGCCCACGCCCGCGGCCTCGGCCTCGGCGCTGCTGCGCCCACCAGGCCGCGAACTCCTGCTCGGCCCGGCGCTGCCGATCATCCCGGCACGGCGGGCACTGGGTGTCCTGCGCGGGACGCTGACCGCAGGTGGCACACATCGGCTTGGCCCGTGCCGACCCGGCGCCGCGCACCATCTCGGCGTGGACCTCCTCCACCGTGCGCCGACAGTAGCAGCCCACCGAAAGAGACGTGCATGTCACCCAGGGAGAAAGATCGCCCGATCCATGATGCTCCGACCACTCATGGTCGCAGATCGAGCACGTGGACACGGACGTATTCGAGCACACCAACTGATCCACAGCCCTCAGTTGTCCACAGCCCTCGGACGTTGACCGTGGACGAGCACCCTGCCCGTCCACAGCCAGCCGTGCCGTGCTCAGGCGGCGAACGCCGTGCTCAGGCGGCGAACGCCGTGCTCAGGCGGCGAACGCCGTGCTCAGGCGGCGAACGCCGCGTCGATCCGGCGCACGGTGCCCCTCGAGCGCAGGTGCAGGATCTCCAGATCGAGCCCCTCATCGCCCAGGACGACGAGCAGCCGCGCCGCACCCACGGCGTAGACGACCGCATGGCCCTGCTGGCACCGGATGACCACCCCGTCCAGCGGACCGAGCCCGACCTCCTGGCCGGTCGATCTGCCAAGGCCCAGGGCGGCGGCCGCCATCGCGGCGATCACCTCGGGCCGGGTGCCCTCGGCGTCCGCGCAGAACAGCAGACCGTCGGCCGCGGCGACGACGGTGCCGGTCACACCGGGGACCTGCGCGCGCAGGCCGTGCAGTTCGGTCAGTACCGCGTCAGTGATCGTGATTGCGGTGATCATCGAGGCCTCCTTCCAGGCGTCCGTCGGCGACAGCCACGGACGGGCGGGTCACTCAGAGGTCGAGTGCACGGGCGATGAGCCGCAGGCTGTGCCGGGCGAGCGCGAGATTCGCGCGGGACCGATCCAGCACCAGGTAGAGGAACAGCGGACTGTCCGCCCGCTCGAGCAACCGGACAAGGTGATACTGCCGGTCAAGGCTGACGAGGATGTCCTCGATCCCGTCCCGGACGCCCAGCACGTCCAGAGCGCGACGCATTGACCGCACCACCTCCGTGTTCCCGGCCGACGCCGTTTCCAGGTCGAACTCCCGGCTGCCGCCGGCGGAACCGAGCATCATTCCGCTCTCCGCGTCGACCAGTGAAACACCGACCGCGCCGTCCACCTGCATGGCTTCCTTGAGCGCGGTCTCAATGTCCATAACCGTGTTCTCCTCAACCCGATGACCGGAGGATGTAATTCCTTCGCCAGTTTCGGCGATAACATGACACAGACCGCCGGCATATCGTGTGGACACAACGACCGTACCGTTGCCCGATCAGCCTGTCACACCAGGGATATCACCATGGACGATGAGACGGACACCATTCGGGGTTACATTTCCCCGACGAACGATCGACCCCGAACGGAGGCCATCGGCCTGCCGACCCGCCGCCCCGTCCCGCTCCGGGCATCGGCTCCGGAACCCGGTCCTGCATCGGCATCAGGTCCGGCATCGGGTCAGCGTTCGGGCGTCATCGGCGGCGCGGAGTGGTTGCTGACCGCCCTGGTCGGCGGCGCCGACGACGCGTTCACCGGCAGTCTGGACGTGCGCGGGGCCGCCAGCGGCCGGGTGACCTTCCAGGACGGGCTGATCATCGACGCCGGCACGTCCGCGGCGCCGGGGGTGGAGTCGGTGCTCCTGCGCTCCGGACGGGTCACGGCGCAGCAGTGGACCGCGGTGCACACCGCGGGGGCAGCGATCGGCCAGGTGCCCGCCCTACTGGTCGAACGTGGCCTGCTGGGGCGTGCGGGCGTACAGATCCTGGCCCGGATCACCGTGATGGACGCGCTGTTCGCCCTGGCCAGCTCCGCACCCACCGCGGTGGCCCGCCAGCCGGCGCGGCCCGGCGCCGTGGCCGTACCGGCGCTGCTGCCCGCGCGGCCGGGGATCGACGCCAGGTGGGCGGTACGTGAGACCGCCCGGCGGCTGGCCGTCGCCGACCAGTGGAGCACCCAGTTCGGTCTGACCGCGCGGTCCCGGCCGCGGCCGGCGTCCGGTGCGGCCCGCATGCCGACAGCCGCACCGCAGGTCAGCCTGCTCGCGTGGATGGATGGCCGGCGGACCGGTCGCGACCTCGCCTTCGCGTTGGGCCGCGGAATCTATCCCGTCCTGACCGATCTCGCATTTCTCATCCAGCGGGGCTGGATCGAGCTGGCACCCCCGCAGGGGCATCCCCCGGCGGACGTTCCCACGCGGATGGCCCGACCGCGCTCGACGCCCGCCGACCCCTCGGCGCCCCGCCCCTACGGTGACCGTTTCCACCGGGCGCCGGCCACGGCCGACACCGCGCTCTCAGATCATGCGCCGAGACGCCGCTACGAGATTCTGGTCGACAGCCCGCTACCCCGCCCCCCGATTTCCACCGCGGCCAGAATCGCCGAACAGCGGCATCGGCCAGCCGTGGATACGTCGCACCGCCCTGGTCAGGTGGAGGCCACCTGACCAGGGCGACCGAAACAGCACCTGTTTCCTACGGAACCATGGCCAGCCGCCCGGGAACAACGGGCTCG
>NZ_CADCWS010000132.1 GCF_902806475.1 Candidatus Frankia nodulisporulans
GGTCTACGGGGATATAAGGGTTCGGGGATATGAGGGTTCGGGGGAAAGGTGGCCGGATGGCTGGTCGGGACAGTGAGTACGAACGTCCCATCCTGCTTGCCTGCGGCGGCTGCGACGCCCGGTGGACCGCGCTGACCGCCGCGCACTGCCCGACCTGCCATACGACGTTCGCCAGCGCCACCAGCGGGTTCGACGCCCATCGGGTCGGCGGTACCTGCCAGCCGCCACCGCAGGTGGGGCTGCACGAGGACCGCGGCTACTGGCTGCTCGCCGACGAGCGCGCCCCGGGCCGGGTCCTGCACGCCGAACCACCGGACACGATCACCCGCCGCATGGCCGGCTGACAGGGCCGGGCCGCTCCCCCGCACCACGTGGCTGGCCAGCGCAGACGGCTGACGGGGCCGCTCGTTTGGCCCGTGGCGCCGACTTCGGACGGCGCCGCGGTGCGGTGGGTCGCGAGGATCAGGCACGATCAGGAGACCATGACTCTCGCCGACCACCTTCCCCCGCGTGTCGCCGGCGCTCCGGCTGCCCCCGGCGCCCCCGCGCTCACCACCTCCGCCCTCGCCACCACGATCGCCGCCGAGCCGGATCCGGACGCCCTCTACGACGCGTTCACCGCGTGGGCGTCCGAGCAGGGCCTGGAGCTGTACCCGGCGCAGTCGGAGGCTCTGATCGAGATCGTGTCCGGGTCGAACGTCATCCTGGCGACGCCGACCGGGTCGGGCAAGAGCCTGGTCGCGGCCGGGGCGCACTTCGCGGCGCTGGCCGCGGGGCGGCGCACGTTCTACACGGCGCCGATCAAGGCGCTGGTGAGCGAGAAGTTCTTCGCCCTGTGCGCGATGTTCGGGGCGTCGAACGTCGGGATGATGACCGGCGACGCCAGTGTCAACGACGCGGCGCCGATCATCTGCTGCACGGCGGAGGTGCTCGCGAACATCGCGCTGCGCGACGGGGTCGCCGCGGACGTCGGCCAGGTGGTGATGGACGAGTTCCACTACTACGCCGATCCCGACCGGGGCTGGGCCTGGCAGGTGCCGCTGCTGGAACTGCCGAACACCCAGTTCGTGCTGATGTCGGCGACCCTGGGCGACGTGTCGCGGTTCGAGAAGGATCTGACCCGGCGCACCGGGCGGCCGACGGCGGTGGTGAGTTCGGCGCAGCGTCCGGTGCCGTTGTTCTACCGGTTCGTCACCACGGCGTTGCACGAGACGATCGCCGAGCTACTCGAGACCCGCCAGGCCCCGGTGTACGTCGTGCACTTCACCCAGGCGCAGGCGTTGGAACGGGCGCAGGCGTTGATGAGTGTGAACGTGTCGTCGCGGGGTGAGAAGGACGCGATCGCGGCGGCGATCGGTGGGTTCCGGTTCACCGCCGGGTTCGGGAAGGTGCTTTCCCGGCTGGTGCGTCATGGCATCGGAGTGCATCACGCGGGGATGCTGCCGAAGTACCGGCGGCTGGTCGAACAGCTCGCGCAGGCGGGGCTGTTGAAGGTGATCTGCGGGACGGACACCCTCGGGGTGGGCATCAACGTGCCGATCCGCACGGTGGTGTTCACCGCCCTGTCGAAGTACGACGGGACGAAGGTGCGGCTGCTGACCGCCCGGGAGTTCCACCAGATCGCCGGACGTGCGGGGCACGCCGGGTACGACACCGTCGGCAATGTCGTGGTGCAGGCCCCCGAGCATGTGGTCGACAATCTGAAGGCGTTGGCGAAGGCCGGGGACGATCCGAAGAAACGGCGCAAGGTGGTGCGCAAGAAGCCACCGGAGGGCAGTGTCGGCTACGGCGAGCCGACGTTCGACCGGCTCGTGACGGCCGAGCCGGAGCCGTTGACGTCCCAGTTCACCGTGTCGCACGCGATGCTGCTCAACGTGATCAACCGGCCGGGTGACGCGTTCGCGTCGATGCGCCATCTGCTCACCGACAACCATTCCGACCCCGCCACCCAGCGGCGGCTGATCCGCCGGGCGATCGCGATCTACCGGGCCCTGCTGGCCGCCGGTGTGGTGGAACGTCTCGACGGCCCGGACGAGCTGGGGCGCACCGTGCGGATCACCGGGCAGCTGCAGCTCGACTTCGCGCTCAACCAGCCGCTGTCGCTGTTCGCGCTGGCGGCGCTGGAGCTGCTCGACCCGGCGGCGCCCGGCTATGCCCTCGACGTGCTGTCGGTGTTGGAGGCGACGCTGGACAATCCCCGCCAGGTGCTGCACGCCCAGCTCAGCCGGGCCCGCGGCGAGGCGGTCGCGGCGATGAAGGCGGAGGGTGTCGAGTACGACCGGCGGATGGAACTGCTCGAGGAGGTCACCTATGCGCGGCCGCTGGCCGAGCTGCTCGGCGCGGCGTACGCGACCTACCGGCAGGGCCATCCCTGGGTCGACGACTACGAGCTGGCGCCCAAGTCGGTGGCCCGCGAGCTCTACGAACGGGCGATGACGTTCGCCGAGTACGTGTCGTTCTACGGGCGCCCGTTCGGAGGGACTGCTGCTGCGCTATCTGGCCGACGCCTACAAGGCGCTGCGCCAGACGGTGCCCGAGGACGCCCGCACCGAGGAGGTCACCGATCTCACCGAGTGGCTGGGGGAACTGGTCCGCCAGACCGACTCGAGTCTGCTCGACGAGTGGGAGCGGCTCAGCGACCCGGATGCCTCCGCCGACGCGGCGCTCGCGGCCTCGGCGGTCGACGATCGACCGCCGGCGGTGACCGGTAACCCACGGGCGTTTCGGGTGCTGGTGCGCAACGCGTTGTTCCGCCGGGTGGAACTGGCGGCGCTGCGCCGCTACGACCTGCTCGGTGAGCTGGACGGTCCGCCGCCGGGCGGATCGGGAGTGGCGGGTTCGACCTTCGACGCCGAGCGGTGGCAGGCCGCGCTCGCCGGCTACTACGCCGAGCACGACCGGATCGGCACCGGCCCGGACGCGCGGGGCCCGGCGATGCTGCTGCTCACCCAGGACGGTCCGGTGTGGACGGCCCGGCAGATCTTCGACGACCCGGCCGGCGACCACGACTGGGGGATCAGCGCCGAGATCGATCTGGCCGCCTCGGACGAGGCGGGCGTCGCCGCCGTGCGGATCACCGCGGTGGACCGGCTCTGATCGTCGGAGCTGGTGCGGCGGGCGGGTGGGCGTCGTGTGTCGACGGGGACAGCGACCGTGACGGGGGCAGGTTCGGTAACTGGCCGGTGGCCAGGCAGATGCCCAGTGCGAGGGCGGTGGGCACGCTGTCACTGGCCAGGTCGCTGGCGATGATACGGTCCCCCAGCTGTTGCAGCATCCGCCGGATGCTGTTGTTCAGCGTGTCCACCCTGGGCTGGAGTGCGGGGTCCTCGTACGGGGACGTCCAGATCCTGGTGATCAGGGGGGTGAGCACCACCATGTCGATAGGCAGCAGGGACAGCAGCACGATGTTGGAGTCGGCGGCACCGAAGTCGGCCAGGCACAGCTGGATGTCCCGGGCGGACAGCGGCGCTGTCCACTCCTGCCAGGCGTGCCAGTCCAGGCCGCGTTCGGCGTCGAGGAGGTCGACGACCAGCTCGCCGGCGCGCAGTCGGCCGTCGGCGCGGGCGGCGCAGATCGCGTCGAGGACCGCGGACGTCGGGGGCACGGTGGTCGCCAGAGGCAGGTGGACCGGCGGCGGGGTGGATCCGGCGCGCAGCCGGGGCAGGTCCGCGCAGATCCTGGCCAGGGCGACAAGAGTGATCACCGGGAATAGCCAGGCGCGTTCGCTGGTGGGTACCAGGGCTGTCGCCGGCACCTCACCGTAGTCGGGGTGCCGCCACCGCAGTTCGGCCTGCACTCCGGCGGGCTCACCGCCGGGCAGGGTGACGATGGGCTGGTAGGACATCCGCAGCTCGTCGTCGCCGGGTCCGACGCGCAGGGCACGGATCAGCGCGGTCCGCAGCGCGTGGGCGGAGTCCTCACCGCCGTCCCGGCCCTCTTCCAGGCCGGGCTGGTAGATGGTCAGGCTGCCCTTGCCGGTGCGCTTCGCCGCGTACATCGCGGCGTCGGCCCGGTGCAGCAGGAGTTCGGCGGACAGCTCCTCGGCCGCTTCGGCGACGACGAGGCCGAGGCTGGCCCGCACGCTGTGGCGGGTCCCGGCGAGCAGGGCGGGGGCGCGCACGGCGGTCAGCACTCTGCTGCCCACGGTGGCGGGGGCCTCGCTGCCGGGGACGAGCAGGATCGCGAACTCGTCCCCGCCGAGGCGGGACACGGTGTCCCCGGCGCGTACCGCCCGCGTCAGCCGGGCGGCGGTGAGCTGCAGCAGCCGATCGCCCGCGCCGTGCCCGAGGGTGTCGTTCACCTGTTTGAAGTCGTCGAGATCGACGTAGAGCACGGCCAGGCTGAGCCCGTTGCGGGCCTGGTCGCTCAACGCGTGCGCGATCCGTTGCCCGAACAGCGCGCGGTTGGCGAGTCCGGTCAGCGGATCGTGGAAGGCCTGCCAGTGGAGGCGCCGTTCGCTGCGCTCCAGCCGCTGCAGCAGCTGGACGTTGTCACCGAGCATGATCGTCTGGCGCGCCAGGACGAGCAGGGGCAGCGCCAGCAGGGCGACAACGTCGACGATCTCCAGGTCGTGTCCGCCGAGGACGTCGATGACGATGACCAGGACGGCGATGGCCAGTGGCAGCAGGGGGAGGGTGGTGTGCGCCCAGCGCTGCGGACCTGCCCGCTCGCGGCCCCGTATGAGGCCGCGAGCGGGCAGGGGCACGTCGACGGTGTCACGATCCTCGGACGGGTCGGTGGCCGCCGTGTTCCCGGGGTGCAGGCAGGCCAGCAGGAAACACCAGCCCGCGACGATCCAGCACAGTTCGGCGCCGTCCTTCACCAGGGAGTCGCCGAAGACGACCTTCGTGGTGAACGACAGCAGGCTCGCGCTGATCGCGATCAGCGCACCTGAGAGCAGGGCGAACCCGGCGGCGGGCGAGGGCCGCCGGAAGACCCACAGCACCAGGGCGACGGACACGAGCAGCAGGCTCGCGGCACACAGCGAGAAGGTGACCACGAGGTTCTCGCCACCGCCGGCGGTGGTGGCGGCGACGACGCGGCGCAGGAACAGCACCCAGGACAGGATGCCCACCGAGCCCACCGCGATCACGCTGTCGAGCAGGGTGGTGATCCACCATCGGCGGCCCAGGGGGTCCCCGGCACGGTCCCGGCCCGCGGCCGCCCGGATCGGGTAGATCAGCAGGCAGGCGACCAGGATCCCGACCGGGGCGAGGTAGCCCAGCTGGCCGTAGGTCATCCAAAGCTGGTCCGGTTGTGGGCCACCCACGGGCCCCGTCGAGGCCACAGCGATACCGACCATGATCGTGACGACGATGGCGGCGGCGAGCAGCCAGCGCCACCATCGGGCCCGGCCATGGGTGCGGGCTCCGGTCCGCAGGGCGACGTACAGCAGCAGCAGTTCACCGAGGACGATGCCAACCCGCAGCACGTACATCGCGGCCGGGTCGGGCACCGTGAGGGCGACCCCGAGCGCCATGGCGAGGTACAGCCCGGCGGTCACGGTCCAGCGGCGTGGGCCGGGCCGCCACCACCACCGCCGCCACCTCGTCGAGGACGAGGACGGTGGGAGTGTCGGAGGGGATGGGGAGCTGGGCAGGCGTGCCCCACCCGGCGTGGTGGGCGGCCTGACTCCGGAGGAGCTACCGGCCGTGTCACCCGCGCTGGCCATCGCGGCGTCTCTGGGTTGCGTGATCATCACCTCGCCCCGTCAAACCGACCGGCCCTACCCGACCGCGCCCCCGGGCGGCCCGTGGCTGTCCTGGGTGGGCGGCCCGGTTGTGGCCGCACACCTGGTCACGCGGGCGGGCCGCGCGTCACGTCAGCACCGCCCGGTCCCAGGGCCGCTGCCCGCTGGATCGGACGCTCCTCCCCCATGCTTCCACCATCCGGCGAAACTTACTCTTCGAGAGCAAAAAACTTCATAGAGTAGCATCCTGCGTGGATGGTGGGAAGCTCGCCGCGCACGGTGACTCCGGCCATCCACCGGCACGGACGGGCCCCTGCCGCCAGGCTCACCCGACGATCAAGGCCAAAGCGACCGGAGGGGGCGGTATCGTCACCCTGTGAGTACCGTACGGGTCTTCCTGCTGGATGACCACGAAATCGTCCGCCGGGGGATCCGGGAGATGCTGTCCGAGACCGGTGACATCGACGTGGTCGGTGAGGCCTCGACGGCCGCCGAGGCGCTGCGCCGTATTCCCGCGACCCGGCCGAGCGTGGCCGTGCTGGACGCCCGCCTCGAGGACGGCAACGGTATCGACGTCTGTCGGGATCTGCGCTCCGCGCATCCCGAGATCGGCTGCCTGATCCTCACCTCGTACGACGACGACGACGCCCTGTTCGCCGCGATCATGGCCGGGGCGGCCGGTTACCTGCTCAAGCAGATCAAGGGCACCGACCTGGTCGGGGCGATCCGCACCATCGCCTCGGGGCGGTCCCTGCTCGACCCGGCGGTCACCCAGCGGGTGCTCACCCGGCTGCGCGAGGGGCCGACCGAGGACCGCAAGCTCTCGACGCTCGGCGAGCGGGAGCGTCAGATCCTCGTGCTGATCGCCGAGGGGCTGACCAACCGGCAGATCGCCGGGCGTATCCACCTCTCGGAGAAGACGGTCAAGAACTACGTGTCGGCGATCCTGGAGAAGCTCGAACTGTCCAGCCGCACCCAGGCCGCCGTCTACGCCACCCGCATCGACAAGTAGCCCGCCGACCCGCCAACCGGCCAGCCCACCGGAGCACCGGAGCACCGGAGCACCCGGTCCCCGCGGGGCGGGGCTCGGCTGCCGCTAGTCGAGGTGGTTCAGGACGGTCTGCAGCGCCTCGGCCACGGACACCGCGGTGCGCACCACCGTCGCCGACGGCCACGGGTCGGCCCGGGCCGCCATCGCCTGGTGGATGGCCCCGGTCGCCTCGCTCGCGCCGGGTCCGGCGGCGATCCGCCGGGCGATCCGGGCGGCGGCGACCTCCGGTGCGGTCACGCAGTGCAGCTCCACCAGATCGGCGCAGACCTCGCCGGCGAGCTGCGCGGCGATCGTGCGGTGCCCGGCGCTGGAGAACGAGGCGTCGAGGACCACGCTCTCCCCCCGGCACAGCGCCGCCCGGGCCCGCCGCAGCATCTCCGTGTAGGTGGCGTCGGTGATCTCCGGGGCGTACCGGCCGACACCGAACGTGCCCTCGTCGGGGCCGGCCGGTACGCCGGCGAGTTCCCGGCGGATGATGTCGCTGCGCAGCAGGACCCAGTCACCGACCTCGGCCAGCCGGCTGGCCAGCGTCGTCTTCCCCGTGCCGGGCAGGCCACCGACGACGGCCAGGCGTACCCGTCCGGAACGCAGATGCCGGTGGGCGACGGCCAGCAGCCGCCGGGCCCGCTCGGCGGCGTCCGGATCGCCCTGCCCGTGCGCACAGGCCGTCCGGGCCTGGTCGAACGCCCGGTAGGCGACGTAGAAGTGCTGCAGGGAGCGGGGATGGACCTCGCCGCTGAACTCGCGGTAGTCCTCCAGGAAGTCGGCGGCCTCCTCGGCCGCGCCCAGCCGCTCCAGGTCCATCGCCAGCGACGCGACATCGCCCAGGATGTCCCCGGCGCGGGCCAGCGGGTCGCTTTCGACGCAGTCGAGGATCCGCGGGCCGTCGTCGAGGCAGAAGATGTCCTCGGCGAGCAGGTCGCCGTGGCCGTCGCGAATCCAGCCGGCCCGGGTCCGTTCGGCGAGCAGCTCACCGCGTCCGGCCAGGTAGCGCAGCGCCAGCCGGCCGATGTCGTCGACGACGGCGGCGGCGAGCTGGCTGCCGCGAAACACCGAGATCCCGGCCAGACCCTCCCGCCAGCGGGCCTCCAGCGCCGCCCGCTCCCCCGCCGCGGCGATCCGCGGGGACGTCTCGCACCGCTGGTGGAACACCGCCAGCGCCCGGGCGATCGAACGCAGCAGCGGCGCGAGCCGCGCGCCCCGGCGCACCAGCGTGGACAGCTGACGGCTCGCCGGCATCCGCCGCATCACCACCAGATGGTCGAGCAGGGTGCCGGCGTCGTCGTACAGATCGGCGACTCCCAGGTAGACATCGGGTGCCAGCCGGCGGTTGAGCGTCACCTCGGCGGCGCACAGCTGTTCGCGTTCGCGCAGTTCGGCGGCGGTGGGCGGGCCGGCGGGCAGTGGCTTGCGACGTTTGTAGGCCCGGTCGGCGGTCAGGTACAGCACCGCCCCGTGGGTCTCCCGGATGGACGCTGCGGCGAGGTCGGCGAGCTGCGGGGCGCGCAGCCGGGGCGGTCCCGCCCCGGGGACGGCCGGGACCGGGACGCCGGTCGGACCGCGACTGTCACCGGCACCTGCGCCGGGCAGCGCATCCCGCACATACTGGACGGTCATCGCCTCTCCCGGGGGTTACGTGAAACTCTCGCGGACGACGCCCGTTCCACCGTCGAACAGTCGAACTGCGGCCTTTGCTGGTTCTCACTGGTCATGCTCTCCGGCGGACGCCACGCGCACGACCGCCAGAGGTAGCCTCCCCGAAGGACGTTCGGACCACCGCCGGTGGTCATCCGTCCCGCACCCGATCGCCGGCCCGGTCGCTGGGCCCGATCGCCGAACGACGTTGCCCGCCGGCCCGCCAGACGCATTCCTCCTACGTCGCGGGAACGGCAACGACGCCTGTTCGTCCGTGCTCACCCGGCGCCGCGGGCCTTCCGTGTGCTCAGTGTTGCCCGTGTGCTCAGTGCTCCTCGAACTCCCGCAGGAATGCGCCGCGGCGCGCGGTCGTCTGCTGGACGAGACGTTCCGCGTGGGCGAACGCCTCGTCGTCGAGCAGCAGATCCGCGCAGTACCGGTCGAGCAGCGCCGCGAGGGTACGCAGCACCTCGCGCAGCTGTGCCGGATCCGCCGCCGTCCACCGCCAGGTGTTCTCCCGCAGCCCGTGGACGGCCTGGAGAACATCCTGGACGCCCAACGCCCGCGGGTGCTCCCCCGCGTCGACCGGAGCCGGTTCCCGCAGGCCGACCTGGGCACCCAGCGCCCAGCACGACCAGGGATCGCAGGCCACGTCCAGAACCCGCCGCCCGCTGGCGAACAGCAGGTGCCAGCAGGTTCGTTCCGCCAGGTAC
This sequence comes from Candidatus Frankia nodulisporulans, assembly GCF_902806475.1. Classification (GTDB taxonomy): domain Bacteria; phylum Actinomycetota; class Actinomycetes; order Frankiales; family Frankiaceae; genus Frankia; species Frankia umida. The sequence continues at coordinate 9,089 of NZ_CADCWS010000132.1, forward strand.
AGGCCGTACTTCTCCGCGAACGGTTCAAGGATCTCCATCGCGGCCTGGGCGAACTCCGCCGTGGCCGCCCCGCCGCCCGCCTCCGCACCCGCGCCCGCCGCGTCGTCGTACATGCGCGCACACCGCCTTCCAGGCTGTTCCCATCCCGGCTGCGGCCCGTCACCTCCGGGCCACGGCGAACGCCGCAGATGGACTCAGGGTGAACTGTAGAAGACGCCACGGCGCGGCGGGTGGCGAAACCGTACGGATTTCACGTCGGCCGCCGATTGTCGAGGCCATCCGCGCACCCGACTCCGCACCGCGCATCCGCGATATACGGAACACCGCCACAAAGCCGCTCTCGGCCGGCACATCGCATTCCCCCGACGGATACCGAAGAACACCAGGTCATCACGCCCATCCTGGACGCCGACCGACTCCCCCACCACGCGTCCGTGCCCCCACGGTGACCCGGCCCGCGCGTGCGCACCGGCGACTCCCGGCGGCGCGCTCCCCCGGGGAACCGATCCGGTGCCGGGCGCGGTGTCCTCAGCGAGGTGGGGCACTATGGGGCCGTTCGCCGCGGACCACCGGCGTCGCCCTGGTGAGGCCGAGCCGGCGCCGGCAGTCATACCCATCCCCCGCGTCATGACCCCAGGCGCTGAACCTGTCGCACTGCGCAGCGAGTCGCCCAACGGACAGCTTGCGATGCACCAGCCCAGGTCGCGGGACCCGCGGGCCCCGATACCATCGCCTCGATCACCGCGCGGGGGGCGCCGCGGCAGCCGGACAGCCAGAGATCTTCGATCTCCGGTGACCGTCCAGGCGCCACGCCTCAGGCCGCGGGCAGCGCACATCCTGGGAGCACACGATGACCACGCCATGGCAACCGCAGGACGCACAGGGACAACCGAATCCCGGCCAGCCCGGCGGCTACACCGATCCGAACTGGGCCGAGCAGGGTGGCTACCAGGGCCAGCCGGGCCAGGGCGGTTACCAGGGCCAGCCGGGCCAGGGCGGATACCAGGGCGGTCAGCCCGGCTATGGCGGTCAGCCGGGCTATCCAGGTGGCTACCAGGGCCAGGGCGGCCCCGGATACGGGCCTGCCTCCGGCTACGGGCAGCCCGCCCCCTTCGACTCCAATGCCCCGTTCGGCCGCCATCCGGTCACCGGTGAGCCCTACTCGGAGAAGCAGAAGCTCACCGCCGGCCTGCTGCAGATCCTGCTCGGTGGGGTCGGCGCCGGCCGGTGGTACCTGGGCAACACCGGCATCGCCCTCGCCCAGCTGTTCACCTGCGGCGGCCTCGGCATCTGGGCGCTCATCGACGGAATCATGATGCTCACCGGCAGCGTCCACGACAAGCAGGGCCGGCCGCTGCGTGACTGAGCGACTCCCGTCCCCGTCGGCGTCCACGGGGACACCCCTGCCGCCGGCGGAGACGGGACCGCCACCCGCGCCACCGCCACCGCCACGGTCGCTGTCGCTGTCGTCCGAGCGGGTTCGACGACGTCGGATGGCCGGCGCCGCCGTGATGGCCGGCGCCGCGCTGGGCCTCACCTACGTCTACGGCCACGACCCGCACGACCCGACCGTGGCGATGCCCACCTGTCTGATCCGCCATGTCACCGGCCTGGACTGCCCGGCCTGTGGAACCCTGCGCCTCACCTACGATCTCCTGCACGGCCACTGGGCGCGGGCCGGCCATGACAACCTGTTCGTTCTGGCCGGAGCGCCCCTGCTCCTCGGCCTGCTCGTGCGCCAGACCCGGGCGGTCTGGCAGGGCCGTCGTGCCCCGCTGCCCCCCGCGCTCGCCTACGGTCTGGGCGCGACCGCCCTGGCCTGGATGATCATCCGCAATCTGCCCGGATGGCCGCTGTGACCTCACGGGTTCGTCCGGACGGTTCCTGATCCTCCTCTGGAGAGGCGCGGCGGAACGTCGTCAACGCCGTTGATTATCTTGGTCGGGCATCCGGGGCGTCGAGGTCGGGGGTCGCCTCGATGCCGGATGGGCTGGGGGTCGAGATGCCGGGGGCGGGAAAGGCCACCGTCTCGATCATGGTGCGCAGGTGGGGTGGCAGGGGGGTGGGCAGGCCGTCCACCAGGTGGACGATCACCGCGTCGCTCAGGCCCAGGCACACCGAGTCGAGGAAGAGGCCGGCGCTGTGGGTGAACGAGGTGGTGCCGAGCCGCGAGACGCCGATCCCGATCGTGTAGGTGCCCGGGAACGGCGCCTCGGCGAGATACTGGGTGCTCACCTGGGCCACGACCAGCGAGAAGGAGCGCCGTCCGGGTGCCTCTGGGAAGACACGCAGGTCGACGGCCACCCGGGCGTCCTCGTAGTAGGAGGAGAGGGCGACGTTGTTCAGATGCCCGTTGACATCCATGTCGCTGAACCTGGCGATGACGGCGTGGCTCAGCGGGTAGCTCGCGAGGCTCAGTCGAAACGGGTCGCGTCTGGGGTCCATGCCGACACTGTGCCGAGACCGGGTTCCACCGTGG